>JAHITR010000130.1 GCA_018817505.1 Candidatus Bipolaricaulota bacterium | reverse complement strand
GATTGATGTATCCGCGAGGTCCACATACTCAAGATCCTCGAACAAGAGCAAGACGGCGATGCTGCTCACGTTCGTGCCGCTCAGATCAATCCAGCGCAGCGCCTTAAGGGTCTGAAGCGGCATGATGTCAACCACAGGATTGCCTGAGAGATTCAATCGCTCAAGAAGGATCAAAGAAGCAAGCGGGTGAATGTCGTCTATGTCGTTGTCCGATAGATCCAATTCAAGCAAGTCCTGGAATGTTGCCAGGGCAATCACTTCGGTCATGCCGTTGCTACCCAGACTTAATGCCTCAAGATGCGGGAATTGGAAAAGAATCCCCATGTCGTCAAATCCGACGTTCCGCAAATGGAGTTTGTTCAAGTTCCCCAGCTCACCCAGCGGCAGGAAGCTATCAAGCTCCATGTCGGCCAGTCCGATCTCCTCCAATCCGGGCAGCACGTCGATCACTTCCACTAAATCAGCTAGCGCAAGGTCGCGAAGCCACAGCCGCGTCAGCGATGGCAGGCGGCGTAGCGGTTCCCAATCGCTGATATCGCTGGAGATGATTTCCAAACGCTCAAGCTCGTCCATCAGCCCCAGCGCTGTCAGATCAATGGCGCCAGAGGTTTCAATACTCAATGATGCCAATTTGTCGAGTGGATGAAGCGGAGAAATCGAACAGCCACTACCGCATGTGAATGCCAGCGATTCGAGCCGCACCAATTCCCCAAGGGGAGAAAGGTTCGAGATCGTGTTGCCCCTTAGGTCGAGGGTTTCCAGTCTTGTGAGCGCGCTCAGTGCCGAGATGTTGGAAATCGAATTTCCCATCAAGTTGAGATTGCGCAGATTGGTCAGCTTTCCCAGCGTGGTCACGTCAGAGATGTCGTTGTCATTAAGCACGGCGGTGACCAACGCCGCAGCGCCTCGCAGGGGGCCCAGATCGGTGATCTTGTTGCCAGACAAGACGACGGTCGCCAATGAGGTGCAGTATTGCAGCCCATCGAGGCTGCCAATCCCAAGATTTGAAGCTACAAGCTCGGTGAGCCAGGCCACATCGTAGTCAAGAATCGCGCCTCGGCTGATGTAGATGGCTTCACGAATCGCTGCCTCAAGATTCTTGTCTGCATACGTCACAGTCTTCTGGCCAACGGCCAAGACGGACATCACAAGCACCAGCCCAACTGCAAAGCCCATCCCGATTCGCCTATTCATCGACTTCTCCTTTCTCTCCAACCTGCGCGATCACATTCTACACGAAGCCATTGCGCAAAGGGCGACGCCCCATGCTCTCCTTGTCCAATTACACGTCAACGGCCTGTTTGTTCCCCACATGTAGGACGTCCATTGATGACGCGTCGATATCGGACACGGCCGTCATCCTTGGGTGTAGGATGAACGTAGATCGTATACTGGCATCGAAAACCCTGCGACATGAGGCTCGTGAGAATCGGATGTCAGAGAATGGAGGGTACACGTGAGAACGCTCATCGCCATCGCGCTGCTGGTGCTTGTTGGATCTGGGACCTCTTGGGGGGACGACCATGGGAATTCTCCGCTAGCAGCTACTCCCATTGCGACAGATGGTCAGCTCATTACCGCGTGTATTGAGGATGCTGGCGACATGGACTATTTCTTGTTCCACGCCACCGCCGGGCGCACCTATCGGATCAGCACCAGTCATCCGACAGCCGAGATGGATAGCCTTCTGTATTTGATCGAACCCGCGGGGCAAGGCATTCTCGCAGTGGATGACAACTCAGGCGGCGAGACAAACGCTCGCATCGTGTGGACCTGCACCCAGTCGGGCATTCACTTCCTCATGGTCCGCCACGCGCAAGCAACAACGGGGACCGGCTGCTATGGCTTGACGGTGTCGATTGCCCAGCTTGACGATCACGGGAACGACCGATTGAGTGCGACGCCGCTAGCCAGCGGCGTGACGGCGGCGGGCTATTTGGAGGAGACAGGCGATGTTGACGTATTCATGATTCAGGTTGTTCAGGGCTATGAGTATTCCATTCGCTTCACGTCGCCTGGAGAAGACAGCTCGTTGTCAGCCCAAGTGTTTGCCAATGGCTCAACTGCCCCGCTGGCTACGATGATAAGTCGTGGCGTGACTCAAACAGACACCCTCGATGCGGCCGCATCAGAGCCTCTATTCCTGTTCATTCAGTCAGAGTCAGGGGAGCCCACGGGTTCCTACATCGTGACGATTGAGAAGGGCGACTACGCAGACGATCACGCAAACGATGCAGCATTTGCTACCCCTATTCCCGTCGAGTGGACTGAGATTTTGGGTAGCCTGGAGGTCGCGGGAGACGTCGATTGGTTCCAACTAGATGCGCGTCAAGAAGCCGAGTACACGTTCGACCTCGCCTCCACAAACGGGCCTGGCGGCATCAAGGTATCGATTCACGGGCCTGACGGGCAGCTGCTTCAGGAGTCGGCCAACACGGTGTCGGGCGGAGCCACCCAGCTGCTGTGGCAGGCACCTGAAACAGGCACCTATTTCTTGGAGATCTCATCCACCAATGGAGCAGGCATCTATCAACTGAGCGTGTCTTCCACTCTTCAGCTTGAGTCCATTGCCACCTACAATCCGTCAGGGTATTCGCTCGATATTGCAATTGTTGGCGACATGGCCTACCTCGTGGTAGGAACCAAAGGATTACTAATCCTCGATGTCAGCGATCCCGCCGACCCATTCGAGGTTGGATCGCACAGCACAAATGGCTATGCCCAGGCGGTCGCTGTGTCTGACCACACCGCCTATGTCGCCAACCGAAGTGAGGGCGTGACCCTCATCGATGTGTCTGACCCCTCGCGCCCCGTTCAGATCGGCGTGTTCGACACGCCAGGCTCCGCGCATTCGATCACCATTTACAATGATCTCGTGTTGATTTCGGATCAGCGGGGAGGGCTGCAAATCGCGCGAATTCAATCCGATCGAGCACTTGTCGCCGTTTCAGCCATCGATACGAAGGGGTATCCAGCAGCCATCGCCATCGCCGATCCATACGCGCTCGTTGCCGTAGGTGATGCTGGAATTGAAATCATCGATCTTTCGAATCCCAATACGCCGGCGTCCATTGGACATCTCGACTTGTCTGGCGATGCAAGCGATATCGCGGTCTATGGCCATCTCGCTTATGTCGCCACCGGCTACCGGGGCGTACGTATCGTGGATGTCGCCATTCCAGCGGTACCCGTTGAGGTGGGATGGATCAGCACGACTGGCGAAGCGATTGGCGTACTCATTTCAGGAAGCACGTTGTTCGTCGCTGAGAAGACTGCTGGCATGTCAGCCTACTCGCTGTTGGATGCCCTGGAGCCTCAGCTCATTGCCCAGGTGGATACACCGGGTGAGGCAACGGCAATCGCCGTGCGCAACGGCTATGTCTATGTCGCTGATCGGCAAGAGGGCATGCTCATTGTCCAACTACTACAATAGCGCCCTCTTGCCTCAGCGTGCGACCGAAAGAAGCCTATTCGTCCAGTCCGGCTTGACGAGGTTCCGTCAGTTCAGCAGGAACACGGTCTGACAGATTTGTACCATTCCCGGTGATTTCGTTGTCGTATCCAGAAACCAGCGATGCGCCATCGATGAATACACCGAATCCGAGATTGTTGCGAAGCGTGTTCTGCCGAATCGAGGCCACAGACGTCTCCAAATGGAGGCCGTCGGATTGATTGCTCGATAGATCTGACAGGACCAGCGATAGCACCGACTGATTCAGCAGATGCAGCCCATCATCGGTGTTGCCGGTGATCGTCGCACCGCGAATGGAAACCGACGACGTATCAACCAGCAGCCCATAGCCAGCATTGCTCGAAATCGTCGAATCGAGAACAAGGATGGCTGCCCGGTCCGAGATCTCAATGCCCGCAGCAAGGTTGCCCGTCACGAAGGTCGCATCCAGCAGCGCGGCAACAGATCGCGTCAGAGACAGTCCACCCAGCGTATTCCCTGAGAAGGTCGAATGCGCAGTCATGAAAGCCGACTCGTTGATCGCTTCGATGGCCCAGCCCAGGTTGTCGCTAATCGAGCTGTCTGAAATGGATGCCGGTGAATTGTCCAGCACAACACCGCTCTTGGGGTGCTCAACAATGCTGGAATCCAAGACAGTCAGCGTCGAATTGACCGTCATCACCGCGACGTCGCCATTGGCACGGAGAACCGAGCCATTGGATATCACAGCTGAGCTGACAGACAGATACAAAGCGTAGTCTGCGTTGTCAGCAATCGTACTCGCCGACACCGTAATTTGAGAGTCGTCTGCTGTGACACCGCTGCCCTCGTTGGCCGCGAGAATGCTGCCCACCCATTCAAGAGATGAGCCAACTAGCACAATCCCGTGCGTCGGGTGTCGTTGAATGGTCGCATCATCACAAGAAATGGTGGATGTCGTAGCGTGAATCGCTGAACCGCCATTGTCCTCAATCGATGAGCTGCGAATCTCAGCCCGGGAATCGACAAGAACAAGAGCATCTGTGGGATGTCCAGTAATTGTTGTTCCTGAGATCGACAACGTCCCAGTCGTGGAGGAAACGGCACTTGCGTTGTTGTCGACCACATCACAGTCCTGCAAATCGACAGCGCTGGTGTCAATGACGAACGCATCGTCAGGATGATCGGTAACCGTACTCCCAATCAGCGTAACGCGAGAGCGATCCGTAGCGACTACGGCAGATTCGCCGTTGCTCGAGAGAATGCTGGTGGAGGCCGTCACTGAGCTGGAGACTGAGCGGATCGCGTTCTCTCCATTGTCCGACAGTGTGCAGCCCTGCACAGTCGCCTTGCTGTTCGAAGCGTCAATGGCATCGCCACCATTGTCATCCAGCGTTGAATCGACCAACTTGGCTGATGCGCCGATCAGGTGCAACGCATCGTCTGGTTGGTCCGTGATACGCGATGCTTGCGATAGATTGACAATGCCCTCGATGGCCAGGATTCCGTGCTCTTCATTAGAGCTGATCTGGCTAGCGATGACGTCAATGGCGCCATCTTGAAGCTTCACGCCACCCTCTGCATTCCCGGACACACTGGATGCCATCAGCACGCACGTGGCTCCATTGGCGCCGTAGATGCCAAAGCTGCCATTGTCTGTGATTTCACAGTCCGTGATTTCTGCCGCCGTGCCGCTGAGGGCGACGCCAAAGAGCTGGTGATCCGAAATCACTGACTCGACGACAATCAAGTTGCCGTCATATGCGAGAACGCCATCTGCCCCATTGTCAGTGACTTCCGCATCGATAAGCTCAACTGTACTGGCGAGGATCTCAATTCCTTCCGTACCGTTGCCAGTAACTGTGCTCCCTCGAAGCTTGACCTCCGAGTTTTCCTCGGCATAAATGCCTCGCTCATCATTGTTTGACACATCCACGATCTCAAGGTCTGCTTTGGAGTCCGACAGATGAAGGCCATCATTGACCTGATCGACGATGTCCGCGTTGGACACAGCCAATGTTGATAGCACGGCATCAATTCCGTGCATGGCGTTGTCGCGAATCGTACTTCCCTTGACTTCCAGGAAAGAATTGGCCAGCTGGATGCCACTTGCCTCGTTGTCGGCGACCAAGCTTCCGTCGACGATACGCACCACTGAATTGGCAGCAACAACCGCCTCGGCCCCGTTCTTCTGAAGTGTGGTCGCGCGAATGTCTCCCGATGAATCTTCGAGAAGAACACCGGCACCGGAGTGTCCGGTAACCGATGTGTTGATCAACGTAACGCGGGATCGCTCGCGTCCGGTGATGCCTGTCGCCCCGTTGTCCGAAATCTCGCCCTTCTCAAAGCTCACTTGCGAGAACGTCAGGTTCATGCCGTGCGATGTGTTCTCACTTACTGTGCAATCCACAAAAGTGGCACCCGCGGAATCGCCCAAAACACCACTTCCCGCGTTCCCGGTGACGGTCACATCCGTCGCTCCGACAGACGCCTTGGTCAACTGCATGCCGTGCGATCCATTGTTGCGAATCGCCCCGCCATCCAACGCAATAACTGAGCGGCTGGCCATCAACCCGACACCGACGCTGTTTAGAATCGTTGAGTTCTCCAAATTGGCGGCCGAGTTTGCCAGATCGATGCCTTCGGCTCCCTGATTGGCGAATGCACAATCCGCTAGGGATGCCGTGGAGTCCTGCGATTCCAAACCGGTATCGCCATTGCCAGTAAACGTGCAGGCAAGTAAATCAGCCGTGGAGTTGACGAGGTTAATCCCATGAACTTCGTTGTTTGAGATGTCCGAATCCGCCATCACCAAGGCAGCCACATCCGTGCCGATTCCGTGCGGTGCATTGTCAGTAATCGAGCAGCGAAGGAAGTCGCCAGAACTGGTGGAGAAATAGGCCCCTTCACTCGGATGTTGGGTCAGCGTCGAATCGGTCAACGTGGCGCTAGAGTTGTTCCCTCCAAGAATGCCGTGGATACCGTTGGCGCTAAACAGTGTGCGAAGTACGTCGACGAGCGCGTTTTCAAGTAACACACCGTTGTTCCCGTTGGCAACAACCTCACTGTCAATTAATGACAAGCGTGATTTTTGTTCAAACACACCCTCGGCTCTGTTACTGCGAATGTCCGAACTCGTCACCGTCGCGTAACTTCCGCTCATGTGAAGGCCGTGAACGACTTGATTGATCAGCGTCGCATTCGCCAGTTTGGCTTCTGCGTCAATCAACGACACACCATCTCGTCCGTTCCCATCTGCCGTGCTGTCTGCAAAATCGAGGTAACTATCCTCAACAAGCACGCCATCCAGCGTGTTCGCTCCAAATGTGGACTGATTGAGGACAGTCAATGTCGAATCGTTCACAGCGTGCGCACCATGCATTCCATTTCCCGTGCACTGACTCGCATCAATCGTTCCAATCGCTGCATCCACAAGAACGCCATCCAGCGCGTTGTCATAGATGCGTGATCCGTTGATCACTGTGAGCGTACCGTCATGAAGAGCATGAGCCCCATTGGCACCATTGCCATAGACTTGGCTGTTGGAGATGGTGGCCGACGCCGTGTCGACGCCCACACCGTCAACACCGTTGCCAACAACCGTGCTGTCAGCCACGGTCCCGGTGCTGCCTCCAAGGACACGCACACCATCTTGCGTATTCTGATCCGCCGATGCTCCTTGAAGCTCGCCAACTCCGGACTCAACATGCAAACCATCCACACCGTTTCCGGACAACACGGCGCCATTCTGTGCGGTCGCCGTTCCGTCATGGATCACCATCACACCGTGTCGCACGTTCTCAGAGCAGGTCCCGCCATCTATGGTGACCGTTGAGGCATCGACGAGCACGCCGTCAATATCGTTCCCTTGGATCGTTGCTGTCTGAAGCGTGCCCACGGCGCCGTGAATCAAGCGGACTCCTGCCACACCGTTTCCAGATGCAGTCGCAGATGACATCGTCGCTGCCGTGCCATCGAGGAGCAGACCAGCCTGAGCGTTGTCAGACAACGTGGACCCGCCATTAACCGTTGCCGTGGATCCATTCAGGACTTGCACGCCGTCCGTGCCTTGTCCGGTCACTGACGTCAACGAAATGGTAACAACACTTCCTTCGTCGATGACAATTCCGGCACCGGCATTGTCGACAACGAAGCTATCGGCCACAGTTCCGTGTGAATCACGGTAGAGGATGCCTGCTGTGCGATGCCCACTAATCGTCGCCCCAACAACCGTCAAATTCGCGCGCTCGGCTTCAATCCCAACCCCTAGGTTGTCTTCAATTTGCGCAGTGCCCTGCAGCGTAAACGTGGCGTCGCGTATGAGCACGCCACCGTCTCTGTTCAACGAAATCACTGTGGGGATGGCCGTATCGACAAATTCGACCTCTGTCTTGCCATCGACAACGATTCCGTAGCCTCGATTTCTGGTGAATTCTGTTCCCTCAATGGTCGCGAAGGCGTCTTGAATTCTCATTCCCCCCGCAGCGTTTGCCGTCACAAAGGAGTTGATCAATTCGATGGTGGCGTCCGTCGATGCATAGGGATCACCAATCAGCTCAATGCCCCACGATGCGTTGTTGGTTACGGTCGTGTCCTCGAGAACGAAGCCCGCCCCTGACAGCCCAGCCCCCACGTTCTGCTGGACAAGGCATTCGACAATCTCGATATTCCGACTATTCGTTGCACTGATTCCGACCGAACCGCTTTGAATGGTGAAGTTCTTGAATGTGAGGTCACTACAGTTCAACAACTCAATCACCGGCTCCGTGTCCCGGCGCCCCTGAATGACCGTGTTGCGACGAAACCGGAATTCGCCTTCGATCGTCAGCCGCCTCGCATTCCGAAGGGTAATCGAATCCTTGATCGTGAACTTGTCGGCAACAATGATCGTATCGTTGAAGGACGCTGCACGGACGGCATCCTCAATGGTCCGGTAGTCATCGGGAACGTTAAGTTCCGCTGCGCTCACAGACACGAGCAATCCGACAATCAGTGAAGTAGCCAACCAGCCAACCCGCCTGCCTCGATGTCTCGATTGCATGGAATCCTCCAATCCCTCTGGCCTTCGTCAGTGAACGCGTCCTGTTCAGCAAGGCCAATCGTCGCAGGATCGCGTCACACATACAACCTAGCATACCTACAATCTACTTGAGCGATGGTTTCGTCTGTCTCACAATCCTCGCTCTCCGGTGTGCTCGCACAAGTCGGGACAGTCAGCAGTCAACCGAACCTAGCTTGTTTGGGCTATTGAAGGACGCCTCAAGAAAACAGGCAAGGCTTGGGAGGCCACGCCAGCAGCAAACACGAGTCGGTCATCGGCTGCGACGAAACGCGTTGTGTCGGGGGGCTTGTTGGGGGCACCGATCCCCGTGCGCGCGCCATCGTCCTCGCCAGCAGGATCGAAAGAGATCTCAGCTAGAACCTGACATCCACTCCGCGAGCTTGAAGTGCCTCAACGTGGCCGAGAGTCTCACTGCCCGGATTTAAATCCAGTGGATTGCCCCGCAAGTCCACGACAGCGGCTGCGCCACGTAGGCCCACACACTTGAGCAAAGGAGAGATGTCGGCAACTTGATTGTTGGCGAGCTCAACGTTCCGCAGCGCACTCAATCCTGAGAGCACGGTGATATCAGTAATCTGATTGTCGCTCAACACGAGGTGATCCAGAAACAAGAATCCTCGGATTGCCGAGATATCAACGATTTGATTGCCACTGACATCCAAGAGTCGCAACCCCTTCAAATCGCTGATCGCATCAATGGTCTTAATCTCATTGCGAGCAAGGGCGAGGACCAAGAGTCCGTGCGATTTCCAAACCACATCAATATTCGCGATTCGATTTTCCGACAGATCCAGAGAAGACAAGCTGGGGATTGCGACAATCGGGGCAACGTCCACAACGTTGTTCCCTTTCAAGTTCAATTCATAGACATGCTGCAACTGCGTAAGCAGGCTGCAGTCGACGATCTCATTCCAACTGACATTGATGCGCTGGAGCTGATGCAAATACTGGAGTCCCTCCAAATCAACGATGCCATGGGACGCTGCCGCCAACTCAGATACATGCTGTACATTGTCCTCAAGAAGTTGCCCTTCCCATTGCCCGGCTGCGTTTCGAACGGCTCTCTCGAGTCCCTGATCTTCGAAGGCGATGATGCGCACATCTCCAGAGGGAGTGACCATCGCCCCTCGCGCTTCCAGAGACCGGATGGTCGTACGGTTGGCACTCCCTTCTCCAAGGTCCATTGGATTGAAACGCAAATCGATGCTGTCGCCCCGTCCTAACCCACGATTCTCAAGCAAGGACGACGCGTCCACGATCTTGTTCCCAGAGAGATCTAGGACAGAAAGGTTCTCTAGGTTCGCCAATGGCGTGATGTCGATGATTTCGTTTGCGCTGAGCGAAAGCAACCGAAGATTGCCGCACGCTGAAATGGCATTGAGATTTGCAGAATCCTCAATCCCATTGTCAGAAAGATCTAGAACCTCTAGCCTGGCAAGTTCGGCAAGAGGAGCTAGGTTCGTAACGTGATTGCCGCTCAGATCGAGTTCAATGAGATTGGCACACTGCTCAATTCCCTCAAGAGATGTAATGCGGCACTGGCTCACATCGAGACTCAGCAATTCCACTAGATCGCTGGATTCAATCACGCCAGTTGAGATCGCGATGGCTCTTCGAACAGTCGCTTCGAGATTGGGATCTGCAAAACTTGTCTCTGTTTCCAAGGGGAGCGAGGGGCCTTTCTCAGGAATCGCCAAGGGAGAAGACAGGGCCGTAGATCGAGGCAAGACAGGCCGGATAAAGGTCAGCCGAGCCTCAAGAGATGGAAAGACCATCAGGATGAATCCACAGAGCAGTAAAATGATTCCTAAGATACCGAGCATGCTATGAAACATTCGGAAACGTGACTTATTCACAATATGTCAGTATAGCTGCTTTAATCGGACGAAATCAATCGCGCGCATCTATTGGAAGTGCGCAGTCACGCAAGCGCTTCGATGGCGTGCAGTGTGGGAAGGGACTCTTGTGCGCCGCGCTTCGTGGTCGCGAGAGCCCCTGCACGCACGCCATAGGCGATCGCATCTTCGAGTGAGCGGGTCTGCAGTGCCCACGCAAGTGCGCCATTGAACGCATCTCCAGCTGCTGTTGTGTCCACGACGGCCACTTCAGGCGCCGAGAAATGTGCCATCGTTCCGTCTGATGAGAACCAGACGGCTCCGGCATGCCCCATTGTGCATACGACATGCTTTGCGCCACGATCCAGCAAATCAAAAGCGCCTTCTTCCAGGCTCTCTTTCCCGGAAATGAGTCGTAGTTCGTGTTCATTGGGCGTCAGAATATCAATGCGATCCAACGGCAGCACCGAGAGATCACAAGCAGGTGCCGGATCGAGAATCACCGTCATCTTGTTCCTGGGAAGGCGAAGCAACATGTGCGCGATGGTTTTAATAGGAATTTCTAATTGAAGAAGCAGGATGCTGGCAGCGCGGATGGCAGCGCCACGGCATTCGACATAGGCATCGTCCACGCGATCATTGGCCCCCGCTGCCAGAACGATTGCATTTTCGCCTGCGTCATTCACCCAGATCGACGCCAACCCAGTAGCACAGCCTGACTCGCATTCGACCGCATCGACGTCGACGCGGTGGCTTCGGAGCCCGTCCAGCAGCCGATCGCCAAAGGCATCGTCGCCCACCTTGCCGAAGAGGCGTACATCCGCACCCAATCGCGCCGCTGCCACTGCCTGATTGGCGCCCTTCCCCCCACAGTAGTAGCCAACCTCTGAGCCATGAAGCGTCTCACCTGGGGAAGGGAAGCGAGGGACGCTTACCACGAGATCCATGTTGATGCTTCCCAAGACGGCAATCATCAGTCCTCACTTCTGGAATAAACTACACATCCTTGCGAACGGCGGCATAAAGTGTTTCCAGGAACAGCTCGCGAGAGGCTTCCAGGACGACATCTGCGTTGGGCTCACGCCCCGAGACACGCAAGTGATCGACCACCGTCGCGCCGCGCGTCAGCTCCGACTGCGTCTCGATGTCTACTCGCAATCGCTGGGTCACTGTACTCACATCAGGCTCCAAAGCCACCGCCATGGCGATGGGATCGGGGAGATCAAAACCGTCTTGCTTGAGATAGCTGATGCCGAAGGCTCGGAGCGCTTTCTGGATATCCACGCAGAATGCAGCCAGATCGGACATCGCATACAGATCGTCTGCCTGCGCAGAAGTGAAGGTCGCGTGTTTGTGTGAAACATCCCAACCAACCATCTGAATGGGCAATCCCGATTCGAATACGATCTTGGCTGCGCACGGATCGACCCAGATGTTGTACTCGGCCGCAGGAACGATGTTGCCGTAGCCGAAGCCAATGCCCCCCATGATCACGCACCGTTCGACCGCACTTGCGATAGATGGATCGCGCAGCAGAGCAACCGCAACATTGGTCAGCGGCCCCAAGGTCACCAGAGTGATTTCACCTGCAAAACGATGAATGGTGTCAATGAGGACATCGACTGCGTGGCCTTCGGCAGGCAGTCTACCTGTGAGTGGCAAGCCGATGTCGCCCATTCCGTCCTCCCCGTGGCAGAACTGAGCCGTTTGCAGCGGTCGGAGCATCGGTTTGTCGATGCCGGCATACACGGGCGTCGTCTTGCCGCACCGCTCCACCGTGTACAGCGCGTTTTGCACGCCATGCCCTAGTGGCACATTGCCGGCAACCACGGTGATCGCCTCCACCACAACGTCAGGATGTTGAAGGGCCATCACCAAGGCGACGGCGTCATCTGAGGCCGTATCAGTATCAATAACGAAATGGCGCATGAATTCCTCCTTGACTCGTATTCTTGATCAATTGCCAATCCAGGACAACAGGCGCGTCTACTCCCATTCGATCGTCGCCGGGGGCTTGCTGGTGATGTCATAGACGACGCGGCCAATCTCGGGAATGTCACGGGTAATCCGTTGTGCGACGCGATCGAGCAAGGCATAGGGTAATCGAGCCCAATCCGCGGTCATCGCGTCAACACTGGTCACGGCACGCAACGCAATCACGTGACCGTACCGACGTTCGTCGCCTGCCACGCCGACGGATTGAATCGGTGTCAATACCGCCAGAGCTTGCCAGGCCAGGTGATAGGCACCTGCCTCCTTCAGTGTCGAGATGAAGATGGCATCCGCACGGCGGACGAGATCGACTCTCTCACGCGTGACCTCCCCAAGAATGCGGATGGCCAAACCCGGTCCAGGAAACGGATGTCTCAGCCTGACGCTATCTGGCAATCCAAGCAACCGAGCAACATCCCTTACTTCGTCCTTGAACAACGTGCGGAAGGGTTCGAGCAGCTCGAATCCTAGGTTCGCAGGCAGACCGCCCACGTTGTGATGCGACTTGATATTCGCTGCTCCTTCGCCCCCTGCTGATTCGATGACGTCTGGATACAACGTGCCTTGAGCCAGAAACCGAGTCTTGCCGACACGTTGGGCTTCATTGTGAAATACGTGGACGAACTCTCTGCCGATAATCATCCGCTTCTCTTCAGGGTCCGTAACCCCTGCCAACGCGTCGAAGAAGCGATCGGCGGCATCCACAGTTCGCAGATTGACGCCCAGTGGCCGAAGCGCAGCCTCCACTTCTTTGCGTTCGCCCGCCCGCAGCAGTCCGTGATCGACAAACACGGCATCGTGCTCGACTCCCGCTTGAGCCAGCAGCAAAGCCAGCGCCGAAGAATCGACGCCGCCGGACACTGCCAATAGAGCGCGATCCGTTCCTACACGCTCCTTGACTTCACGAATCAATCTCTCAACGTTCGCTTCCGCTGTCCAGTCGCGCGAAACGCCAGCCGCGTCTAGGAAATTCGATAGCATGTGCTCGCCATTGGGGGTGTGAACCACTTCCGGATGAAATTGCACGCCGACGTAACGGCCATTGGGGGATGCGATGGCCGCATGCGGGTTCTCCCTTGTTGCAGCCATCGTCACCCAGTCTTTGGGGAGTCTCTGCACAGAGGAGGCGTGACTCATCCACACAGGCAACGGACCGACGAGCCCGTCGAAGAGATCACCTTCATAATGGATCAGCTCATCCGCGCCATACGACCGCGTGCCCGCATCAGCCACGTCACCTCCGAATTGCCTCGCCAGCAGCTGCATGCCGTAGCAGATCCCCAGGATGGGGAGTCCCAAATCGTAAACAGCGGGATCTGGCAGCGGCGCATCGGATTCGAACACGGACTTTGGACTGCCTGAGAAGATGATTGCCTGCGGATTCTCATTTTGGATGCGCGTCACGGATGTCGTGCCTGGAAGAACTACAGAATAGACCTGCAATTCACGAATGCGTCTGGCAATGAGGCGGGAGTATTGGGATCCGAAGTCGAGGATGACTACGCTCATTCGTCTGCCTCGGTGCCAGAGAAAGAAGTGATGGGGCCTTCTTCAGCGAAGGCTCCATCTTCGGTGAAGGCTTCAGCTTCGGCAAAGACAATACTTCCGCTCTGGGGATCCATGGAGGCAATGGACGCGAGCGACACAATGGGAACGTCGAATCGATCCAGATGAGTGCGGCCCTGCGCAAACGCTTTTTCAATGACAAATCCGAACCCAACCAGCGTACCGCCAGCTTCAAGCACCATGTCGCCCAATGCAGCACTGGTGACTCCCTGATAGAGGAAGTCGTCCACAACAATCACCCGCGCATCAGGTCCCAGATAATCGCCGGAAATCGCCAGGTCGGTGCTCGTGCCCTTGGTAGGAGAGATGACGGTGCGGACGATGGGGCGAATCATCGTTGCCGCCTTGCCCTTCTTGGCGTACAGCGCACGAACGTTCAGTCTTCGAGCCAACTCGTAGGCAACGATGTTGCCAGCCGCCTCGGCTGTCAGTATGCAGTTGGCCTTGCTGTTCGTGAACACGGAGGCCAAGCGTTCGCCCACCAACCCAATGAATGCCGGGTCAATTTGATGATTCAGAATGCTGTCGACGCGTAGAAACTCCGGCCCAAGAACTTCCGCTTCACGGCGAATCCATGCTCGCAATCTTTCCACCCATCCACCTCGATCCCCGCGCACCATGCCAAGACATTGGCTGATGCCTAGCGATAGTTCTCCTTACTTCCCCTGTATGCCACACCCTGCTGTTCTTCGGTACGATCCGTCGCCGGAGCCGGCGTTGCGGACAGGGCGGCGATTGTTTGATACAACTCGGACGTCATCACAAAATCGGCAGCAGCCAAGGAATCCTCCAACTGGTCGAGGTTGCGAGCTCCGATAATCGGTGAAGTGATCGCCGGGTGCGCAGCCACCCAGGCGACTGCCAACGTCGCGGGCGAAACGCCACACTCCCGCGCGAGCGAGACGAACTGCTCGGCCGTGTCGTAGTAGCTCGCATGACCATATCGCGTGGCGTACATGGTGTTATCCACCAATCGTCCCACTTCAGGCCGCTTCGTCGCACCGTACTTCCCCGTGAGCAGTCCCCCACCCAGCGGGCTATAAGAGATCACCCCCATCCCTTCGGCCTCCGCCAATGGAAGGATCTCCACTTCCGCCTGTCGCTTCACCAGGTTGTACATCGGCTGGATACAGGCAAACGAGGACAAACCTTCACACGCTGAAACGCCAAGCGACAATGCGATTTGCCAAGCTGCCCAGTTGCTGACGCCCGTATAGAGGATCTTGCCGTCGTGCACGAGGCGGTCTAGTCCTCGCAACGTCTCTTCCATAGGGGTATCGGGATCAAACGTATGAACAAACAGCACGTCCAGTCGGTCCGTTCCAAGTCGATTGAGGCTGGCCTCGACCGAGAGCTGAAGATTTCGCCGCGACAATCCCTTGTCGTTGCCGCCTTCTCCCATCGGGAAACCGACTTTGGACGTAATCACCACCTGATCCCGTTCCCCACGTATCAGACGGCCCAGGATTTCCTCTGCAGCGCCTGCAGAATAGACGTTGGCGCAGTCGAAGAAGTTGATGCCAACTTCCCGGCATCGGCGATACATGGCAGCTGACATCTCCTCATCAGCGGCCCCGCCGAATGACATCGTTCCAAAACAGAGTCTCGATACACGAACCCCAGTTTGTCCTAGCAATTGAACGTCCATCTTGCCTCCACGTGTCGCAGACTAGCTCGCTCCTTGATAGACGGTCTCGCCTTCAATCAACACCTGTTCCACGCGGCCATGCGCCACATCAAACGGGTGCGCCGAAAGGATGACGAGATCTGCATCTTTGCCCGCAGCAATGCTGCCCACTCGGTCGTCGACCTTGAGGAGTTCCGCTGGCGTCAGTGTAATCGCACGCAGGGCGTCGTCGTCAGACATTCCCTCATTGATCGCGACTGCGGCATCAAGACGGATGTGCCGCACCGCTGACATCTGATCGGTCTGGATGGCTACCTTGACGCCCGCCCGAGAAAGGAGGGCAGCATTCTTGGTACTCAATTCACGCAATTCATACTTGGAGCGAGAAATCAGAACGGGTCCAGGAACGCAAGGAATACCTTCTTCTGCCAAAATGTCGGCAATCTTGTAGCCTTCGGTGGCATGGATCAGGATGAGATCGAGATTGAATTCCTTGGCCAGTCGAATGGCAGTCATGATGTCATCCGCACGATGCGCATGGATGTGTGCAGGGATTTCTCGCGTCAGGACCAGGGCCAGGGCTTCCAGTTTCAGATCAATGTCAAACGGGTCTGGCTCTTTGGCATCCTGTTTCCCCGAGCGGAAATCGGTGAGCTTCTGTTCGTACTTGGCCTTCTTGGCGAGATAGCCTTGGGCCTTGGTGAGCCATTCACGCAATGTCCCTGCATTGCCCATTCGTGTGGATGGCGTGCGCTTCAATTCACCGTAGACACGTTTTGGATTCTCTCCAAGCGCCATCTTCATCCCCGCCGGGAAGCGAATCACCATCTCTTCAATCGTTCGTCCGCGCGTCTTCACTACGGCCGTTTGTCCGCCCACAAGATTTCCTGAGCCGGGTCCTGTACCAATGCAAGTAACGCCCGCTGCTCGCAAATCCTCGAAGGCTTTGTCTTCAGGATGAATGGCATCAATCGTACGAAGATGAGGCATGACGGGATCGGTCATTTCATTGCCATCGGAGTGATTCCAGCCGACGCCGTCGGAGAAGATGCCGGTATGGCAGTGCGCATCGATCATGCCGGGGATGATGTATTTGCCAGTGGCATCAAGAATGTCAGCTCCTGCTGGTATCTTTACATCCGTCCCGACGGCAATGATCTTCCCGTCTTTGATGAGAATCGTTCCGTTGACCAGGGTTTGTTCGGGGGTAAGTACGGTGGCACCCTTGATTGCTCGCACGCTGATTCCTCCTCGCGCTACAAATAACAGCACACGGTGCCAGGCAGTTCGCTACGGCAGTGATATGGCACCGCCTCGTCGACAAGTGGGGTGAGTATATTTGGTGGCACCCTTACTCTCCATCAAATCGAATGCGCTCCACCGGCAATGGATATTTTCTTGTCCCTGTCTAGATGATGTCGCCGATCGATCTGGGCAGAATGGATTTTGGTATCGAAGCTTTGGCCGTCTTGTTGGGATCAACCAGTTGGCTGATTCCCAAATCCACTGCAAGGCTGGTCAACATGTAGGCCTCTTCCTTACTTATGCCCCTCGCCTTCTGAAGCAAGCCAACTGCTTGCCGAGTCGCCTCGGTCAGTGCATCCTCAATTGTGGGCAGCGAAACCAGGATATGCACGGCGCTGTCCGTCTCTACGACCGGCCAGTCGAGGCAGCGCCCGTCGATGCAGTCACAGCATACGGTCACCTGCGCAGCCACTTCACAGGCCGAAACGCACACCTCGCCATCGCCCATCACTGCATGCACGTCCCCTATGGCAAGCATGGCTCCCTGTTGGAACACGGGGAAATACACCGTCGTCCCGATGCCGATTTCCTTGGTGTCCATGTTGCCGCCGTGCCGATGCGCAGTTCCTGTAGGGAATGACTCAAGATCAGGAGCCACGCCAATCACACCGATCATGGGCCTTGCTGTCAAGGCAAGGTCGCCGAAGTGAACCATCCCATTCAGGACTGGCAGGATGCGCGTCGTATGGTGTTCAATCTCGCTACCGAGAACGCCCAGCCCGGGCCCAGTGACGATAGCTCCCTGTTGTTCCATGTCTATAGCCAGCACACGAACGACGAGCGTGCTGCCGGGCACGACCCCCTCCACGCGGACGGGGCCCGTCGCTGGGTTGACGCGGTTAAAATCCAATCCTGCCAGGATATCGCTCTCGGACCGCACTTGCCCGCCGAGAGCGTCGAGTGCATCAAAACGCAATGCTTCACCGAGTTGGACCGTGGCTGCCAGTTCCATATCTGGCGAAAATGCATAGATATGTCGACTTGAAGGAATGATGTTCATGGGCCTCCTTAGCACACCATCGGCACATAACCCGCCTTGATCGCATCGGATATGGGCGTGCCGACGTACTCAATACCACATCCAAGCTGCCGCAGTGCATCAGACACCGAGTATTTGTCGGAGCAGTATTTACAGGCCACTGGGACCATGCCCTCGTTGATCAGAATTGATACGGCCTCACGCAATCCTGGATCTGTCGCCACTTGAGTTTCCGACGGACCAAACAGAAACACCTTGACATCAGACATCCATCCGTGCTTGCAAGCATTCCGCGCATACATGAGTCCCATCTCCAAGACACGGATATCCCCGCTCGCTAGGATCACCGCCAGTTTGTCACTCATCAAATCTCCTTTCAGATCCCATGACTACTCCACGACTAGAGTACACGATTTGCATCCTATGCCTCCCGGAGTGCACTCTTACATCAGGTTGAGGAAAGGAGAGACGAGATGAGTAGCGACAGCCAATTTTGCCACGAGAAAGGGCTAGCATTCCTGGAAGCACGATCGCTCACGAAGACCTACCAAGTTGGGTCTTCCGCAGTACATGCCCTCCAATCCGTGAACTTCACGGCCATGCAGGGTGATTTTGTCGTGATCAATGGACCCTCGGGAAGTGGCAAAACAACGTTCCTCAATCTCATTTCTGCCATTGATCGTCCGACTCAGGGAGAGGTTCTCATCCAAGGCGTTTCGACGAACACGCTCTCTGAGCGGCAGCTTGCCCAGCTTCGCAAAGACAAGATTGGGCTGATCTTTCAGTCCTTCAATCTGATTCCTGTTTTGTCCGCTGCAGAGAATGCGGAGTATCCATTGCTTCTTCAGAGGCTTCCCAAAACAGAGCGAGCCCAGCGCGTTCAAGCCATCCTCTCAGAAGTCGGGTTGGCCGATCTCGGCAAGCGACGTCCCAATGAGTTGTCAGGCGGCCAAAGACAGCGCATTGCGATTGCCCGCGCCCTCATTACTCGACCCAAACTCGTGCTTGCCGATGAACCCACAGCCAATCTCGATTCGGAAACCGGCGCGCAGGTCATGGATCTCATGCGCAGGCTCAACGAAGAGCATTGCGTCGTCTTGCTGGTGGTCACGCACGATCCAGAGGTCGCTCGATACGCTCGCCGTCAAGTTCGTATCCGCGACGGTCGCTTGATGGAGGGAGAGGGCTCATGACCTGGTGGATTCCTCTGCGAAGCCTGCTTCGCAATCGCCGCCGCACAATCCTCTCTGTGGCCATTATCGCACTCGGGACCGCCATCTCACTGTTTGTCTATGGCTTCTTGGAGAATTCGAAGCTTCAAATCCAGGCAACGACGGTCAAAGAATATGGGAATTTGCAGATCGCGTCGCCTCAATTGTGGGACGACACAGCTGATGGATACGAGTACTTGATATCGCCTGAAACTGAGGCTCAGGTTCTTGGTCTGTTGGCTGAGCATCGCGGCATCACGGGCGTCACATCACAACTGCAATTCCCGGGGCTACTTGCCGCAGGCAAGCTCACCCAGGTTGTGCGAATCACGGCACAAGTTCCGGGCAACGAGACACTCAATATCGACGATCTTGTGATTGATGGCCGACCCCTGCAACCCGCCGACGTTGCCGCCGTTCTCATCGGCCGATCGTTGGCCAATCGTCTCGCACTCAAGGTCGATGACGTCGTGACCTTGACGCTAACCACAGTGGATGGGGCCTACAACGCCACCCCGCTTCGGATCGTTGGCATTTATCGGTTCACTTCTGAGCAAGTTGAACTGAGATCCCTATTCATCCCCCAGGCATTCGCGCAAATCCTTCTCAACACAACGGGGATCGATCGAATCATTGTGAATCTGACGAGCATCGGAGCAACTGATTCCTCAACTGCAATCATCCAGCGACAGCTGGATGAGGCCGGTCTATCGCTGAAAGTCAAGACATGGAACGAGTTATCGCCATTCTACAAACAACTTGCCGGGTTCTTCGACATTCTATTTGGATTCCTAACCCTCGCCGTGTTCGTGCTCGTCTTCTTCATTATCCTTCAGGTTCTCACTCTGGCATTCCTCGAACGCACACGGGAAATCGGCACCATTCGTGCCCTGGGTACGACACGTGGCGAGGTTCTCGGCCAGCTACTTCTGGAGAGTGCCTGGCTCGCCCTGCTGGGCAGTTTGACTGGCGTCGCCATCGGTCTGCTATTCGGCACGGGATTCAACGCATTGGGAATCGAGTGGCAGCCACCGGGTACTGTGGAAGCGAGCGTGCTTGCCGTGCAAGTGACGTTCCTGACGGCCCTGCCTCCTTTTGGCGTGAGCGTCATGGCGACGCTTCTATCCGCCATATTCCCGGCAATTCAGACGTCGCGGCTTCGTGTTGTAGATGCACTGAGGGTGGAATAGGAGGCGGCATGCAATTGAAGACATCCCTGCGAAACGTATTCCGAAACCGCCGCCGAACAGCCTTCAGTCTGGCGGTGATCGTTGTCGGATTCGTCATCCTGGTATCGGTTCTTGGCTTTGTCGGTGAAGCACTGCAATCAACCAAGACTTCACTCGCTGATGAGACCGGCGCGGTTCAAGTCGGTTCTGAAGGCCTATTCGAGAACTCGTCCACGGGCTATGACTACCTGATTCCCCCTGGACAACTGGAACAAGTCGTTGCCATCGTATCCACCATGCCTGGTTTGGTCGGCGTCTCTTGGCAGCTCAATTTTGCTGGGTTGGTGGGTGATGAGCAAGGCAGTACGCTGATCGTCGGACGAGGGATCGTGCCTTGTAGTGACGTCCAGGCCTACGAGTGCATCGTCTCGTCAGGCAGCCCGTTTGAAGAGACGTCAGATCGCGAAGTCATCCTCGGCGTTGCCCTAGCACGAAAGCTTGGTGTTGCCCCGGGAGATCGCGTCAATATCGCTACTGGCACGGTCTCCGGTAATTTTAATGCGGCCACAGTCGTTGTATCCGGAGAGATCACTTATGCTCTGGAAGCTCTTGAAGAGCAGCTCGGCCTGTTCCCGATTGCATTCGTACAGCGCTTGCTCAAGACCGATGGCGTCGAACGAATCCTGATCCGAATCGACGATGTCGATCAGGCTGAGGCATTTGCATTTGAACTCCAACAGCATCTTCAATCTGCGAGTATCCCTCTCGTAGCCCGAACGTGGAAAGAGCTCAACCCATCATATGCGTCCATCGAATCATTCTATGGGGCGTTCTCCGGCCTGGCAATGATGGGCATCGCAGTGCTTGTCTTCTTCAGTGTGTTGGAGGTGTTGACGATCTCCTTCTTGGAGCGTAGCCGCGAGGTCGGGACGCTACGGGCGCTTGGAGCAGGGCGCGGGCGCGTGTTCGGTTCGTTCATTTTGGAGGCTGCCTTCCTTGGCATCATTGGCGCGATCCTTGGAGCACTCATCAGCGTAGCTCTTGTTCTCGTCTTCAATGCGATTGCCTTTTCTTGGATACCGCCGGGAGCAGCCATTCCGCAGTCAATCCAACTTCAGCTCAGCCCCACCGTCATCATCATGCCCATTCTGACCGTTTTATTCTCAACGCTGCTCAGCGCGATATTCCCCTCGTGGAGAAACTCACGCATTGAAATCGTTCGGGCACTGCAGAGTGTATAGCTGGTAACGAAAGGAGATCTCGTGAAACGAATACTCATCCTACTGATTGCCGTTCTCGCCTCATTCGCAAGCCTCACGACAGCTCAGGATCTGAGCGACGTCGAGCTGCTTGCAGCTCTTGATGATGCACGTTTTTTTGATGACACCGTTACGCAGCTGACCATTCGCATCGTGTCTGAGACGCCAGATGAAACTCGCCAAGCTGAGCTTGCGTTGTCGTTCTTCGATAATGATGCAGGTGCGTACGCGCGAATCGAGTTTACTACACCAGAGGAGCTGGCAGGACAAATCTTCCTATCCACACCCAATGGCACGTATTTCTATGGACCGGATCTCGATTTTCCCATTAAAACCAGCGCAACCACGGAAGTCTTCGGCGACGCAGCTGTGGCACAAACGAGCGGAATCCGGTTCGCAGAATCCTATACGATCGGTGAACGTCGAACCTCAACCAATGAGGCCGGCGCCGAGCTGTGGGAAATCGATCTGGTTGCCATGAATTACTCGGTTGCCTTCCAGGCGATCACTGTCATCGTCGACGCCGTCAATCTTCGTCCAATCTCAGCGATGTTGTACGCCGTCAGCGGACTGCCATTCTATGAAGTGCTCTACGAGACGTACGAGTCACGTGACGATGATGTCTACGTGACCACACAGCGTATTGTCAATCAGCTGCTACTTGGGCGAATCACCACATCGCAGATTCTGGCCATCGATACGGCGGTGTTGTCATTCGAACTGTTCGATCCCAATTCGCTCGGGGCAAGTCAGGCTCCGTAAGTTTCCAACCCAGAAGCTTTGCTGTAACATGTGCGGACTCCTCCATGCGGGGAGTCCATTCTTGTCTAGGTTGCGAGGTGTCCGAATGACTGATCATAGTTCACAGCTGGGGACCGCGCCGATACGATCGCTGTTGATCAAAATGTCGGCTCCGGCCATGGTCGGACTGATGGTACAGGCAACATACAACCTGACAGACACGATTTTCGTGGGGCAGGGCGTTGGATCGCTTGGAATCGCTGGCATCGCCATCTCGTTCCCCATTCAGATCATGGTGATGGCCCTGGCACAAATGTTTGGCATCGGGGTTGCCTCTATCGTCTCCCGACGTCTTGGCGCAGGGAATCGCGATGAGGCTCGTCATGCCTTGGGCAATCTATTCATATTGGTTGCTTTGTTCAGCGCTGCCATCGCCATCTTCGGAAGCTTGTTCCTGCCATCTCTGCTCAACCTGTTCGGGGTAACTGAGGGAATCTTGCCCTATGCCGCAGGCTACTCACGCATCATCCTCATCGGAACTCCGTTCTTCATGTTCGCCATGGCCACCAATGCCGTCGTCCGAGCTGAGGGCAATGCACGCGTGGCCATGTGGACGATGATCATTTCCGGGTTATTGAATATCGTGCTCGATCCATTGTTCATCTACGGATTTCACCTGGGCATACAAGGGGCAGCATTGGCCACGGTCCTCGCGCAAGCCACCACAGTCGTGTACTTGCTGTATTACTTTTTTGCAGGGCGCAGTTCGCTAAGCCTTGCACCCCATCACTATCGATTGAAGTTTTCCATTGTCTGGGAAGCAACACGAGTCGGGCTTGGCTCGGGTTTGCGGGCCGCAGCATCAGTGTTCACTGTCATCATTCTCAACAACAGCCTAGCGCCCTACGGCGGCGACATCGCCATTGCTACCTTCGGCGTCGTCAATCGCATGATCAATTTTCTCATCATGCCCATGTTCGGAATCATCCAGGGCATGATGCCAATTGTCGGCTACAACTATGGCGCTGGCAGAAAGGATCGTGCGCTAAAGGCGATTCGGTACTCCAGCATCATCACATCAGCCATGTCCATAGCCGCTACGATCCTGTTGGTCGCCTTTCCAGCCGTGTTGCTTCGTATCTTCAGCCGCGATCCAGAGGTCATTTCCATGGGCGCCACCGCTACGCGAATCATTATCCTGGCGTTTCCAACGGTTGGATTCCAGGTTGTTGCGGCTGGAACATATCAAGCCCTTGGCAAAGCGCTTCCTGCCACGGTGTTGGCATTGCTTCGTCAGGTCATTCTGCTCACGCCCCTGATTCTCTTGCTGCCACGTGTTCTAGATCTGACTGGCATTTGGGTGTCCTTTCCAATCTCGGATGCGACTGCTGCGGTCATTACGGGCTGGATGTTCATTCATTTGCTCCGGCAGTTGCGGGAGCGTCCTCTCAGTTCAGACGATGGCGCAACAAGCACATAGTCCAAGGACAGCCGCGAACAGATCTCCCATGCCATTTGGTCGACTTCCTCGGGACACTCGCCGCTTCTCATGGGTAGGGTTCGCATGGTAGAGTGAAGTCTAAAATCTGGAAAGGGGGTTCCAACATGTTTAGACGCACAACCGCTCTTGTCGGCATTCTGGCGATGCTTCTTCTCGTCTCGGTACTTGCCGTTGGACAGACTGATGTCCCGCTGATCTCAGATCAGGTCCAGGAAACCGCGACCACTGCATTGAATCAGGGGCTTACCTACATTGACAGTGCAGCCAAGTACCTGGGGCAGGGCGTACTCTATCTCCTCAACTTGATCACAGACGACCGCGTGTCATCGGATCTGGAGAAGCCCATCGGATATTTGGCGTTCATTACCGTTATCCTCATTCTGTTTGGATTGCTCGATTTTGCCCGTCGCGTGATCTGGATTGGAATTATTGTGGGCTGGGTTCTGCTCGTTGTTCGGATCGTTCTGGATGCTCTCAATCTCTAGATCCATTGAATAGGCTATTGGGCCCTCGCCTTGCGTGTGCGGGCCCGTTTGCCTTGCACACACTTTGCCAACAGACCCTCCTTTGTCTCGACACGTTTTGAATGTATCGTGCAATGACATAGCCATTGGAGGTGTCCCCATGAAGGCGATACTAGACGGAACCGTCATCGCGCAAAGCGATGAAACCATCGTGATTGAGGACAATCACTACTTTCCGCCGGGCTCGATTAACCGCGAGTTTCTACGGCCGAGTGCCCATCGATCCACATGTCCGTGGAAGGGTGAAGCCTACTACTACGACGTGGTTGTCGGAGATGTGGAGTCGAGGAATGCAGCATGGTCGTACCCACACCCCAAGGAAGCTGCTGCGCAAATCAAAGACCACGTGGCGTTCTGGAAACGAGTTGAGGTCACGCGCTAGCAGGTGATTGACGGTATCGTTCGCGGAACACTCCCCATACGCCAACCAGGGTTAGTGCCATCCCTGCGACCATGACAAGGGAGACTCCTTCTCGAAGCATGATCCATCCGAGGATTACCGCGACAACTGGATTCACATAGGCGTAAGTCATGGCAATGCTCGTCGGAAGAAGATGGAGCGCCTGCACATAGGACGTGAAGCCGACAATCGATCCAATGAGGGTCAGGTAACCCACGGCAGCCCAGGCCTGCGCTGTCGGAACGGGCCACGGTTCGCGGGTGATGAAGAACAAAAGCACAAATCCCACGCCACCCATCAGATGCAGATAGGCTGAACTGACCAGCGGCGAAACAGAGACAGGACGATGAAGCTGCAGTAGCGAGCCAACGGCCCACGAGATCGGTGCAGCAATCAACATCAAGATTGATGCCAGATTGGCTCCTTCTGAGGTCAGCAGCTTGGGGATGGTCAGCAATCCAATTCCAGCAAAGCCAATCGCCAAAAACGCTATCAGCCGCCAAGAAACGCGTTGGCGACGCCATACGGCATCAATCAGCGCTGTCCAAATGGGCAATGCCCCGAGAAGGAGAGCCGCATAACTTGAATCTGCCCGTTGCTCAGCCCAATTGACCAAGCCATTGGCTCCAGGCCACATCAGCAGTCCAGCCAACGCCAACGTGGCAAGTTCCGATCGAGGCAGGCGGATTTGGGCTCCACGTAGCGCCGCCCAGGCGAAGAGCATGCCTCCAGCGACCAGCGTTCGCATGGCCCCCAGAGCAAATGGAGGAATGCCCGATCCATCTCTCACACCATAGCGGATGGCCAGATAGGTACTTCCCCAAACGAAATAGACCGTCACCAAGTAGGCAACTCCCTTGGCAGTCACCTGCTTGTCCTGGTGAAGGTGATTCATGCGACTCCTCGACCCATCTGGCGTAGCGCGCATTGTACGCAGGAAGCGCACGGGCAGCCACTGGAAGATGTGAGTAGATCGTTAGCATCACAGAACCAGAATTTCACTCGGCTCGAATACCGTTTACTATGGAGTCATCCTGGGTCAGAGTTGGGGGAATCATGAGCAACGACGCACAGAAAAAGGCGGCAGCAGAACGCGCAGTGGAATTCATCCAATGCGACACCCTTGTCGGATTGGGCCACGGCTCGACGACAGCGTTTGCTATTGAGCGTCTTGCGACGCTACTTCAAACCGGTGCGCTCAAGAATATCAGGGCGATTCCCTGCTCTCTGGAAGTGGAGGCACACGCCAAGCGGCTCGGCATTCCTCTGACAAGCTTGGAGGAAAACCCTGCCATTGACCTTACGATTGATGGCGCAGATGAGGTCGACCCACAGATGAATCTGATCAAGGGTGGCGGCGGCGCACTGCTACGTGAGAAGGTCGTCGCCTGCGCCAGCCGACGAGAGGTCATTATCGTGGATGGTTCCAAGCTGTCGCCGCAGCTGGGAACTCACTTCGCACTCCCGATCGAAGTCGTTCCGTTCGCTTGGGTTGTGGAGAAGCGATTCATCGAAGGACTTGGTGCACACGTCAGGTTGCGAGGAGGAAAGGAGCATCCGTTCAAGACGGATCAAGGCAACATCATTCTTGACTGCCAGTTCAATCCGATAGACGATGCCGAAAAGCTAGCCGAGAGACTCAACGCACGAGCTGGCATTGTGGAGCACGGGTTGTTCATTGGATTGGCAACAGATCTCATTGTCGCTGACAATAACGGCGTGCGACATTACAAGCGTGATGACGGCCCTGTTTCCTTCTGATCGCACAAGACATGAGTCGCCCTATAAAAATCAGGGCCAGGCGTTTTGGAGCCCGGCCCTGATGGCAGAATGCGCTACAGGCTGCTAGTCCACTGACTCAATCAGCTGGATCCGGCACGAGTGCCCGGATCCGTCTTCGAAGCTAAGGTAGACGTCGTAATACCCTGGATCAAAGCCTGTCGTTTCCCAATCAAAGCTATACAATCCCGTATCGACATCGTAGTGAACCGTCCAGTGCGCCTGCAATGACCGCAATTCCGGCCGCGCTTCAAGGTCGACACAATAGATGTAGATATGCACATAAGTGCCCCGAATCGCCAATCCATCTGGACTACAGATACTGCAGGATCCAGAAACCACCTCACCGACTTGATAGATCGCCTCAAGCGGACACTGTCCAGCCATCGGCTGCTCTCCGTCTAGATCAAGCATCAGGCACCGATTGAGGAAGCCACGAACAACCTCGGCCTCGCCTCCTTCAGCACCTCCGCCGCCACCATTAGCGGTCGTTCCGATCACTCCCATTGGTGTGATAGTCCACGATTCCTCGACCTCAGGAGCCAGAATAGCAATGTCAAACTGGTTTGCCGCCCTATAGGCGATTTGCTGGAGGTTCCCCTGCGCATCGGCGGCACCACTCACAGTGATATCAATCCCGACTTCAGCTGCCACAGCATCAAGAACATCATACGTTGCCTGATAGGTGTCCGAGTCGACCCAAGCTCCTGCAGCAGGAGACAGTACAGACGAGACGCTGGGGGCGAATTTAATGGCTGGGACGACTCCGTTGTCCATCGATTCGGAGTAATCGACAGTTACCATAAAGATGCTCCCCACGTCCGCATTGTCAATCGTTGCATCGCTGATTCCGACGCCAACGACTGTCGGATTCAGCATGTCGATCTCGAACTCGTGTAGTGGCGCATAATCGGTCTGTAGATTCCCAGCAACATCCCTCGCACCGATTGCGTCAATCGTTACGCTATTGACGTCCACACCTGCGTCAGCGACATCAAACGAGGCATAGAAATGATCCTCGAAGAGCCAGGACGACGAAATCGGCGTTAGGGTCGTGTCGACGTTGGGCGAGAAGACGAGCGTCGGAGCCACACTCGTGTCCATAGGCTCACTGAAAATCACCCCAAGCCCAAAACCAGTGTCTCCGTCCGTCAGAACGGTGTCGCCCACTGTAACGAAATGAACGACCGGCCGAGTCGTATCGACGGTAACCGTATTATCCGTACTCGTTGAGGCGTTGTTCGTGTTGCCCGCCAGATCCTCGACTCCGCCAGCCGGAACTGTCGGGATGACTGTGCCCTCACCAGTGACCGCAATACTGACTCCAAATGTCGTGCCATCGTTTGGTGCAACTTCGGCTACGGTTACAGTCCCTGTCACCGCTGTGCCTCCGACAAACACATCGGCGCTCGTGAACGTCAGTCCGTTGATGGGTTCATCGAACACGACGGTAAACACGACCGGAGACCCATTTGTTGGGTCGGCCTGACCGGCCGTTTGGTCGATGAGCACGCTTGGCTTCAATGTGTCGATTCGGAAGGGTCCGAGGTGCTCCGTACTCGTCCAGTTGCCCGCATTGTCTACTGTGGCAATATGGAAGTACCAGTCACCGTCCGCCCCGGTGAATGTCCCACCGATGTCGCTTTCTTCCCAATCCTTGATCTCCGTGGCAATCCAGGATGGGCTGTTGTCCCATCCATAGTCGAATCCATCCACGCCACTGCCCGAGTCACTGTCTCCGTCAATCCGAATCACCACGTCCTTATCGTTAGACCATACGCCCACAGCATGACTTGTGCTCGTGGGTGTAGGATCAATCGGATCAGCCGTGTCAATTCGGAACGGTCCGTACGTGTCGTGGGCTGCCCAGTTGCCGACGTTGTCCACGGTAGCAATGTGGAAATACCAATCGCCATCAGACGGCAAGTGAGAGTAAATGTCCAATACGTTTTCTTCTATATCCTTCACGTGGGACGGTGTCCATGTAGCATTCTGGCTGAACGCGTACTCGTAGCCATCCACGCCGGAGAATCCATCGGATGACGTTTCGAGATCATTCATCCCCAGGTAGTCGTTGTTGGACCAGGCCCCGGCTGTGTGCGTAGATGTCACAACGGGATTCGAAGGCGGCGTGTTGTCGACGTTGAACGTGGCGCTCGGCCCAGCCTCCGGTGTGGGATTCCCTGCGTCATCCGTACCCGTACCGGCATTGCTAACATAAATACCGAGGGTTCCGTCGCCGGTGATCCCGGAGATCGTGACCGTTCGCGTGGTTGTTCCCGATCCACTGACGCCGACATTCCCGCTAGCCGTGCCCGTCGAGTTCAGTATAATGTCGCCCACAGCAAGCGTCACGGCGTCCGCGCCTCCGTAGGTCACGGTGTACGTCACCGGTCCCGAATTCGTATCTGTCGCAGACGGCGCGCCGATCGAGATCGTGGGAGGCGTCGTGTCGTAGGTTACTGAATTGCTCGTACTCGTTGAGGCGTTGTTGGAGTTGTTCGCGCTATCTTGAGCTACTCCTGCGGCAATCGTAGCGATGATTGTTCCATCGCCTGTCATCCCACTCACAGCGACGTTGTACGTGGTGCCAGATCCCGTGACCGTTCCCGTCGTCGCTCCTGCTGTTCCGCCGAGAGTAACATCTCCGGTCGCAAACCCGGTCACTGACTCGTTGAACACAACCATGAAGTTGACGGGAGAGCTGTTGGTTGGGTCAGCCTGGCCACCAGCCTGGTCAATGGTCACGTCCGGCTGTGTCGTGTCGATGGTAAGCGTTGTGTTGGCTGTATAGCTGCTCGAATTGCCAGCATTATCGCGCGCGTACACCTTCCACGTGAAAGTTCCTTCGGACAATGTCGGGTTGTAGTCGGTATCCGACACATAAGTATCGCGATTGACGGGTCCTGTAACGACGATGCGATAGGCATCTGTCGTGCGAATACCGCTGCCACCCGCATCATTAGACGCGGTCCATGATAGAATTGGAGACGCGTCGCTGGTGAAGGTCCCGGTCGACGGATTGAGCCCGGTGGGAACAGAGGGCGGTGTCGAATCAATCGGGAACGGACCGAGGTGCTGGGTGGTCGTCCAATTGCCCACGTTGTCAACCGTTGCGATATGGAAGTACCAGTTGCCATCTGACGTAGCCGTGAACGTCGCGCCAACCCAGGTCTCCTCCTGCTCCTTGGTGCCTGTGGGCGTCCAACTCGCAGACTGATTCCATTCGATCTCAAACCCGTCCACGCCGCTGCCTGCTCCATCGCTAGCACCCGAACACACGATGTCAACTGTGTTGTCGTTATCCCACACACTGACTGTATGGCTAGAACTTGACGGCGTCGGGTCTGTCGGTGGGGTGTTGTCGAGTGTGTAGGTTTCGTCTGTCGTCGGTTCGCCAGCAGGCAACGCATTGTCTGCCAAATCAGCAATATCCTGCCCTGCAGCCAGGTTGATACCGACGACGCCGTTGTAGGTTGCCAGGTTGCCACCAGAGACAGTCAAGTTATAGACGGACGTACTCACCGCAACTACATCCGTGACCGAAGCCGTAGACCCAGTTACTTCGAAGTCACCACCTGTAACATTCTTGACGGCCTCATCAAACGTGACCCGAAAGACAAGCGCATCCACGTTGGTAAGTGCATTGGCTGGTATCTGCCGCTCGAATGAATCCAAGCTTGGATCTACGAAATCTCCAAACTCCACATCTACATTATCGAAGTAAACATCAAGATCCACTGTGGATGATATGGTCACGCTCGACACCAACTTCCCTGCCCCACCAGGGCCGTAAGTGCCAACTGAATTGGCAGAGATGCTCTTTGTGAAGGCATTGGTCCCATAACCAGTCATGGTGATCGCCGCAATCGTATCGATGTACATCTCGACGAAGAAAAACTCCTCACCGTCACGTGACGTAATCGTGAACGACGCAGGCCCTACAGCATACCCCAACGCACTAATCTGGCCACCGAGCCAGGCAAAGTCGCCGCTCGTCATGTCATAGACAAGTCCTTCAGTTGCAGTTCCTGTCTCCATGTGTCTATCCGCGTTCGAAAATGCCGGCGGCGAGCTGAACGTATCCGTGTATGCCCACGCACTCACTGTGAATAACAGAAGAATCGCTCCAAGTACGGCGAAGCCTCGCCACCAGGCTACTTGCTGGACTGGTGTCAAATCGTGTGCCCGCATGTCAACCTCCTTATCGCCTAGACGGGAGGTTCGAGCATCCGTGCACGTCGAGCGCAACCGACCGTGTTGGAGCTCGTTTCGCTCCCCCTTTTTTGTCTCCAGGAAGATGTTACATGCATTGCATTGCTCCACCTATTCGCTGTTCTCTGTTATGTTCTGAACTGTTCGCTTGTGTTCGTATGATTCCGTCTTTTCGGCGCTATGTCCCTCTGCTTGCCTTCCCATGTGCACCGCAATTGCTTGTGTATTTGTTGGCATGGTGGACATCCCCTCTTGTCCACGCTTGTTGTCCTGCGCGCGCAATCTGTAGTTGGGCTCTTTGTTGCAGCGCATGACTTACGGCAGGATGCCTTCTTGGTGTGGGACGGTGACTCACTCACTACCTATCATATGAGGACTTCTCTCTCCGATTCTAAATCGTGTCATAGCCGAAGAAATCATTCTCGGAACAGGATCGATTGAGCCGTCAGTGAATGGAAGCGGAAATCGTCGGACATATCAGAGTTCGCTCTCTTGTGCATCTCATCCGCCAGCGCGAGATCTGAGATCGCCTACTCATCGAGGCTGGGTTGTGCTGGTCCGCCCAATGGCTCGTGACAGTTTCTTCTCGTGAGTGAGTGCTTGCTTGTTTCGAAGCGTGTTCGACAGGGGAAACTTGGAAATGAAACCCGAGGGAACCAAGTTCCCTCGTAGCAATTTTGTCTGACAGGACCAATCGTCCGGCTACCAGCGAGTGGTCCATCCTACAGATAGTTCCAGTTTCGGATCGCCAAAGAACCCTGAGCGAAAGACCGTCTCGAATGTGAAGTTGAAGTGATTGGACATCGCCATGTCCACGCGAATCAGCGTCATGCCCCAATCAAACAGCATCACAGCCCCGGTGTTGAAGTACGTCGCCACACTCCAAGAACCCGGATATCCACAGCAGGCCAACAGCGGACCCGAGAAGCGGAACATCTCAAAGTAATCGGTTTGGCCGGTGACAATCGAGTTAGAGTTTGGTTCCAGCGATGTCGCAGATACAAAGGAGACAGCACCGAATGCACTGGGAATCGTACATTCCATGCGCAGTCCGTAGATATGGAGGCTCTCTGCTACCGTGTTCCCCGTCACGGGGCCAGCTCCGGTTGCGCCCAGATTGAGCTCCGCCAACAATTTAATGCAGCCAAAGCTCCCAGGACGCCAACTGGCATCCGCTGATAACGACTTCCCGTCCACGTCGAATACGATAGCAGCGTCCAGGGTGACATCACCGTATAGCCAGCCGAACCCGGAAATAGGAATACTACTAGCCCTGAGGGTCAAACCATCGAAACCATCACACGTGAAGCCAATGGATGCGCCCAGCGTCGTGTCACACCAAGTCCAGTAGACCGTGGTGTTATTGCTGGAGAACGGGAACCCACAACTGGCATCCATGCTGAAGCGTAGTGTGTTGGCAATGCTTACCGAGCCAAGGCTCGTGCTTGCTGCCAAGGCTTGATAAGAGTCCGTCTGAGAATCAGGTAGATACAGTGTGTGCACAAAGTCAACGCCCAACAGGCTGAATCGAGAGGAGGCTAGCCAGTAATCGTACAGCTCGCCAATGCCCGCAGAGGGATCGAAGGACACAGTCGAGGTGTGATCGATGCCTCCCAATGTGAAGTCCGTCTGGAATTTCATCGAGTCGAACACCATCGTCTTCACGCCTGCATTCGTCTCCATCTGAATATCAGCGACACTCTTGAGCGTCAGCATGCCCACACGATAAACCTCCGTGAACTGCGTGCGAAACGCTGTGAATCCGCCGGTTTGCGTGTTGTAGGTGACGCCTGTCGTCCAGTTTCCTGTGAGGATGCCCACACTACGCCGACCCTCGATTTCAATCTCGATGGTGGCCGTGCCCGGGGCAGACGCCCCTGTCGGATCAACCACGGACAGCGTAATGAAATCCGTGCCTACGTATCCGTCAGCAGGAACGTAAATCATTTCAACAGCAGCGATGTGAGGAGCACGGTAGGAGATATTTGTCAGCTCACCCACGAGGACGCCGTGAATCGGACCTTCGAGGATTGAGAACGTGAGTAGCTCAGACCCATCGACCTGCGGGTCGATGTCTGCATCCTCGGCACGAATCTCAAACGCGACGGACTCTCCCTGAACGGTGAGGATGTACTGATCCTCCATCGTTGGCACGGCGTTGGCGAGAGCCACGACTGAGCAGCTCAAGATCAGCAATCCAGCAAACAGCAGTTCTCGCAGCCTCATTTTGCCTCACCTACCTCGATCGTCAGGGTGACAATCTCTCCCGTCCCTAGTGGTATCGTAAGCTTATAGCTCCCCAATGGCAGACTCGCTGTATTGATGGTCAGTATATGTCGATTGACCGGCTCACTCCATTCAGCGGTAATGAATCCACTGTAGTCATGCCCGTTCTCAAGAGACATCAAAGTCACAGTGGCCCATCCAGCATCGAAGACCGACCCAAAGGATATCGGGACGATCAGCGCAACAGTCTGTCCCTGAGTGACATACAGAGCCGAATTCGGAGTCACTGCTGAGCACTGTCCTACGGTGATATTAACGACTGCATAGGCGACGCCTCCGAATGGGTCCTCGAACCGCACGCGAATGGCATCAATCCCTGTGAATCCTGCCGCGGGCGTATACGTAAGGGTGACTGTCGCTGACTCCAAGAAGTCGAGTGAGGGAACGAGTACGCCAAACTGCGGATCGGTCGCCTGGCTCTCTCGCATATAGAAGACGTCAAGCAAATCCCCTCCAACAACGCCGTGATCAGGGCCGTCCGTGACCGAAAACTCGAACGGTATGATGCTCGGATCATCTGGATCAATGAATAGATCGGCTGCAGACACCGTAAATTCGATGGTCTCGCCAGAACAGGCAATCGCAAACACATCCTCCATCCATACTTCGGGCACAGTCTGTAGATAGACGGTAGCAATCACTGAAGAGATATTGCCAAATGCGTCGCGTGTTCGATAGGTGAAGTAGTCGGGCCCCAGATAGCCGCGATCGGGCGCGTAGCGAATGACGGTTCCACCAGCGCAATTCCCGATGGCGTCCTCAATGGTCGCGGTACCGTAGCTGGGCTGTTTCACGATGTCTTCGATGTACATGACAGCACAACAGCCCGTCTGTCCACCGCACGGGCCGCAAGCGATGCAAGGGCTAAACGGATGGGCCGCATTGTGACTGAGGTTGTCGGCATCATTGCCCATAATGTCAATGCGTACGGGGGTACTTTCCCTCAGAATCAGCCGATAGACTCCGAATTCATCCAGCCGCACCTCAACCAACGGATCGATGATCGCGCTCGTATCCAGCACCATGTCCTGGCGCGGATCATCACGTGGAATCGGCAGAATGATGTCGTCGACAAGCCCTTCACTTGTCCCCGTCTCAACAGGAACTGCCGCATTACCACAGCAGTCGGCCGCCGAAATATCGATCTGCACACGCGACATGTCCGGACCATCCAGACAACGCACCACGGCTTCTCCCGTGACATCGACTCGCCCTTGTCCATTCTGGACGCGATTGATGATGATGTCTTCGAGAATGGCATCGTTCGTCGGCAAGGTCACCGTCACGTTCACATTCCCCGGCACGATGCAGCAGTTGTCCGTCACATTGGCTGAGAAATAGACGACCACGTGTCCGCAATCATCGACCAGATATGGGACTGTCTGCTCAACTGCAAACGTATTGTCTGTATTGAATTTGAGATCGTTGATGACGGGAATGGTCGTGTCCACGACATCGTCGGATTGAGATTGCTGCGTGGCATCGTTATCTACACTGTCCACAGCATCGAGCGTAATCGTCACTGGCGCAGGGCAGCCCGTTAGCGCAGTCACATCGACGCTCCCGGTGATGGAGATCGTTGTTGCATTGTCACTCGTCTGCGAGATGTTGTAAACCGCGCCGATGGTCGCGTTGACGACCGTTGCGCTAGTCACGGTGATGTCGCCGGGAACCATCGTTCCATTGGGGTCAGTCACCTTGGCTGTGAACGTCACCACGCGCAGACAGTTGGCATCCACTGCTCCACCCGTCACAGTGAAGTCGTGGAAATACGGATTCTCAGTATCGACGTCCAGCTGATCGTCGTAGTTGTAGGCAATTTGGACGTTGCCCGCTAGATCCTGGGCGTTGGTGATGGTGATGTCGTCATCCAACACCGTCACATTGCCATCTAGGATCGTGTAGCTGAAGACGTAGGTGTCCGTGTCCGTCCATCCGCTATTCCCGGCCTGCAACGAGAGCGTGGTTGTCAACGACGGCGAGAACGCAATGTTTGGGGCCGTCGTGCGCATCGGCTCGCTGTAGTCAATCGTCACAGTGAACGTATCACCTACGTCGGCATCCGTAATCAGGTTGTCTGAGATGACCAGAGATGTGACCGTGGGATTCAACGTGTCGATCTCGAACTCGTGAACCGGCGTGTAGTTCTGCTGCTCGTTGCCGTTGGCATCCCTGGCTCCGCTTGCATCGATCGTCACGGAATTGACGTCGACGTTGGCGTCCGAGATGTCGTACCAGGCTCGATAGCGGGTACTCGTCGGCCAGCTTCCGCTGGCAAACGCCAGCGTTGAGGCCACGCCCGGTGAGAATGTGACCGTCGGATCCGCCGAGCCGCCCGTCGTCATCGGTTCCGAGAAGTCAATCGTGACCACAAGCTGCGTGCCGGCGTCCGAGTCGCTGAGCAAGGTGTCGTCCACCGCCACGCCGGTCACCGTCGGATTCAGCGTGTCGATGCCGAACTCGTTCTGCGGCGCGTAGTTCAGTTGCGCATTTCCGCTAGCATCCTGCGCTCCGGTCACGTCGACGGCCACGTTGTCGACATCGACGTTGGCGTCGGCCACATCGTAGCGTGCCAGGTAGGTGTCTGCGTCTTGCCATCCCGACGTTCCGTCCAGTGACAGCGTCGTCGCGACCGCCGGATTGAACGATAGGTTGGGCGCAACGCCCGTATTCATCGGCTCCGAGAAGTCAATCGTCACAACGAACGTCGCATCTCCCGGCGTGTCCGCGTCCGTGATCAGAAGATCGCCGGCCGCGACCCCGGTCACTGTCGGATTGAGCGTATCAATGCCAAACTCGTTCTCCGGCGTGTAGCTCTGCTGAGGGTTCCCCGCGGCATCCTGCGCGCCGTCCACGTCTACTGAGACGTTGTCCACATCCACGTTCGCATCGGCCACGTCATATCGTGCCAGATACGTGTCGCTATCTTGCCATCCCGACGTTCCGTCCAGTGACAGCGTCGTCGCGACCGCCGGATTGAACGATAGGGTGGGCGCAACGCCCGTATTCATCGGCTCCGAGAAGTCAATCGTCACGATGAACGTCGCGTTTCCCGGCGTGTCTGCGTCGGTGATCAGCGTATCGCTCGCCACGACGTTCGTCACAGTCGGATTGACCGTGTCAATGCCGAACTCGTTCTGCGGCGTATAGTTCTGTTGCGGGTTTTCGGCAGCATCCTGTGCCCCGGCCACGTCAATCGTGACATTGTCAACGTCCACATTGCCGTCGGCCACGTCATAGCGTGCCACGTAGGTGTTCGCGTCCGACCACCCCGACGTCCCGTCCAGCGTCAGCGTCGTGGCCACCGTCGGATTGAACGATACCGTCGGCGCGACACTCGTGTTCATCGATTCGGAGAAATCGATCGTCACGAGGAAGGTGGCGTTACCCGGCGTATCGGCGTCGGTGATCAGGGAGTCGTTCGTCACGACGTTCGTCGCCGTCGGGTTCACGGTATCGATCCCGAACTCGTCCGATGGAACGTAGTTCTGCTGACCGTTCCCAGCCGCATCTTCGGCCAAGGTCACATCGATGGTTACGCTGGCGATCTCCACGTTGCCGTCCGACACGTTGTAGGTAGCCGTGTAGGTGTCGTTTTCGGTCCAGCCGTCCGTGAAAAACGACAGCGTCGACGCGACAGCCGGAGCGAACGTCAGCGTCGGATCGGCCGTTCCGTCGTCCGTCATCGCCTCGGAGAAGTACACCGTCACGGTCAGCGTTTCCCCGCCGTCGGCATCGGTGATCAGCGCATCCGACGCAGCCACATTGGTCACCGTCGGATTCAACGTATCGATGTCGAATTCATGGACCGGGGTATAGTCTTCCTGTCCAAGTCCGGTCAGGTCTTGGGCCCCCGTCACGTCGATGGTCACGCTGTTGACGTCCACGTTGGCGTCCGTCACGTTGTACGTCGCGCGGTAGCTATCCGCGTCGATCCAGCTGCCGCCGGAGAACGTAAGTGTCGAGGACACCGTCGGCGCAAACGCGAGCGTCGGATTCACTCCGGTGTCCATCGCCTCATCGAAGTCGACCGTCACGGTGAACGTGCCGGCTCCGGCGTCCGCATCCGCAATCTGGCTCAGGTTCGGCGTGACTGCCGAGACTCCCGGCGGATCGGTATCCAGGATGATCGGACCGTAGTCCTCGGTGCTCGTCCAGTTGCCGGCGTTGTCCTTCGTTCGCAGGTGGAAGTACCACGTACCGTCTGCCAACGTCGTCGTGGTCCCCGTCCAGCT
>JAHITR010000129.1 GCA_018817505.1 Candidatus Bipolaricaulota bacterium | reverse complement strand
TGCTTCACCAGCTGCCGATCAGATGCCCATGTACGTTCGTTACATTCCTCAGGCAATAGCGGCCAATTGGAAGGCGATCTAGGGAAGGCCCCCTTGGGTCCTCCTTCGAGGCTGCGGCGTACTGCATATTCCCAATAGGCCGTGTGAAGCGCCAGTTCCCAAATGCAATGCTTCAGCCCAACTGATCGTCGCGTGGCAAGCTCTATGTCGACACCTCGCAAGCTGCCTGCTGGTGACGGACCGCCAAACCATTGGCTCTTCGGGCCAAGTGCTTGGAGAATGCGTTGCAGGGACTCATCGCGCATCGGATACCTCCTCTTGTGCTGTTGCTCTTCTTGCCAGTTCCGCAGTGACGCAGCAATCCTTGACGAGCCACATGTACTGTCTCTCACGACCGCCTACATGCATCCGTGCCTGAGGGTCATGCGGTTGCCTGGCGAATGGGTGGCCCTCCTCGCAACATCTACGAATGGGGTCCAAAGCAGCCGTCCATGAATGCGCCCTCGACGATCGGAGCCCTTCCCCATGCATAGCCAGGCGGCTGAGAACCGTTCATATCCGTGAAGTTGTATTCCCGAGCAAGATAGCCAGCACTCAATGAATGCCCACTCCTATCCATGATTCTCGGATCCGTGGCAAGCGCAACAACAGCTTTCCCAATGTAGAACGGGGTCTCAGGACGCATGTTGGAGGAATTATTCTTCCGGCTGCTACGTCCAACGCAGTAGACTGTCGCGCCCGCCTCTCCAAGCATACACGCGATACCACGTCCGGCACCACGAGTAGCCCCGGCAACCACTGCCACCTTCCCGCCAAACGTGTCTTGAGCCATTTGTCTCCTTGTGTGAGACCCCGCAAATCATGAAGGTTGGCAAGATATCCACTCCTCCAATTGAGAATACAGCGATCCAGGAATAGATGAAACCGATGGATGGACCAGAAGGATCAAGCACGAAAAACAGGGAAAGGGTTCAGCCTCTGGCTGAACCCTCTTCCCAAGGTGCTCTGTATTCTAGAATGCTGAGATCTTCTTTCTCAGCCCATCCTCACTTTTGATGATAATTCGATAGCGGCTCTTGTCGAGAATTCCCTCGCGTGCGAAGCGGTTTAGTGCCAAGGTTGTGTTCTCACGCGCCGAACCAATCATGTCTGCCAATTCCTTGTGAGTTACTGAAATCCCGATCAGAATGCCTTCCTTGGTCGCAACTCCATAATCGTCGGATAGCTTGAGTAGTTGTCTCGACAGCCTCGCTTGAATGTCCCGGAACGCAAGATCTTCCAAAGTTTCCTCAAACTCCGACATTCGAGCTGCAAAATGGTTTACCAACACCGGCAGTACGGACGAGTCCGCGTCAATGGCTTTGAGAAACTGTTTCTTCTCGATGCTGCGAACAATCGTGTCTTCGATTGAGGTGGCCAAATGCCGTCGCAAAGCCTCGCCCACAAGACACATTTCTCCGAAGATTTCTCCCTCATCGACAATACGAAGCGTTAGCTTCTTCCCTGACTCATCGAGATAGGCAAGCTTCACACGGCCGCTTTCCACCAGGTAAATCACGTTGCTGGGTGTGCCTGGATGATAAATCGTCTCGCCGCGATCAAGCTCAAGAAGATCGCCACACTCGGCGAGCAATTCAGTAAAGCTGATCTTGTTGTTCGTGGTGGTCGAAAACATCCATCCTCCCTCAATTCTGTACTGGAAGAGTACCCCGCTTTTTGCGAAGGAGGCAGGAAGGGCAACCGTTTTTGATGACCTATTCCCGGGGAACAATGGTGACGTATGTCACCTAATCTACGGGACGATGGGAACGAATGATGAAGGATGAAAAAAAGGAAAAAGGAGAAAAGGGACAGCGTGATATACAGATTCGATAGTGTGTTGTTGGTCCGGTACTCCCTAGAAAGGAGGTGATCCAGCCGCAGGTTCTCCTACGGCTACCTTGTTACGACTTCACCCCTCTTGCGAAGGTTACCTTAGGCGCCCTCAAAAGAGCGACTTCAGGTACCCCCCACTCGGTTGGTGTGACGGGCGGTGTGTACAATCCCCGAGTACATATTCACCGTAGTATGGCTGACCTACGATTACTAGCGATTCCGGCTTCATGTGGTCGAGTTGCAGACCACAATCCGAACTGGGGGAGGTTTTTTGAGATTGGCTCCACGTTACCGTATTGCAACCCTTTGTACCTCCCATTGTAGCATGTGTGTCGCCCTGGGCATAAGGGACATGATGACTTGACGTCATCCCCGCCTTCCTCCGGCTATTCACCAGCAGTCTCACTAGAGTCCCCGGCATTATCCGCTGGCAACTAGTGACAAGGGTTGCGCTCGTTTCGGGACTTAACCCTACATCCCACGACACGAGCTGACGACAGCCATGCATCACCTGTACTAGCTCCCTACCCGAAGGCAGGGTCGTTACCCTTTCAGGTTCCTAACACTAGTATGTCAAGCCCAGGTGAGGTTCTTCGCTTATCATCGAATTAAACCACGTGCTCCACCGCTTGTGCGGGGACCCGTCAATTCTCTTGAGTTTTAGCCTTGCGGCCGTACTCCTCAGGCGGTTCACTTAACGCGTTAGCTCCGGCACCGAGATATATAGGCTCCCGACACCAAGTGAACATCGTTTGGGGCGTGGACTACGGGGGTATCTAATCCCCTTTGCTCCCCACGCTTTCACGCTTCAGCGTCGGTAATAGGCCAGAGAGCTGCCTTCGCCATCGGGGTACCTCACAGTATCTACGCATTCCACCGCTACTCTGTGAGTTCCGCTCTCCTCTCCTACACCCAAGCCGGACAGTATCACAAGACCTTCCAGGGTTAAGCCCTGGGATTTCACAAATGACTTATCCAACCGCCTAGACGTCCTTTACGCCCAGTAATTCCGGATAACGCTCGCATCCTTCGTCTTACCGCGGCTGCTGGCACGAAGTTTGCCGATGCTTATTCCTGAAGTACCGTCATCGGATGGGCATTTCCTCCCAACCTTATTCTTCCTCCAGAAAAGGGGTTTACAACCCGAAAGCCTTCATCCCCCACGCGGTGTCGCTGGATCGGACTTTCGTCCATTGTCCAATATTCCCCACTGCTGCCTCCCGTAGGAGTCTGGGCCGTATCTCAGTCCCAATGTGGCTGATCATCCTCTCAGACCAGCTACCCATTATCGCCTTGGTAGGCCATTACCCTACCAACTAGCTAATAGGACGCAGCCCCCTCTCCTTGTGGCGGCAAGACCGCCTTTGGTACGGAATTCATCAACTCCGTACAACATCAGGCATTAGCCATCCTTTCGAATGGTTGTTCCTGTCAAGAAGGTAGGTTAGCTACGTGTTACTCACCAGTTCGCCGCTCCGTGACCAGCCTTCAAACCCCGAAGGGAAATCCGTCTGGTTCGATCGCACGACTTGCATGTGTTAAGCGCACCGCTAGCGTTCATCCTGAGCTGGGATCAAACTCTCTCAGTTTTAATGTTAGTTTTTGATCCTTTTTTAAATCGAAAATCGATGGGTTTTTCATCGAATCAGTTGTTGCAAAGAACACAACTATCACGCTATCCACTTTTCAAAGACCAACAAGCAACGACGAAGTATAGCTGGGGGACTCGAGCCTGTCAAGGTAGTGCTTTGCAGAGCTCGAATCCAGTTTCCATCTGACTTCTGCGTTGGAGGAATACTACTCAATGCACTATCGTAATGCAAGGCGAGTGGAGGATGAAAATCGTGAAGAAGACAATCGGCGTACTGACAGGGGGAGATTCTCCCGAACACAACGTATCTTTGCTTTCAGGGGCAGGTGTATTCCATGCCCTCCAGAGGCTCGGGCATTGCCCGCAGATGGTCGAAATCCGCACGCTGGATGATCTCGTCCCCGGACTGGCGGGAATTGACATCGCGTTCAACTGTCTTCACGGCGGCACTGGTGAAGATGGCACTGTGCAATTGCTGCTGGCAGCGATGGGTATCTCGACCATCGGTTCAGGCCCATTGGCATGTGCGCGTGCCATGGACAAGGCCCGCGCCAAGGCAATCTTTCGTTCGAAAGAGCTGCCCACGCCAGCTGGCGTCAGTCTTGATCTGGCTTCGCTTGATGTAGGCATCAGTGAAGCCATCGCGAGTCTCACTTTCCCGATGATCGTGAAACCACAAAGCGGCGGGTCGACGATTGCCGTTCATCGCGCGGAAACAAAGGCGGAATTGTTGTCAGCAGCACAGTCCATCCTGGTCGACTTCGACACAGTACTTGTGGAGCCATTCATCACAGGCAGGGAGCTGACCGTTGGCATTCTGCTCATAGATGGAAAAGAGGAAGCTCTGCCTGTCATCGAGATTTGCTTCCCAGGGCAGTTGTTCGATTACAGCGCGAAATACACAAATGGAGTTGCCGAGTTTTTGGCTCCCGCTCCGCTATCCTTAGATACAGCAGCGCAGGTTCAAGAGGTCGCCCTACGAGCCCACCAAGCGCTGGACTGTTATGGATTCTCACGAGTCGACTTCCGATTGGCCGACGATGGCGTCCCCTACATCCTTGAAGTCAATACGTTGCCCGGTATGACCCCGCTTTCGGACTTGCCGCGTGCAGCTGC
>JAHITR010000128.1 GCA_018817505.1 Candidatus Bipolaricaulota bacterium | reverse complement strand
GGCTCTCGCAATAGGTCGTGGATTGTGTTCTCGCATGCTTCCTTCAGCTGGTCTCGAGTCATGTGTACGCTCCTTTGCCGTGTACGCGCCGCGCGTACATACACTATCATCGTACAAGGCAAAGGTCAAGGCAATCATCGGGTAGCTTGGCCACATAAATCTCCTGTCGCCCAGTCACATTCCAGATGAAGGCCGCGGTTGATCCGTCCCACGAGACGGTTGCCTCGTAAGCCGTAGGCAAGGATAGCAGTTGAGCAAGATCGAGTGTCGATTTGTCCATAGAGGTCCTCCCGATTGAACTACCTGATGAATACGAGCATATGTTTGGGTGGAATGAGTGTAATTTCTCTGGTTCTTCGCGGCAAACCTCTCCGGCCAAGGTGTTTAGGGAAGAACGGCTCAGGATCAATAGCTCTCAGTCGCCGCGAAAAAACGACGGGCTAGCCAATCTTGGCTGCGGAACGAGCCATGCTAGTTGTCAGGGGTACCGGCGTGCGAAAGGCTCGCTGTGTGCCTGACCCCAAAGAACGCGATGAATGCGAGGATCATGGAAATGCCGACCATGATTGGCAGACTGTGGGGCGAGATCGATTCCATCAACTGCCCCGTTAACCATGGCAGCAGCATGCCACCGAAGCTGCCTGCGACCAGCAACGTCGCCGCCCTGCGGCCTGACATACCCAACGCCTTACTGACCATTGCGAACGCTTGTGGAAACACGGCAGCCATGGATACCCCCAATGCAGCGATGCTGATCCAGAAGCCAGGGCCTGCTTGGGGCGCGAACATAACGATGCCCACAGCGGACGCCAAACCAGTCAGCAATCCGCCGCAGACATATTGAAACGGACTGATGACCGCAGACGCAAAGATTGCCAGCAATCGTCCCAACATGAAGGCTCCCCAGAATGTGGCCACAAGGTATGCGGCGGTCGCGGGCGCAAATTGAGCTGCTTGACTTGCATAGGTGTACAGCCACGCGCCCACATTGATTTCAGCCCCCACATAGAAGAAGAACATGCCAATCGCCCAGACGAGAGCCACGCGTGGTAGCGGGCGGCTTTGCGCGCTCTGTATCGACACGGGAGTCGAAGAAGATGGTGTCGAAGTGGCAAGCCACAGCGCCACAGGCACCAATGCGATCGCAAGAACCCAGTAAATGGACAGGCCATCCGCGCGAATCGGCAACAGCCACGCGATGATCAACGGGGCGACGACCATACCTGCTGCAAACATGAAATGGAGAACGGACAGCAAAGAATGGGCACGATGAGGGTGCTTCCAGACAAGCAGTGTATTAATCCCCGTGTGAACTGCGCCCTGTGCGGCGCCTAGAGTCCAAAAAACGGTCGCGAGAAGCAGCAACGAGCGGGAGAACGGAACCATAGCCAGGCAAGTAGTCAAGAGAAGGATAGATAGGGCAAGCAAAGAGCGCTCGTAGCCACGATCAACAATCGAGCCAGAAACCAAACAACCGATCATTTCCCCAAATGAGCGCGCAAAGAGAAGAAGACCGATTTGAGCAAGCCGCACGTCGGCAATGGCTGCCAGACTGGGGAGTGTCGGACCGACACTTGCGGCCGTGAGACCGAGCCCAACAAAGGCACTAAAGTAGCCACCCAGTGTGTAGCTGCCCCCACGAGCTCTCATGCCACCTCCAAAGAGGCGCAATGGTACCACATGCCGTGCATGGACAACCAAGTAGCCAACTGGAAGATTCCACTGCAGTTGCTGATTCGCTGTAGACTGTGTCATCTCATGACACGCGGGGAAGACCAATGAAAATCACATTTTGCGGCGCTGCGGAAACAGTCACCGGCTCCTGTCACTTGGTTGAGGTCGATGGATTGCGCGTACTACTGGATTGTGGCTTCTTCCAAGGCAGCCACCAACGTGGAGATCTCAATCGAGAACCGTTCCCTTTTGATGCCAAGAGCATTGACGTCGTGTTGCTATCGCATGCACATCTTGACCACTGCGGACGGTTGCCTTTGCTCGTCCAGCGAGGATTTGCAGGAAAGATTCTCTGCACGCCGCCCACAGCAGAGATTGCCAAGCTGATGCTGGTAGACTCCGCTGGCCTTCAAATGAATGAGGCTTCCTACCGCGAACGCAAAGCAAGACGACAAGGCAAGGCAGTGGAACCTCCGCTCTATGACATGACCGACGTGCTGCGCTGCGCTGAGCTGTTTCGCCCGGTCGATGGCTATGATCAGCCTGTCAAACTCAATGAGCATGCGGTCGCGGTTTTCCACGATGCTGGCCACATCCTCGGCTCCGCAGCCATTGAGCTGAGGACGTCCGATGGCGTTCTCCTATTCAGTGGCGATCTCGGCAATCGACATCAACCCATCGTCAAGGATCCCTGCGTTCCGCCGAAGGTAGATGTGCTGTTGATTGAATCAACCTACGGAGATCGACAGCATCGCTCAATGGCCGACACCATTGCCGAATTCAGAACGGCCATCGAAACGATCATCCCTCATGATGGCAACCTGCTCATTCCCTCATTTGCCCTAGAGCGAGCGCAGGAAGTTCTCTACGAACTGTTCTTGCTGTGGAAAGCAGGCGAGCTGCCGCGCTGTCGCATTTTTCTTGACAGCCCATTGGCCATCTCCACGACACGCGTGTTCGGACGCTATGCCGAGTACTTCGATACAGAAGGGCGAGCCATCTTTGGCGTTGACCCCAATCCGTTCCATTTCAAACCGCTTCGCTTCACCCAGTCAACGGACGAATCCAAGGAGATCAACAAAACATCGCGCGGCAACATCATTATTGCCGGAAGCGGTATGTGCACAGGCGGCCGGATTATTCACCATCTGCGCCACAACCTATGGCACAAGGAATCAGGTGTTCTATTCGTCGGCTACCAAGCTGAGGGAACCCTGGGACGAAGTATTGTGGATGGCGAGAAGAAGGTGCATGTCTATGGCGAAGAGATTGCCGTGGGCGCCCATATCTGGACCACCAACGGATTCTCATCCCACGCTGATCAACCGATTCTTCTCGACTGGATCAAGCAAGCGGCTCCTGAGAAGCTGATCCTTGTGCACGGGGAAGATGACACGCTGAATGCCTTTGCCGCCAAGATAAAGGCCGATCTGCTGCTTGAATCGCATATCGCTCAACTGGGAGAAGCAATTAGCGTCTAGCAGGATCGAGTCCATGATGACCTTGTGAGCACATCGCCAGCCATGATTGATGTGGTTCATCATGCACAAAGCTGGGTCAAGCAGTAGCAGCCTTTTTTTCACGCGCAATCATGACACTTTGCGGGATTCGAAAGCATTGGGCCATCAGCTGAACGTGCACTCATTCATGTCGCTCATTGACGCCGCCGACGAATGTCACTAGACTGGCTTATTCGCCGAGTAGCGATGCAAAGGGGCCTGAGATTCATACAAGGCGTTGTCTCATTTGGCTATGTTTTTCGTTCCTCCTCGCGAGCACGGGCACGTTTGCTCTTTTTTCTCCCTGCGGCGCAACATGTCTCCCGTCAATCGGTAATTCCGTCGAATCGACCACAGGGATGGTGGTTGCAGCCCATCCACAAGCAGCTCAAGCTGGCGCACAAATCCTTGCTGAGGGTGGCAATGCAATTGACGCAGCCATTGCGACGGCATTTGCCCTCGCCGTCGTCGAGCCAGAGGCCTCAGGATTGGGAGGCGGAGGATTCCTTCTCAGCTACGACTCGTCGACTCAATCGTGCATCTCGATGGACTATCGTGAGACAGCGCCTTCACAATCGACCGACGCGATGTTCTCCCTAACCGGGCCGGGGCTGCCAGATCGCTGGAATGCTCCACAGACAGAAGCGCAGCGTGATGCACTCACGAAGTACGGCGGACAGGCGGTTGGCGTTCCCCGCATGGTGGCGGGACTGCTGCGAGCTCACGAGCTGTACGGCCGACTTCCACTTGCCGACGTTCTGGAACCGGCGATTCGCCTTGCGGAGGATGGATTTACGGTGAGCGATGCGTTCTACAGTGCTGTCCTCAATATCTATGATGTGCTCATTGCCGATGACGCCATGGCTGCGGCATTTCTGAACGATTATCTTCCCTACGAGCCAGGAGAGACCGCTCGAAGGCCAGATCTTGCTGCAACGTTTCGACGTATTGAGTCATTGGGTGTGGATGAGTTCTATCGCGGTGACATGGCGGCTGACATCGTTCGTGCCGTTCAGGATGCAGGCGGTATTCTCAATCTGCAGGATATGCGGGATGTAGACGTCGTCGTCTCTGAACCCATCGCGACCACCTATCGAGATGTACGGCTCGTCGCTCCGCCGCTTCCAGCTGGGAGTATCACGGTCTTTGAGATACTGGGCATCCTAGAGGGATACGAGCTTGGCGTGCAGACCGGACTGACTGCTGACTCAGTCCATTTGATTGCTGAGGCAGCCAAGCGAGCCTTTGCTGATCGAGCCGCATTTGTGGGTGATCCCCTATCGACGGACGTTCCATTCGAAATGCTCCTGAGTCCACAGTGGACTGCCATGCGCCGAGATTCCATCGACATTCATCAAGCAACGCCATTTCCAGACGCAGGTGTACTTGAATCTTCAAGCACAACGCACATTTCCGTGATTGATGCAGAAGGGAATGCGGTTTCGCTGACTCAGTCAATCAGCCTCTTCTTCGGTTCGCGCGTCTTTGTGCCCGAATGGGGAATCTTGATGAACAATACCATGGCTGATTTCGATCCTGAACCAGGCGGGCCGAACAGTGTCGCTGCAGGCAAGATTCCAGCAAGCAGCATGTGTCCGCTGTTTGTGTTTGAATCAGATAGGCTTCGCGCTGTACTGGGGACGCCTGGAGGGATGCGCATCGCAAGCACTCTGGTCGAATTGGTCGTTCAACTCGTGGACTGGAATATCCCCCTGTCTGTGGCGATATCTGCGCCGCGGTTTCATTCCGAGACGGACACCCTCTATGTTGAAGCCCGCGTGCCGGACAACGTGATCTCTGGGCTTGAGGCTCGTGGACACCGAATTGAAGTGAAATCTCCGTTTGATCTTTTCTTTGGCGGAGCTCACGTGATTGAAATCTTGGGCGATGGAACAGACGCAGTCTATGTTGGCGTAGCCGATCCACGAAGAGCAGGGCAGGCTGCGGGCTTGTAGCCGAAGGAGGTACTGCCAGCGACCGGACTCAGGGATTGGGAATCCGGGTCTTCAAGAAGGACATCTGTAGAGGGGAATCAAGGAGGAAGCAGAATGAAGAGTCACCACAAGAGATTTCTTGGTCTCATTGCAAGCATGGTCCTTGTAAGCTTTATGGCTTGGACATTGGCTGGCGGACAGATTGAGACCAGCACAGAAGGAATGGTCGCTACGGCACATCAGTTGGCGTCAGATGCTGGCGCCGAGATCTTGGCCGCGGGCGGTAATGCTGTCGACGCTGCTGTGGCGGCGGCATTTGCGATTACGGTTGTTGAACCCAACGCTTCGAGTCTGGGCGGCGAGGGGTTCATGGTGCTCAGCCTTGCGGACGGACGCGATATCTCGATCGATTATCGCTCTGTCGCTCCTGGCCATATAACCCATGAGGACGACAATGACGAGCCGCGATACGGCGCGGAATCAACGTGCGTTCCTGGCCTTGTGGCTGGACTTGCGCTCGCGCTGGAAGAGTATGGGACGATGACGCTTGCTGAAGTGATGGCTCCAGCCATCCGATTAGCACGCGATGGATTCCCGCTCGATGAAGTCTTGAAGACTCGAATCTCGGATGCGTATGAATGGATGTCTGTCGATCCCGTTGCCAGTGCCATTTACTTGCCTGATGGGTTGATCCCTGAGGCAGGTACAATCCTCGTTCAATCCGATCTTGCCAATGCATTGGAGCTGATTTCTTTGCAGGGACCATCCGCGTTTTATCGCGGCGAGATCGCGCTAGCTATTGCCGAGGCGACGGAAGGATTCCTTTCCTATTCAGACATGCAGCGCTATGCTGCTGTGATTCGTACGCCCGTTCTGAGCGAGTATCGTGGATACGAAATCATCGGTACGCCGCCGAATGTTGCAGGCGTCACTGTGGCCGAAGCGCTCAACATCCTTGACAATTTCGACCTCTCAGGCGGCGGGTGGAGCGATCCGACAAGCGTTCATGTCATTGCGGAAGCGTTGAAGTTGGCATCAGCCGATCGCCTTCCCTATGTCGGCGATCTTGACTTCTTCCATGTGCCTCTCGAAGGCCTTCTTTCCGAGGAATATGCCGCTGCCAGAGCCGAGCTGATTGATCTCAATGCGGCGATGATGCCCACAAATTCCGTCCCTGCGGGCGATCCCTACCTCTATCAGCCTGTCGCTGAAACCGTGGGTTACGAAGTTGAGCCCTACTCGCCCTCAACGACGCAGCTGTCGATTCTGGACAAGGCGGGGAATGCTGTCAGCATCACGCAGACGATTTCCAGCTTCTGGGGGTCGCGGCTGATGGTTCCCGGGTACGGGTTCTTTATCAACGATGAGCTCCATAACTTCAACAATTTCAATCCAGACAATCTGACGGATGTGAACGTCCATGAGCCATTCAAGCGCCCCCGAACCGTGATTGCGCCGACCATCGTGCGTGATCCCGAGGGGGAAGTGTTCATGGTCGTGGGCACGCCAGGTGCGGGCTACATTCCTTCAACCGTCGTCCTGACGATCGTGAATGTCATTGATTTTGGCATGACGCTTGAAGATGCGATCTTGACGCCCAAGTTCTGCAGCCGCGTGTCCTACAAGGAACTCCGGTTGGAGGGCGGCTATCCTCAAGAAACACTGGATGCCTTGTCCGCTCTTGGACACACTGTGAAAACGTATGGAGAACTGGTTTCGACATTTGGGGGCATCAACGCCATCCTCGTCGAAGACGGCGTCATGACAGGCGTCGGATCGTTCCGCCGAGACGGAGGAGCTGCTGCTCCGTAGTAGAGTTACGATGCGGCCGCTGAAGGAAACTTCAGCGGCCGCTCTATTTGAAGGGAGATACGGATGAATCGACGAATTGCAGTATGGACGGCTTTTATTTTGCTGTTGGGTTCTCTTTCATTGGTGACGACAGCCCAAGAATCAGAAGATGCAGCCTCGCCATTGCTCTTTGAGCAGCCAGTGCTTGTCACTTCGATTGGGCAGAGTGCTGGAGCCGCACAAGCAAGAGTAGTCGCGATTCGGGCGGGCATTGAGGCAACATATAGCCAGCGGGCGACCCTAGAGGAACTCGAGGGCATCAAGACTCTGATCATCGTTTTAGGAGCGAGTAGTAAGGGCCTCGGCGCGGCTGGCGTTGATATCGATGGCGAAATTGCTTGGGCGAATGAGCTGCTGGCGAAGGTAAACGAGCTTGGGATTTTAGTGATCGCCATGCACATCGAAGGTGGCGCTCGCAGAGGTCCATCGAGCGATTTGATCAACTCAACATTCGCCCCGCTTGCTGCAACGATCATCGTAAAGGGATCGCAGCCGGACGTTGAATGGACTGCCGACGAATCCGCGGACGGCAATGCGGATGGCTTGTTTACGACCATCGCCACTGAGAACGATATCCCGATTCTGTACATTGATACCACCCTTGGCGCTGTCGATGTGCTCATCGAGCTTTTCGGGATGACTCCCGCAGAAGGATAGGAAAGAGAGCCATATGACTCATAGGACACAGCCGACGCTGTTGCGAGTCGGCGCTGGCATGCTATTGACAGTCGCAGCATTCTTCTTCGTGATGGCATCAGCGGCCACATCGCACGATATTCGCCCGGGTATCGGGGTCAGCGAAATTCGCTGGCTGAGTGACTACCTCCCTGCTTTGGAGGGCACGCCTGGAGACACGGAAATCTACGTTCTACGAGGTGAGAAGCCTGGCGGCGCGTTCCTGCTTCTTGGGGGAACACATGCCAATGAGATTGCCGGTGTCATGGCTGCGACGCTGTTCGTCGAGAGGGGCACGGTTACTCAGGGGACGGTGTATGTCATCCCGCATGCCAACAATAGTGCAGCAAGCTACAACAGCGGCGTGTACAACGCAGGCACGCCCGACTGGATAGAGCTGACAACCCGTGCGGGCGAAGTGCGCCAATTTCGATATGGCGATCGAAGAACGAATCCGAGCGATCAAGAAGCCGATCCAGAAGTGTTCATTCACGAGCAGTCTGGTCTTGAATTCGATGGCGGCGAAGCCCGTAATCTAAACCGCAACTACCCCGGAAAGGCAGACGGAACACTCACACAGCAAATGTGCTATGCCCTGTTTGAGCTGGCTGAGCGTGAGAAAATCAATGTGCTTATCGACATGCATGAATCTTCGATTACTGGACGACTGGCAAATACGCTCGTCAGCCATCCGCGAGCCGTCGACATCGCGGCCTTCTCCATCCTCGATCTTGAGATCGAAGGATTGGCCCTTAAGCAGGAAGTGTCAAGCGGAGAGTTCTTTGGCCTAAGCCACAAGGAATTTGGCGATCGAACCCATGTGCTGCCCTTCCTCATCGAATCGGCTAATCCAGGGCAGGAAAAAAGCATCTCGAACCCTGATGTGGTAAATGATCCCCGTTCGCCGCTTTCGGACCGCGTCTATCTGCAACTCCGAACGATTCAAGCCATCCTGACCAATCACGCGCTTCTCGAAGGATCATCGACAGCTATTGCATTCGAGTTTCCATTCGGACTTGGCGAGCTGCTTGGGGCGGATCTGGGAGCGTTCTTGAGGTGAGTTCTCCATTTGCAGAGATGATTCCCCTGCTGGCCATGGTCGGTGCATTCGCGGCAATGACGTTTGCATTCAAACTGCCTGTTTCAATCTCGCTCGTTGGCGCGGCAATCCTGGGCGCGTTGGTTGCAGGACAAGGGGTCCCGTTGCGTCACCTCGTCGAAGGAACCCTCGGCTACCTGGACACATTGTTGATTATTGCGACAGCGATGATCTTCATGCGAACCATCCAGGCATCTGGGTTGCTGGACACGATCGCCCACCACCTGATCACTGCGTTCGAGCGCCGACCTGCATCGCTTTTGGTGCTGATGATGTTGTTTGCCATGTCTGCCGGGATGATCACCGGGTCATCGACAGCCGCCGTTTTGACGACTGGGGCTATTGTTGCTCCCGCATTCATGGCGCTGGGAATCCCAAAAAACAAAACGGGTGCGATCATCGCTATGGCAGGAATTCTGGGAATGATCGCCCCACCGGTAAACATACCAGTCATGATCATTGGAGGGGGCGTCGACATGCCATACATTGGCTTCGGGTTGCCTCTGTTGATTCTGACACTCCCGCTTGCCGTTGCCATCGTCCTCTTCTTGGGCCTGAAATCCGTTCGGGCAACATCCATCGATCGGTCGCTTCTTCCCCTCTCCTATCATCGTCAATACGGATGGAAGCTGTATCTGCCGTTAGTCATGTTGATCGTGCTCATTGTGCTTGAGCGTGCATTTCCTCGAATCGTGCCTTCATTCGGCATGCCGCTGGTATTCATGATCTCTGCACTTGTCGCGCCATGGACGGGGCGCAAGATGAATCCGTGGACAGTCGCTCGCGATGCCGTGCAGGCTGCCTTGCCTGTGATGGCAATTCTTGCTGGCGTCGGGATGTTCCTTCAAATTATGGCATTGACTGGAGGACGTGGATTCATCGTTTCGCTGCTGATCGGCTTGCCGTTGGGGCTCTTGTATCTGAGTATCGCGGTGAGCATGCCGCTGTTTGGAGCCGTATCTGCCTATGGATCAGCATCCATCCTTGGGGTGCCATTTGTTCTTGCGTTGCTAGGTACCAACGAGATTATTGTTGCTTCGGCGCTATCACTGATCGCCGCTATGGGAGACTTGATGCCTCCAACGGCCCTTGCGGGGCTATTTGCGGCCAAGGTAGTCGAACAGCCGAATTACACTCAGGTATTGAGTCATTGTCTGATCCCGGCTGGGATCACGGTGGGTGTGAGCCTTGGCTACATGGCCACAGCGGGCTTCTGGGATCGCTTCTTGTTCTGGGATAACCGATTGGCCCTCTACGGAATCCTGCTTGGAAGCATCGGCCTCGTATGCATGAGCATTCTGATGCTTGACCATTGGGTTCTTCGGCATCGAAGAGAATCGGTAGGAGCGCAGCTGTGACCATAATCTATCAGCTTATTACCGTCGGTATCATCCTCCTGGTGGCGTGGAACCTGTTCCGCGAGAAACGTCTGGCAGAGCAGATGGCTGCTGCTCTGGTGTTGATTCCGCTGATTCTTCGGGCGTTGATGATCAGATGACGCCTCAACGAAAATACGGAACGTGGTGGACGGCACTCTTCCTGCTGCTTCTTGTGGGGGGCGTGTTGCTCATTGTGAGCCATGACTTTCTCGCCATGCGCGTTGATCTGCCCATCTATCCGGGCCTCGGCGTAACTTCCACTGCCATGCTGAGCGACTACTTCGCACCGCTCAAAGGAACTGCTGCTGACACAATGGCATACATACTCCAAGGAGATGAACCTGGGGGCACGGCATTCGTCCTTGGTGGCACTCATCCCAACGAGCCCGCTTCGTCTCTTGCAGCTATCGTCTTGATCGAAAGCGCCCGGGTAACACGAGGTCGACTCGTGGTCATCCCTCGTGCCAATCGGAGCGCATTTACTTGCAGCGAGCCGCAAGAGGGGTATCCGCAAACCTACACCATCGAGACAGCGAATGGATCGCGCGAATTCCGCTACGGCAGCCGAGGCACGAATCCAGTCGATCAATGGCCAGATCCAGTGATCTACATCAACGCAGCTGGACAATCGTTGGCCGGCAGCGAGGTGCGTAATCTGAATCGATCCTATCCGGGGTCTCCTGACGGAAATCTAACAGAGCAACTCGCCTACGCAATCGTCGAGCTCATTCGGCAAGAGGACGTCGACATGGCGATTGATCTCCACGAAGCGTCGCCAGAGTACCCAGTGATCAATGCGATCGTCGCACATGAAGACGCACTCAACATAGCCGCTGAGGCCGCCATGTTCCTTGAATTCGAAGGCATGCAGATTGGCGTCGAACGTTCTCCTGACAACCTTCGTGGATTAAGCCACCGGGAGTGGGGAGACGCGACTGACACATTGGCATTGTTGGTGGAGGCTCCCAACCCGGCTCAAGGGCGGCTGCGAGGGAGAACGAGTGTTGAGCTGATTGTCGAAGGCATCGATCCTTTCTACGTGAGGGCCGCACAACGCGGGCTGCTCTATGTGCCCTTCTTCGAGGCCGGGCATCCCATCGATGAGCGTGTCGGTCGGCATCTTCAGACGATCGCCATGCTACTTGAGGTATACAACGAGTACACCGACAAAGGTGTCGTTGTGGTTGATGTGCCGACACTTTCTTCAGTTCTTGAGCATGGCGTGGGTGCGTTTCTGTTGCAACCAAACACCACAAACGCTACCAACTAGTCCGTAGCCTTTATGCACTTGTGAGAGATGCGCCCTCTAATTTGTCGCAACTGACGTCTCAGTGAGACGACGGGAACTCGACTTCGCGCAAGTACTTCGCCGAAGATTCTGGCGGCATCGGGTTAATGTAGAAGCCCGTTCCCCACTCAAAGCCCGCCACACGCGTCAGGCGCGGCATGACGGCGATCCTCCAGTGATAGTCATAGGCGAGCGTCGTCCAGTACCCCGGCTTGCCGGGGCGCACGATGGGGTTCGGAGTGGTCTTGAGAACGAAGTTGTAGGGAATGTCGCCAAGCAGTGTCTGCAACCGCTTGATGGTGCGAATAAGGACGCTGGCCAAACCCGCCCGCTGATCAGCATCCATTGTCGTGAAGTCGTGCGAATGCTGCTTGGGATAGATGACAAGCTCGAAAGGAAAACGCGAATCATACGGAGCCCATGTGACGAAACCATCGGCGTCCTCGACAATGCGTTCGCCGCTCTTGAGTTCCGCGAGCATGATGTCACAGAAGAGGCATCGCTCTTTTCGCTCATAGTAGTCCTTGGCGATGTTGAGGGATTCGCGAACCTCTTGAGGAACGATGGGCGTTGCGATGATCTGGGAATGGGGATGCAGCAACGAGGCACCTGCTTCTTTTCCATGATTCTTGAACAGCAGGACGTAGCGAAACCAAGGATTCTCCATCAGGGCCTTCAATCGATGGATATAGGCTTCGACAATGGGTAGCGCCTGTTGCTGGGTCATGTCGCCGATTTGGCTGCAGTGATCAGGCGATTCGATGACCACTTCGTGAGCGCCGACGCCATTCATTTGATCGTAAATTCCCAGCACTGATTCGCGTCCGAGTTCATCGTAGTGCTGAAGCGCAGCGAACTTGTTGGGGACGACTCGGACATCCCATGATTGGCCATCGCTCGATGGCGATCGATAGACCTCTGGGGGCGTTTCATTTTCATGCCCCGCACAGAAGACACAGTTGGCGGGCTCCTGATGCGCAAGTTCCGTACCCTTCTGCTCGAAGTCGGACGGCCTGCGGCCGCGTTCTGGCGCCACAATGACCCACCGATGATTGGTTGCTCCACGTCGTAGTTCAGGCATAGCACTCCCCTGTCGTCATAATCGAATGGCTCATTGTATCGAAAACGCTGTAGGCAAGCACTTCTCAGATTATTTCGCGGCGAGAACTAAGTCCCTTGAGAACCCGTGACAATCGTCCGCATCTTTGTCATTGAATGGTCTCTGACTGCATCTGATACTTGAGCTGGAGGTACCAATCGATGCGTGTATTGTTTGTTTCTTCAGAAGTTGCTTCACTCGCCAAGACTGGAGGGCTTGCAGATGTTGCGCTGGCCCTACCCAAGGCGCTTCATGAGCTTGGTATCGAGATTGCCGTAGTTATGCCCAAGTATCGCGCTGTGAATGGGAAAGCAGAGATGGCAGAGGTCGCGCGATTCTCCGTACCGATCGCAGGAGAGGAAAAGGAATGCATTGCCTATCAGGGAACGCTGCCGAACAGCGAAGTCCCCATCTACTTTGTATCGCACGATCCCTACTTCGATCGCCCAGAACTCTATGGCGAGGGCTCTGAGTACGAGGATGCCTTGGAACGATTCGCGTTCTTCTCAAGAGCTTCTCTGGAACTCTGCGATGCGCTCGGCTGGTATCCAGACATCATTCATGCCAATGACTGGCACGCTGCTTTGATTCCTGCCTATCTGGCGGATCGCGTCGCTCCTGCGCTCGGGCAGCCCAAGACGTTGCTGACGATTCACAATCTTGGCTATCAGGGTGTCTCTGCGTGGGACAAAGCCTACGTCACCGAGCTGTCGCCAGAAGCACTGATCCCTTATCAGCAGGGAAACCGAATCAACCTGCTCAAGGGCGGAATCCTGGGTGTTGACTTGATTAATGCGGTATCCCCAACCTACGCGAAGGAGATCCTTGTCGAGGGTGCGGGTCTTGAGTCGGAGTTGCAGGCACGAGCGGATTCGATCTTTGGTGTGATCAACGGTGTGGATGTCGATGTCTGGAATCCGAAGACCGACGCTCAGCTCTGGGCTACCTATGATCAGAGCGATCTTAGAGGAAAGGCGCAGAACAAAAAGCTGCTGCAACAGGAACTCGGATTGAACGTAGATCCATCTGTTCCCGTCTTCTCTGTGATTAGTCGATTGGCCGATCAGAAGGGATTTGACATCATCATGCAGGCATTCGATCGCATGATGGAGCAAGGCATTCAGTTCGTTCTCTTGGGAACAGGAGCTGCGGAGTATGAGGAGTTCTTCACCGAGGCGCAAGGGCGGTATCCCGGGCGCGTTGCATCCATGATCACGTTCTCCGAGCAGTGGGCGCACAGGATTGAGGCGTCTGCGGACGTTTTCCTCATGCCGTCGCACTATGAGCCCTGTGGGCTCAATCAGTTGTACTCACTGTTGTATGGCACGGTTCCATTGGTTCGTGCGACGGGCGGCCTGAAGGACACTGTTTTCGAGTTGGACCTGCTCGCAGACACTGGAAACGGGTTCTTGTTTGAGGAGCGCTCGGCTGAGGCGTTCCTTGATACTGTCAGCCGGGCAGTCGACGTCTACTCCCATCAGCCCGAGGCTTGGAATCGCATGCTGAAGCGAGGCATGTCTGCGGATCTGTCTTGGGGCTCATCAGCCAAGCAATACCAGGCCCTCTACCAGCGACTGATGTGCTAGTTTACCGTCCGGAAATACCGATAACTCAGCGCGGGAATCATTTGATCTCCGCGTTGTTCTTGGTGCGTAAATGCATCGATCCAGTTGCCTTCAGGCAGCACGAATCGTGCGTCGGAGTGTCGATCCGCATTGAGTACGATCAAGAATCTCTCGGCCTCAAGCACTCGTTCAATCACCAAGAACCTGTCTTCGGCGTAGAGGCAGCTGATCGACCCGTGACGAAGCACTTCGTTTTGCGTGCGCAGGTGAATGAGCTGACGAACCTCACGCACCAAGTCATGGTTCCAATGCGATTCATCCCAGGGGAGGCGGCGGCGATTGTCGGGATCCTCGCCTCCTTGAAGACCAATCTCATCACCGTAGTAGATGGCGGGGGGGCCTGGAAACGCGAATTGGAATGCCAGTGCCAAACGAAATCTATCAAGGTCGCCATGGCATTGAGTTAGGAAGCGGGGGCGATCGTGGCTGCTCAGTAGCGTATAGGAGCTGAAATTCGCATCTTCTGGGTAGCTGTACCAATGGGCGCGGACGCTGTGCCAGAACGTATGAGCGTCCCAGGTTTCCTTGGCGAGAAACTCAGTGATTGCTTCAAGCAGCTTGTAGTGCATCACGCCGTCGAGTGCATGATGACGGAACCATGGTGTGCCCAATCCCATCACCTCACCAAGAACATAAACGTCAGGCGAGAGGGTGTGCGCGGTCTGATAAATCGCACGTACAAAATCGGGCGGAAGGTATTCGGTTGTATCTAGTCGCCATCCATCGATGTGGTATTCGTCAATCCAGTGACGAACAACTGATAGCAGGTACTCGCTGACTGCTGGATGATCATGGTTCCATTCAGGCATCTTCTTCACGCCTGCCCAGCATGCGTAGTTCGGCTCGGGATCGACCATGACATGATCCCCCGTCACAGTGAACCAATCCCAGTAGGGTGAAAGCGATCCGTTCTCGATGACATCTTGGAAGAATGGGTGATGGTCACTGCAGTGGTTGAACACGCCATCCAGCACGACGCGGATGCCCTGCTTGTGAAGACGAGAGACGAGATCGCGGAATTCCTCATTGCTGCCGAAGTCAGGATCAATAGCAAAGTAGTCGACGGTATCGTACTTGTGATACGAGTCGGCATGGAAAATCGGCGTGAGGTACAGTGCGGTGATCCCCAAGTTCCCAAGGTATGAAATGGCTTCATGAATACCCGCCAAGTCCCCGCCGCATGGCGCACGATCAGCCGGCGTATGAGGATCCGCTTCCCAATCCTCTGATCCTTTGCGGAAACGATCTGGAAAGATCTGGTAAAAGACGGCATCGGCAACCCAATGGGGAACGCTACGCTGCATGCATACTCTCCTTCTACAGCATCTTTAGCTCAAAAATTGCGGTCTGATAAGGCGAGAGGGCAGGGATCTCTCCATCAAGGTCGATGCCCAAATCAACGGCAACGCGAAACACGACCGGATCGACATTCCCAAGCAAGTCTGTCGCCAGAATGCTCGTGCCTCGATCAAGTGAGTCTGGCAATTCAGCATCCATCTTGGAGGGACGGACATTGAATGCCGACAGGTTGTGGAGGACCCAAACCAGCGAGTCGTCCTGCACGCGAAGGTAGCTCAAGATGGAAGGATGTCCGACGTCAACGAGGATCAGCTTTCCTGCCTGGAGGACCCGGTTTGCCTGTCGAGTCCGAATAAGTGCTCGATAGATCGACAACAAAGAATCATTCTGATTGCTTTGCACTTCAACGGTATTTCCAGACTGAGGGGTGGAATACGATTGCCACGGGATGCCTGTCGTGAAACCACGATCTGGCTGAGCCGACCATTGCATCGGTGTGCGAATGAGCTCATCTGGCTTGGTTCCCATCATCCCGATTTCCTCGCCGTAGTACACAAACGGTGTGCCGGGCAGCGTGAGGAGAATCGAAGCCGCGAGCTTTGCTTTCGCTTCGTTTCCTTTCAACTGACTCATGACACGCTCCTGATCATGGTTCGAGAGGAATGTCCCATACTGGCCTTCTGGATAGGTCTGTTGGATCGTCTGGAGTGCATCTTCAATCTCAGACCTTTTCCCATCGCGTACTCCGCTCAGGATCGCACCTGCCAGACTGAATTCAAAGCATAGATCCATTTCGTGGTCCAGATAAGAAACGATGGCTGCGGGCGAATCCCAGACTTCGCCCATGAGTAACGCATCGTGATTCCAGCCCTTGGCCACAGCACTAAGTCCCTTAAGCCAGAAGTGCGTTGCTACGGTATTCTCCTGCTGTTCTCCGTTCTCGATAAGGTGGCGAATCGCGTCGAGTCGGAAGCCATCCACGCCGACCTCGTCGAGCCAAAACCGAACGACATCGAACATCTGCACTGAAACAGCCGGATTGCGATAGTTCAGATCAGGCATTTCGCTCCAGAAGAGACCGTAATAGAAGCCCACTCCTCCAAAATGCCACACACGCTGCCCCCATGGCCCGGTGTAGCTAGGAAGGGTATCCGACCAAATGTACCAATCGCGATACATGCTGGCAGGGCCCCTCGAAGCCTGGAACCAGGGATGGCTTGACGAGGTATGGTTAAGAACCAGGTCGATGATGACGCGGATACCGCGCGCGTGGGCTTCATCCAGGAGCTGTCGGAGATCATTCAACGTGCCATAATCCGATTCCACATCGTAGTAGTCGGTGACATCGTAGCCGTGATAGCTGGGCGACTCGCAAATGGGCATCAGCCAAAGCGCCGTCACGCCAAGGTCGTCAGCAGTTGACAGATCGCCATCATTGAGGTAATCCAGCCTTTCGATTAGTCCCCGCAAATCGCCGATGCCATCTCCGTCGGAATCCTGGAAGCTGCGAACGAATACCTCGTAGAAGACGGCATCCGCCCACCAGTTCGCCGTGGCAGATGCGCATGCGGCTATGGAGCAGATAAGTGCGCAGCAAACAAAAAGGGCGAGCGGGAGGCATGCGCGCCCCCCTTGCCAGTGCGACTTGCCGATCATTCCTTAACCGACCCTCTTGTCAATCCAGAAACGAGCGATCGCTGAGCAAGCATGAACACGATGAGAAACGGGAGCATCGAAATCAGTGCGCCTGCGGCAAACATGCCCCACCGCTGGCTCCACTGGTCGGATACTAGAAGCGCCATGCCCACGGGCAACGTGAACTGGGTGCCTGATCGCAGCAGGATTTGTGCGAGGATCAGCTCGGAGTACGAAGAGATAAACGACAACACGAAGATCGTTGCCAAAATGGGGCGAGCCAGCGGAAGGATGATCCAGATGAATGCCTGGAAGGGCGTGGCGCCATCGACCTTGGCTGATTCCTCCAAGGATCGCGGGATGGTGTCAAAATAGCCCTTCATGAGCCAGGTGTTGAATCCCATGGCTCCGCCGAGGTAGACGAAAATAAGGGCGGTGTGCGTATTCAGCCCAGCCCAGGGGAAGATGCTGCCTAGCGATAGGACGAGCAAAAAAATCGCGACCATCGCCAGAATCTGCGGAAACATCTGGATCAGCAACAATCCAAGCAGACCCACACGGCGACCTTTGAATCGGAATCGGGAGAAGGCGTAGGCGCCGAGTGCGGCAAGAACAACCGTCAACGTGGCTGTAATGATCGTGACCTTTAGACTATTGATCATCCATCGGGTGAATTGGTAACGGTCACTGGTGAACAACTCAACATAATGGCTGAATGTGGGGTTCTTCGGGATGAGCGTTTGCAGGCTCATGTTGTTGGTCGCATTAAACGACGCAGAGACGACCCACAACGCCGGAAAGACCGAGAAAGCGCATAGGAACAGAATAATTGCGTGTCTCCAGAAGCTGCCGCCGATTGAATGTCGCTCATACATTCTTGCTCAGCTCCTCAAGTGCTCCCGTCAGTCGGAAGTTGATGGCACTAATCGTGGCGATGACGACGAATATCATCACTGACACGGCTGCGGCAAGTCCCAACTGATTCCCCCGCGCTCCTTCGAACGCAAGTCGATAGGTGTAACTGATCAGGATGTCTGTCTGCCCAGCTGGCGTGGTTGCACCGGCGATGGCCGGGCGACCCTCCGTAAGAAGCCAGATGAGCGTGAAGTTGTTGAAGTTGAATGCGAACGCCCCAATCAGTAGCGGAGCGAGCGGCATCAGAAGCAGTGGCAAGGTAATCTTCCAGAACTGCTGCCACCAGCTGGCGCCGTCGACGCGAGCTGCCTCGTAGAGTGATGCAGGGATCGACTGCAGTGCCCCCAAGCAAATTAGCATCATGTAGGGATACCCAAGCCATAGGTTCAACAACAGAAGCGAGGCTTTCGCCAACATACCGTTGGAAAGCCACGGGATCTTGGTCACATCTCCGAAGAGAACGGCCGTCGTATGGAAGACGTTGACCGCGACATAGTTGACGGCGTAGTCGATCATGTGCGCTGCGGACACAAGCATCTTGTTGATAATGCCAAAGTGCTGATTGAGCATTCCCCTCCAAACGAGAATCATGATGAATGCGGGAAGGGCGTAGGGAATGATCATAAGGACGCGATAGAGCGTTCGAAATCGCAGGAAGGGATCATTCAGTAGAATGGCTGTGGAAAGGCCGAGCGCGAAATTGAGCAAGACAGTCAGAGTGGCGAATGCAAACGTCCAACCGAACACCATGGCAAACGGGCCGGAGATCTGCGGGTTTCGAATAAGGGCAAGGTAGTTGCGTATGCCGACGCTGACCTTGTATCCCGGGTATATTTCGACCCCATCCGCAGACGTGAAGATTCCTTCCATAGCCGCATAAACGACACCTGTTTGCTGATCGGTCATTGTTTCCGCTTCAGCGTCGTAGACGTAGAGCGGCGTGCGTGTACGAAATTCATTGAGGTCCTGCAAACCAATAATCTTGTTGTCGTACTCGATCCTGTAGGCCTCAAGATCGGAGAGCCGCGGAACGAGTTGAGGTATGGAAAGGCGCGCGTAGTTCGAGAAACGTTCTGGTCGTCCATCGCCATCTTCATCCACAAGTCGAGGGTCATCGACTGCTATTGCCGAGGCGGTTCCTTGCGTATAGAGAATCCGCTCACCTTCGCCCTCAAGGACAAGGGCAATATCACCGGCTGGATTGGCAAAGGCCAGGAACGAGTACGTAATGGCATTCTCTGGCGCATAGGAACGGTCGAGCAGCTGGTCGAGTGCCTGCTCCTTTCCCAGCATGTGCCCTGTCCCCACATTGGTGAATGAGGAAACGAACGTGTAGCCAATCGGATAGACCACCATCACAGTGAGAAAGAGCAGACCAGGAACGAGCCAGCGGAGTGGGTAGCGCTTCTCGGACAGGAAGATGTAGGAGATGAGACCCGCCCCGATGAGTGGCATTGCTGCAGGGATGTACATGCCCTTGGCCAACAGGAAGACGCAGACGTAAATCGAAACGCCCACCAAGGTCCCAAGCAGGACCACCTTTGCCATGTGTTTCGCTACAAATCGCCAGATCATAAGGTAGGAGGCGGGGCCGCCTTTTGGGCGGCCCCGCAATGTGGACTATTCGCAGCCAAGCAAGGCGCGAATTTCAGCTGCAGCGTCTTGCATTGCTGTGGTCGGATCCTGGGTCTGGTTCACGATCAGTTCCAGTGCTGCAGACCATGCGGACCAAACCGAACCCATCTCGGCAATCTTAGGCATCGGGACAGCCGTTGCGGCAGCTGCAGCGAATCCCTGGATGTCCTCATTGCCAGCGAGGAACGCGAGCGCGGGCAAGTATGCCGGCGGGCGGTCGCCCTCGATGTACAAGCCGAGCATGACGTCAGACGAGATCAGGAAGTCCTTGATGAACAAGTTGGCAAGAACCTTGTTGTCGCTGAATGCGCTAATCATGAATCCCTGAACACCGACGAACACGCCAGGTGCGTTGCCATTTATCGTAGGAATGGCAGACACTGCGTAGTTGATGCCGCCAGCCTTTGCACCCGGAAGGGTCCAAGGACCACCAATCATCATGCCGAGGTCGCCTGCATTGAATGCACCGGTCACCTCGTTGTATCCAGCACCTGCGATTTCAATACCGTCCTTCACCATTTGATCAAGAAGAATGGCACCAGCAATCGAACCTTCGTTATCAAGGCCCAGATCGCACGGATTGAGCACGCCATCCGCGTCCTTGCCGAAGATGTATCCACCGCCTGCCGTGTGCAGTGCGAATGTGTGGAATGGATCGGGCTCTTGGATCAAGAAGCCGTATTTGCCAGCCTCAAGATCGGTCAAGGCAGCAGCTACAGTCAACAATTCCTCGAACGTAGCGGGTACTTCAGGTACGAGATCCGTGTTTCGGACCAACGCGACGTTTTCGGTTGCATAGGGCACGCCGTAGAGCAGGTTCCCCCAGCTGAAGGCGTCAATTGCTACAGGATTGAAGTCAGCAACAATGGCAGGCGTGAGAATGATCGGCTCAATGAGTCCATTGAGAATGAGTTCCCCGAGCCAGTCATGTGCGCCGATGAGAATGTCCGGGCCTTCGCCGGCTGGCCCCGCAGTGGCCAATTGACCACGAATGCCGCCGAAATCGACTTCTTGGACGATGACCTCGACACCATAGATCGCTGTGAAGTCCTCTGCGACTTTCAGCATAATCGGTGTGCGCGTATCGTCTGCCCAGATGAGCAGCTTGCCAGCTTCACTTGCCGTCACGGCAAGTCCAATAATGAGCAGTAGTCCGAGTAGTGCTAGTGTAACTCTCTTCATGTTCAACTCCTCCTTGAGCGTGAACCCCCTACAAATGTTTGTTCATTCCAGCGTCACTTCCCTTGATGCACTCTTGTACATCACCTCCCTAAGGATTGTCTAATTCGATATGGATCGGAATCAGTGTTGCGTAATGCCCCAATGCTTCGTCGTATGTGGAGAGGATCGTCTCTTGCGTGGGTTCTGATGGGGCAAGGTAATCGTAGATCTGAGGCGACCAGAAAGGATCAGGATTTCCGCCACCCACCCACTCGGCAGCAGTCGCTGTGATCGCACGAAGGTAATTCGCTCCGTATCCATCTTGCGACCCAACAAGTACGTAGTGCCATCCTTCGATCACCGGCATGATTGACTTTGGAATGGTCACAATGATTCTTCCCCGCTTGGGATCCGATGCAACCTCCACAAGTACGGGCCCTTCGCCAGCAGCGGTCCATAGATGGCGGCCATAGGCTGGCCATCCAGTAACGCGGATGAAGACGTCCCACGGATGCTCTGGATCCATGGAGACGCGTGCAGCAGCAGCTTCTTCGGAGCTCTCGGTTGAGCCGCCCTCTTCTATGTCGAAATAGAGATAAAGAATGGGGTGACTGAAACCTTGAGGCCCGCCCCATTCATTGCTCAGTGTGGCGAAATCAAACGCGAGCTGCCAGCGATCGTCGGAATCGAACACACGATACCCGACAAGATCGAACACGCCCGCTCCGATCTGATCACTTAGCGGATAGGTGTAGGTGCCTGGACCATAGTCATCGCCCACAGGATCTTCAATTGCCACCCTCTCCACACCGCGGATCAGCGTTGGGATGCCTGCGAGGAGCGGCTGAGCGGGAATCATCGCCAGCACTTCGCCGGGCCGTTCGAGCACAAGGGTTACGGTGGTCGATTTCCCTGCCTCAAGACCGGCCTCTGAGAACGGAACGGAGAACTCGATTCGGTCTCCGATTTGAATGACGCGAGCGGCGGCAGTCCCAATCGAAGAGGTATATCGCCAGCCGCCAGTCCCATTTGCTGAATACTTCGAGATGACACCTGATCCGTCAGGTTCGATCTTGTCAAAACGAATTTGCATGGCCGTAGCGAGTTCGAATCCCAACTGCACATTCGAGTGTCTTGTGGCGATATTGGCTGCGGATCCGGTCGTCCCCGATGTGTACAGTGTGAGATACAGATCCTGCTCACCGATCAGGGATGCGGGATCCATCGACGTTTCGACGAGCACCAACAGGTTCGTTTCCTTGTAGGCGAGACGAACTTCCTTGAGATCACCCGTTCCGGTCAGAATGACAGCATCCTCCCACCCCTCGCCCTCGTTGAGAACCCCATCGATGGTAGGCGTTGCTTCGCCCAAGCTCGCCGTTGTCGGCGAAATCAGACGCAGGCCGAGCACCGCAGGCGGTTCGACGCCGACTGCAGCATAGGCTCCGGTAAGATGTGCCTTGAACAGCCAATCGAACAGATCGTCGGTGCCCGAATCCTGATCTGTTCCGTACCACCAGAACCAATCTGATCCTTGGGCCGCGTAGATGGCTTCAATTGCCTGAGCGGGATCGCCTGCCGCAGAGACAGCTGTTCTTGCTGCGGCCAATCGTGCCCAGCCCTCGTCTTCATCGGATTCGCCACTCCATGTCGACAAATCGCCCGCCCATGAGCCGGTGGGCACAGTGGGCAGAGGTTGTGCAGAGAATACGCTCGACAGTAGTTCTGATGGCGTAACTGTCTGGATCCAAGTGGTATTCGTCAGCGCGGTATAGAGCGCTCGCAAAAACGTGCGCCCATTGTTGGGATATCCGGCGAGGAACATCCAATTCTCACCGTCCATGGCCAATGTCAATACGTGATTTGTCGGATTCTCAAGTGCATCCCAGACCTTCTGCATCTCGTGGATGAAGTCATCGACCGCAGCCTCTGTGGGTTTGTTCCCGTAGGAAAAACTGATTTTGTTGGACAGCTCGGTGTCCCGGAATAGCACGGTGACTCCGTCCCACGTGTAGGCAGTGGTCAGCTCATCCACCGAAGGAGTGTGCTGAAGCGCTTGCGCAAGCAGTCCCTCGTCAGTTGACGTCCACAAGAATCCGGCTTGTCCAAGCAGACTCACCGCTTCTTCGGAAACGGCTTGCTCAGGAGACCAAACACCAACGGCCGATGCCCCGAGCAATTGCTGATGCTGGTCTTGACCTGCCTGTAGTTGACCAAGCACATCATCGGACCAGCCGTGCTCAATGAGTAGCGGCATGATCGGATGGTAGAACGGACTGGTGATGAGCTCAGTCCCCAGTGGAGCAATCCGCTGATACGCGACAATGACCTCCTGAAGGATCGCCATCTGAGCTTGTAGCAATACTATGATGTCATTCTGGGTGAAGTCTGAATGATTCCGATAGTCGAGCAGCCCATATTCCTCATGAACCTCAGGCGACGTCTGCCATAGCATGAACAACGCTGCTGCATCGAGCAGCTGCTGATCGGACAGGACAATCGAATCGGCAAGCATGTTGAGTTGGGTGTAATAGGCATCGTAATAGGGATCGTTCGCGTCATCGTCGAACATATATCCATTGAGCCAGAAGAACTGCTCTTGAGCCAGTGCACGATCTTCCGCAGACAGTTGGGTGGGATCCGTCGCCAGTATCCACGTCCACATCAGATGGTTATCGATGGCTCCAATGTAGTCGTATAGCCCGCCCAGTGCGGCCTCTTCTGGCGTAATTGTGGCGTAATCGTTCAGCTGCCACAGCAGGCTCGGTTGGAGGTTGAACGTGACATGAATGTCAGGATATTCTGCAGAAATCCTCGCCGAGTCGATGTATTCCTGCACGCCGTGGATCCTCGCCCAAGGGAGTTCATATTCGCCTGTCAGGCGATTCCAGTACATCGGCTGATGCTGATGCCACACAATGGCAAGATTGAGCGGTGCCTTCTCAGCAAATCCTAGAGTCGAAATGATAGCGACCGCGAGCATGCAGAGTAGCATGCCTCGTGGAACCATTCTCATGTGGGCCACCTCCTGGCGATACGCAACGAGGACACCCCTTCGCTGAGCAAGCACAAAGCGAAGGGTCCTTCTTGTTCTAGGGATAGCTCCCGTCCGTCTTGATCCGTAACGATGATTGGATCGGCTGACCATATGGCGAATGTCTCGCCCGGCGCATCGAGCCAAATGTTCCAAGCTTCGTTCCACTCTGCATGGACTAGTACATGGGAAGGTGCAGGCACGGTCTTGTTCCACAGCCCCAGGGGGGCGATGCCATCGAACTCGGGGACAATCACATAGTAGGCCAGTTCGCCCGATGCGAGCATGCCTTGCATCTGTTCAACCACACAGTGATGCATTCCGTCCCAGATGACCTGTCCATGCTGCTTCACAGGCAGTGAGAAGGACTGAACTTCTTGTGTTGTGTTGAGTGCGATGACGTACTCCCACACTACTGCGCCTGCAGTGTGCTCTGTTCGATAAACCTCGATGGATTTTCCTAGCGTTGGGGTATCTGGATAAGGGGGGTGATCGGGGTGCAGCAAATCGCCAGTAGAAGACACAAGTGCATGAACGAGATCCACGTCCGTCTGCCCCGGTCCGTCTCCGATGCCCATCGGGCCGCACGATAGCGCGCGTAGAATGGCTTCTGCTTGCGGGGAGATTCCGCCGACGTCTTCTTGCCATTGGGTGAGGAACAGGTCGTAAAACGGAAGCACCCCCATCGCGTAGTAGGTGAAGCCGACAAGAAGATTCTGCCTCCGCATGACATAAAGTGGCGTCGCCTCATTTTTGAACCCACCTTGCCCCAGGCGTTCGAGTGTGTCCAACGCCTCCGGCTGTGCGAAGAGATAGTCGATGGAACTTCTCGCAGCAATCACATTAGGAAGTCCTGTGGAGGCGAGGATCATTCCCATCGTGTGCATGCACGTCAGAACGCTGATTCCCTTGTCTGCCATCGCTTTGGCCATTCCATTGAACCACGCATCCGCAATGACAGGATCGTTTCGGAGGGCTGGCGTGAGGTGCTGTTGTGTGCGGAGCCAGTCGTGCCAAGCCACAACCGCGTGCTGATGGATCAGTTCCTCAGCTACTTGGCGGTAGAAGGCCGGGTCGGAGCCGTTGGATTGATACTCGTTTTCCTGGGCGAGAGCGGACAAGTGAAGCACCACTGGAAGATCGAATTCCTCAGCAATGGGATGGATACCGTGCTCGTACTTGCCCGTGTCAGGAGAGTAGTGAAGAGCCTGCCCGATGTACTTGTACGGATACCACAAGTCCAAACCTATGTAGCCAATGGGAATTTGCTGTTGCTTCAGGGATGCAAGCAATTCCACGAGTTCGACACCAGTCAGGGGATGGATCGGCTCTGTGTAGTAGCCGCCATAAGCATTCCACCATCCCATCTTCGTTGTCATAATGCTGTCACGAGGGGTGGGGCGTGTCTTCCCGCCACGCGCCAGCAGGACATCTCCTGCATGCATCAACGAAGCGGTCACGCTTTCCCCCCACGCGAATAGGGTTTCAATGCGCGTGCCGGATTCGATGCGATCGATGGAGCCGTGAAGGGTTCTCACGATGTCTCCGCAATCGTTGATCAATGCGCTTGTCAGGAACTGACTGGCGGGCGCAATGGCCAACGCATTCGCCTCGTCGAACAAGACGAGTGGCGCGAATGCCTTCGAAGGGATCTGCTTCGTGGACTCAACGACCATGGCTTCCGGCCAATATCCTCCTACGCCGTCATCCCCACCCGATGGCCCGAGACCGTAGGTGGTCAGAAGACAGTGATAGTGACTGGGCAAGACGATTCGGGGGAACGCGACCGAATACGTGTCAAACGTATCGCCAACGCTCAAACCAGAGAGCGTTTGTTCAGCGGTCACAGAGAAAGTGACGACGTTGCCTGTTGACAGGATTTCGGCGGTGATGAGCGGGACATGCCCTCGTCGAACGGTACGGCGCAATGCCTGATAGGCCTCACCGCAATGGGCAGCTTCGCGCCATTCCCACGGAGACACCTCTTGCACACACTCCAGACAGCCTTCATGCTGAAGCCCGGGTATGTCAAGATCAAGTTTGGAGACGAGGATTTGATCATTCGCCCAAATCTCAGGATGTCCATCAGAAGAAAGGCGAATGCGAAGGCTCATCACATGGCTCCTGCTGCGGGAACACGGAAGAAATCGGCTGTTACGAGTGTTGCTGACCCGATCAAGAATCCGTCCGCCCCAAGCTCTGTGGGGACAATCTGCAGTCGATCCGCCTCGGAGGGGAACGAGTGACGACGAACCTCGTCTTCAATCGATGGCAGAAACAAATCGGAAGCGTCCATTCGTTCTCCACCCAGAATAATGGCCTCAGGATTCAGTAGGTTGACAAGATTCTTGGCTCCAAACCCCAGATATCGGCCCATTCTCGCGAAGGCCACTTTGGCATCTGCATTGCCATCACGTCCCGCGTCGATGAGTCCTTGAATGTTGGTGAAGCCAAGCCTCGACGCCTCTTCACCAAGGAAATAATCCGATGCATAGACCTCGAGGCATCCCCGCTCCTGGCAGCGACAGACCGGGCCATCGGGATTGATCGTAATATGACCCAATTCGCCCGCTCCGCCAAATGCGCCACGATAGATCTCGCCGCCAATAACAACGCCCGCTCCGATTCCCTCACCCACAGTAATACAGATGAAATGGCTGAAATTGCGGCCAGCCCCGTACCATCGCTCGCCGAGTGCCAATGCATTGACGTCGTTCTCGATCCACACAGGAAGGCCGGTTCTCTCAAAAATCGGATCGCGCAACGGAACGTTCCGCCACCCGAGAATGGGAGAATAGAGATCCATGCCTGTCGCCGGATCTACAAAGCCAGAAATGCTGATTCCTACGCCGAGGATGCGTTCAAATGACAGCTTCTTCACAAGTTTGTCGACCGTGTCAATCACCTTGGCCGGCGACGGGGGAGCATCAAACAGAACGCTTGCTTTTTCGCGAATGACACCTGTCAGATCGACGGCAGCGGCGAGTACCCGTGATCGTTCCACCTTCATGCCGATGCTTCGTGAATACTCCGGATTGAGGGATACCAGAACAGCTGGTCGGCCTCCTGTAGAATCGCTCTTGCCCGTCTCAATCACCACGCCATCAGCAAGAAGATCTCTGCTGAGACGCGTCAGCGCCGACGGAGCAAGCCCTGTTCGATCAGAAACCTCGCTACGTGAAAGCGGGCCATGAAGGCGGAGGAGGTTGATCACCAGCGCTCGATTCTGGTTGCGGACCAGCTCTTGATCACCCTTATGCATCTGCATACACTTACTTCCTTCACAGAAGAAACTAACTGCAGTATAGGGGCGTCTCTACGACGAGTCAACTTTCGGAGCAAACGATATAGGACGTGTGAGGTGAGTAGACAGGAACAGGGTTGGCGTATTCTCGTGCTAAGCGATCAGGTGCGCGAAATCCTCTACTCTTCCTCTCTACGCAGTGCTTTCAAGGAGATTGATTTCGTGCTCTCGTGCGGAGACCTGCCGTTCCCCTATTTGGAGTTTGTCTTGACAACGCTCAATGTGCCGCTGCTATACGTGCCTGGCAATCATGATCGCACGATCCATACCAGTGACGGGCGGACCGTCAGTCATCCTGAAGGAGCCGTGAACATTGATCGACGCATCTATACTCTGAAGCTTCCCAATCGACGTCCGCTTACCCTTGTTGGTCTGGGTGGATCGATGTACTACGGTGGATCAACAAATCAGTACACTGATTGGGAGATGCGAAAGCGCATGGTTGGGCTTGAAATGCGATTGACGTGGAACCGCTGGTTCAGGAAGCGGAAGGTCGATTTGTTTGTCACACACGCACCAGCGTTTGGAATCCACGATGGCGCCGATCAGTGCCACAGGGGATTCCAATCATTCCTTGGATTCATTCGCCGACAGCGTCCAATCTACCACGTCCATGGACATATGCACCCGTCGTACGGATACGATACCGAGCCTCGCCAGTATCATGACACGGAAGTTCGCAACATTTATGGGTACGAGCTGTTGGAGATATCGCCATGATGGAACATGACTTCGAGCGTGCCAGACACCGGGCGAACTGGAATCGAGTGTTGGCATTCGTCAAAGGGAAGCCATCGCTGCTGATTCCATTCGAACTGGTGCGAAGCCAAATCGAGGTGAAATCTGCTGCCTACGAAGGGCTTCAAGAAATCGACATTGAAAGCGTCATAGGCAGCGTGAATCGATATCACGAATTCGATCGGGAGTTTCTCCCCAAGACCGCAATGAGTGCAGATCGTTGGTCTGGAGTACGAAGAATGTTCGACAGTGACGCGGGATTCCCGCCGATCAAGGTCTATCGGGTGGGGGAGGCATTCTTTGTGGTCGATGGCAACCACCGTGTTTCTGTGGCTCGCCAATTACGAATGAAGACAATCGAAGCGGAGATTGTTCATTTTCACGCTGATGTGTCGATTGACAAGCATACGGATATTGCGGATCTCATAATCAACAAGGAATACACCGACTTTCTCAAGCAGACCAGGTTGGACATGCTTCGCCCTACGCAGAACATCACGTTCACCCGTCCCGGTCGGTACGCTACCATCCTTGAGCACATTGACAAACGCCGATATTTCATGGGACTGGAACTGGGGAGGGAAATCAGCTACGAAGAAGCAGTCGTGTCTTGGTACGACAGCCTGTACCGTCCACTACTTGAGATCTTCGAGCAAGATGGGATCCTCGACCAATTCCCGCGGCGAACGGCTGCGGACCTTTATGTCTGGGTAGCGGATCATTTGTACTTCCTGCGCGAACGCTGGGGAGACGATGTTGGGTTGGCGACGGCAGCCAAAGGATTGCGCAACGGCAATCTTTCACGCCCGTGGCTGGCATGGCTGGCGAGATGGGCTCGCCCGCTCTGGAGACATTCCAAACTCGCTGGCACAGCCTTGGAAGCGCCTGCTCTTAGAGCGTTGCTGCAACGTCTACAATGGATGGAGAGAAGAGGGATCGGCGCGGGTTTGGGCTACCGAGTGCCCAATCTGTGGCTCCCGAAGCTCGACGCGCAAACTGAGGCAGTTGAGGCGCAGGCAACCCGTTTCTGGCGATCTGCAGTCGAAGCCATCCTCCAGAAGCCGGGCGCTCAGCTCATTGAGGGAGGACAGGGGGAGTGGTCGCGACGGGCTGTCGTCTATAACCTGTTTGTTCGCTCATCCTGTGCATTCGATCACGACGGGGACGGACACATTTCTACGCTGAATCGTCAAGGGCTTCGGGAGACAGGTACATTCCTCAAGGCCATCGCATTGCTTCCATTCATCCAGTCACTCGGATGCAACGTTGTGCACTTGCTGCCCATTTGCAGAATCGGCGTGGATGGACGAAAAGGAACGCTAGGATCGCCCTACGCCATGGCCAATCCCTATCAACTGGATGAGACACTGTCCGAGCCACTTGTCGGATTGGGACCGGATGTCGAGTTTAAGGCCTTTGTTGAGGCGGCTCATCGGTTGGGAATCCGCGTTGTCGTCGAGTTTGTCTTTCGCACATCAGCCAAAGACAGTGAGTGGATTCATCAACGTCCGGATTGGTTCTACTGGATTCATGCTGACATCCAAGATCGCGGTACATTTGAAGGGGATCGCTTGGGATACGGGAGTCCTATCTTCAACGAAGCCGATTTGAGTGCGTTGAAGGCACAGGTTCATGCAGGGGATTTTCGAAATCTGCCAGTACCACCCGAGGAATATCGCCTGATGTTTGTGCCACCGCCTGAGGCGGGAGCGGTCACTGTTTCAGGAACACGGTGTATCGGAACGTTGCGTGATGGCTCGGCTGCTCGCGTTCCCGGAGCATTTGCCGATTGGCCTCCAGATGATCAGCAGCCACCGTGGGGCGATGTCACCTACCTGCGCATCTACGATCATCCCGACTTCAACTACATCGCCTACAACACGATCCGCATGTATGACCAGAGGTTAGCAAGATCGGAAAATGCAGTCGCAGATCTATGGGATCGCATTGCCGGAATCTTGCCCCACTTCCAAAATCGTTTCGGAATTGATGGGGCAATGATCGACATGGGACATGCCCTGCCCACGGATCTCATGGCTCGCGTCGTTGCTGGCGCGCGGGGCGTCGATCCTTCCTTCGCTCTCTGGGAAGAGCACTTCACTGTGCGCGCAGAGAGCAAGGCTGAAGGCTACAACGCATCGATTGGGAATCTATGGTGGCACATCCACAGGCCGGACCACTTGAAGTGCGACATACTGGAGAAGCTAGCGACCCTGGGCTCTCCGCTTCCTTTCTTTGCGGCACCAGAGACGCACAACACACCTCGCTGTGCAAGCCGACGTGGAGGTGTTGGCCACTCCAAATTCAGCTGGGTGTTCGGCGTGTTTCTCCCAGCAATACCCTTTCTCCACTCGGGCTTTGAGCTTGGAGAGACCACACCCGTCAATACTGGATTGGATTTCACCCTTGACGAAGCCAGACGCTTCCCAGAGCACGTGCTGCCTCTGTTCAATGCGGTTGCCTATGACTGGCTTGCATCACCTGAGCTCATTGAGGCGATTCGCCGTAGCGTGACGATCCGACATGAATTCGAGGATCTCATCATCAATGAAGACCCTGAGACCTTCGCCATTCCCCAGTTGTCAACCGATGAAGTCACAGCCTATGTCCGGCAGGACGCATTACGCACAATCCTCGTCATTGGCAACCCGTCGGATCAGTTCTGCGATGTGGCGGTGCAAGGAATTCGGCGTGAGGATGGCGAGTGGATCGACCGCATCGACGGAGCTGCTTGCCCTATTCGATCGGGCAAGATGTTCATGAGAATGCGCCCACGGCAGTGCCTTGTGTTTGCGCACGACGGCTCAAAGGCGTCCGCAAGAATCGTGACCTGATCGGCCGTCCGTGACGCGACCATCCCATCCAGCTGCTCGCACCTTCGGGCATCTGCCAGGTCACATTGCTGGGTTTCCTGCAACGACGGATCCGCCGCCGGCATCTTGAGTGACTGCGGCGCAGCTAGAACCTATTCGAGAGCTGGGCGAGTCGTGGCTGTCTCACGAGTCGATTCGTCAGCGTTCTTGAGCAGATTTGTCCACGCCAAGCACTCTGCTACATCATGTTTGAGGGCTCCGCAACCTTTGTGGCGGCCACGCATCCATCTTCTTCGTGGCAGCAGGATGGGAGCGAAGGTCTTGAAATCCTTGGGAGAATCCGTGCGCTCGACGATTCGCAGGAGGATGCGGGTGGCAGTCTTCTGAGCGAAGGGCTTCAATCGAATGGCCCTTTCTATGGGTTCGGAGCCTTGCTATCCCATGCGATTGTGACACACAACGGACAGTCGCGCTTGGGAACAGCACTTCACAACGGGTCACCACGCTTCATGATCCAAGGATTTGGGGAGCTGGAGATGGGGCAACTGAAGCCTCCCGCCGACTTGCTGGAACACATCCGATGGCTTGATCGAATGGTCCGACGTGAAGCTCCCAGTCTAGTTGACGCCACCCAGTGCATTGGCTTCATCTTCAGGCCACCGCTCATAGTAGCGGCTTGCATAGGTGGGAGAGAAGACTGAGATGATCGCCTGAATAAGCGACGCGGATCCCTCAAGAAGCAAGAAGAAAGGACCGTGTTCGTAGCCTTGCAGGGTGTGGCCGTACTCGTGGCGAACGTATTGTTCTGTCAGAAAGGATGTCGGCAAGAAGATGTACCTTCCCAGGGATACGCCAATCAGCCAGCGGGATACGACGACTGTTACTTCATTGACCTGGCCAACGTCTTCGATCGCGTCGCAGAGCTGAAGGGCTCCATAAAGCAGGATCCCCAGAACGTTCTGAGGAAGACAGAACGTGGCTTGTGCGATGTTCCTGCGTGCCCTCAGCTCTGATGAGATGGGCGAAATTCCAGCGATCACCGAGGATAGAGTCCGCTCCATATGCGCAGATTCTTGGGGGGTTGACTTTGCATCGCTAGAACTCGTAGATACGGCTGCAGAGGCACAACCGTAGGGCCCCAGACCGGCGGCGATCGCCACAAGACAAAAAATGAGGACATAGCCTTCCGTCTTCATGGAGACAGCATAGCCGAACATGCTGAAGCACTGAAGAGCGTGTCGTCGAAACTCGACTCAGTTTTTGTCTGGATTGCGGCTAGGGGAGGTTTGTTGGCAAGTCGATGTAGAACCGAGTGAACTGCCCTTCGACGGACTCCACGCTAAGTCTGCCTTTGTGCTCTGCGATAATCCCGTGGCTAACCGACAGGCCAAGGCCTGTGCCTTGATCGCGCGTCTTGCTTGTGAAGAAAGGATCGAAGATGCGATTTCGGATGGGCTCTGGAATGCCTGCTCCATGATCCTCGACCGTAAGCCTGAGCCATTCGCCCGACTCATCTCGGAGCGTGGATCCGAGGATCATCAACACTTTGTTCCTGTCGTACTCGGGATATCGCTCGTTCAGGGCGGCTTGCGCATTGGTGAGCAAGTTGATCAGCACTTGCTGGATCTGTTGACTTCTGCACGCGATTTTCGGCAGTTCTTCCGGGACATCCACTTCGATGGCGATCTGATCTTTTCGCAACGAGGACTGAACCAGCGATAGCGTGGCAATGACAATGTCGTGTAAACGAGCTTCGCTTTGCCCGGCACGATCCCGTCTTGCGAAGGAAAGCAGGTTCTTCACGATGACGGCAATGCGTTGCCCTTCCTCGATGATGCCCGTGGTGTACTCAGTTGCCGTCGCGTCGTCTTTCAGTCGATCCCTCACCAGCTCTGCATAATTGATCATTCCCATCAAGGGGTTGTTAATCTCGTGTGCGACGCCACTGGCCATCGTTCCCAGTGATTCCAGTTTCTGCTGTTGTCTGAGGTGGGCTTCGATCTCCCTCAAGGTACTCACATCCCTGACGATGCAGTGCGTCTGCTTGAATCCACCATCTGATGCATGCCCAATTTTGCCATCAATGCTGACCTGTTTGGATTCTCCGCTCTTCGTTCTCACAGAGAACTCAATACCCGCGATCTGTCCGGCTTGCACAAAGTGCTGGAAGTTGTTGCTGAGCTTCTCCTGGTCATCCGGCTCCAAGAAATCGCCAAACCACTTGCCCAACACTTCATCCTTCTCATAACCAAGCAATTCCAGCCAAGGTTTGTTGACCGTAATGATCCTGCCCTCAGCGTCAAGAGATTGATACCCCAACGGTGCCTCTTCATAAAGATCCCGGAATCGGGTCTCACTCTCTTGCAGCGCCACCTCGGCTCGTCTGCGCGTGCTGACGTCACGCACGACACTGATCCAGGCGGGAGCTCCTCTGTACTCCATGGCCTCGGTAAGGATCTCGACACTCAGCCGTGTGCCATCCTTGGTCAGGTGGGTGTAGTAATGAGCACCAGAAGAGTTGGGATCCCTTAGATTAGCAGCAACTGCCTCGGCATCTTCTTGAGGATGCAAATCAAGGGGCGTCATGGAGCGCAACTCATCGAGCGAGTAGCCGTATCGCGAGATGGTTGTCCGGTTCGCATCGAGAATGAGATGTGTGTTGTTGTCAAAGATGAGGACTGCATCCGCGACGCTGTGAAACAACGTCCGATACTGTCTTTCCCTCGCTTCCACTTCGCGCGTTCTCGATTCAACGCGATGCGAGAGTGTTCGGCTCCAGACAAGAGATGCGGCAAGCAGTATCAGAATGGGCGCGAGAATGACCGTGCCGTACAGGGCAATCCGGCGGACATCGACGCTTTGAGGCTCAAGAACCCCCAGCCACTTGTCTGTAATTTCCTTGAGCCGGCCTGTGTCGTGCAGCGCAACCAAGCCCTCAGATAGGCTAGACAGCAGCGCTGTGTTTCCGTCAGAGACAGCAAATGAATACTCAGAAGGGAGCAGCAACGGTCCTGTCCGTTCGATGTTGAACAGCTCAAGTTTCTCAATCCAGTATCGACCGGGCAACTTGGCGAGCAAGGCCACGTCATGTTGGCCGGATGCGAGTAATTCCAGTGCCGCATCAGGCGTATCGACCAAAATCGGGTCCTCGCTAAGTCCGTTCTCAAGGACGTAGTCATGCATGATATCACCGCGCATGACGATGATCTCTTTACCCTTGAGCTGCTCCTCGGATTCGATATCCGGGCCACTACTGCGCCTAAAGATCGCATGGTGAATGATCGTGTAAGGTGCTGAGAAATCGACAAGACGATCGCGCTCGATTGAGTAGAACATGCCAGCAATGGCATCGATCTCGCCTTGTTCGAGTGCCTGACGGATTTCGCCCCACGGGCCGATCCGAACTTCAATATCCAAGTCCATGACATCGGCAATTGCCTGAACGACGTCAACGTTGAACCCGGTTGCATGGCCGCTTCCGTCTACAAACGAATAGGGCGGATAGTCAATTTCTGTGCCCACGACGACTCGGCGATCCGACGGGATTTCCAAAGCTGCAAACCACTTCGTCTGCAGTCGGTCGAAAGTGCCATCCGCCATGACGATGGACAGTCCCTCGTTGAGAACAGAGAGCAGCTTGCTGTCGCCTTCTGCGACCGCAAAGCAAAAATCTTGCCTGAAGCGCTCCAGAGGCTTCCCAACGATCTTGAGATTGGTAATCCCCGATTGCTGAATCAGACGCAGTGCCAGCAATCGCTGGATGATGACTGCATCATAAAGGCCATCCGAGAGTCCATGAAGGGCCTGATCGAACGTTGATGTGGTGTGAATATCGATGCCTGGGTTTTCCCGACGCAAGAATTCCTCTGCATTGTCGCCTTCCATGACAGCAACTTGCTTGTCGATGAGGTCGTTCAGCTCATCGATGTCGGCCGTGTCTTCACGAACGACAATGGCGCCATGAAGCGACAAGTAGGGAAATGTGAAGTCAAACACAGACTCGCGCTCAGGTGTGCGGCCGGCAAGAGGGAGCACATCAAGTTCGCCTCGCTCTAGCGAGTTCTTGATATCCGACCAGGCACCGACGTCGAATGCCACGTCTCGATTCATCGCGTGCAGCGCGGCACGGAGCAATTCCACTGAAAAGCCAGTCGCTTGACCGTCTTCTGCGATCTGCGAGAACGGCGGGTAGTCATCTTCGGCTGCCGACCGGATGATGTCTTGCGGCGACTCTTGTCCGAGCAGTGAACTCGCGCATAGAAAGCAAACTGCCAGAGCAATCCATCCGAACTGTCTGATCATGCGAACCTTCGAACGCATAGTGACCCATAGTAGCATTTTGGGGGCCGAAAGGCCGAATCTAAGGGACTATATTCGCAGTTCAGGCTTGCCCTCCTCGGTTTGGCGAAAGATGCGTGACGTCTTGTAGGCAAAATCGATGGAAGGCTCATCCAGGAAGGCCTGCAAAATGGCTTCACAGATGACTTGCGAGCTGGGTCTTCTGGATCTTGCTTCACAAACGTAGCGCAGAGAAAGCTCGACGCCGTCAGAGACAATCTGGGTATAGACCCTTGGATTCACACCAGCTGAACGAATGAGAAACTTGCGAGAGGCATCCCGAATGAAGCCAGCTGCTTCTTCAGATACCGATTCGACATGATCTCGAAGGATTCCCTCCAGAATCGCCTTGGCTCGGCGCCAGTCCGACTCGAATGTAATTGTGATAGGAATCTCGTTCCACACGTAGTTGAATCCCTGGGTCATGTTCGTCAGGGGGTCTACGAAGATTCTTCCATTGGGGACATGGACGATCCTGCCAGTCGATTGTTCTCCACGTTCCGGCGACGCGACTTCAAGCAACGAGAAGGTGGACACGCCAATGTCAATGATATCACCTGCGATTGCGCCGATCTGAACTCGATCACCGATTGTGAACGGACGTCTCCAGCCAATAAACAGCCATCCGAACCAGTTAACGATTGGATCGCGTAGGGAGATGGCGATTCCCGCCGAGACAAGTCCCAAATAGGTAACCAGCGATTGAATCCCCTCAAGCCAAACGCGCCCAATAAGGATAAAACCGGCGATAGTGAGTGAGTAGGTTGCAGCCTTTCTCCACCGATAGCGAGTGCGAGGGTCATCCGTTCTGCGATAGGTGACGGCAATCCAAGTCCATCGGATAAGCCAGAGTGCGATGAATAGCGCCGCGGTGACCAGCAACTTGCTGAGAGTCGCGGCTCCCAAACCCGTAACCTCTCCGAGCCAACCAAGCGCACCTGCCATTCCATGCTCCTCTGAAACTGCGTTGACTTCACAGTACTGCATTCCATCAGCTTGGGCGAGCCTTCCTATAGAGAGCCGTGCCGCCGTGTGCTGAGAACTCCCATCCCCGAATTCTGGGCAGTTTGGCACATCTAAGGAAGACGCTAGGGCGTTCGACTTCGGACCGCTACGTGAACACCGGATGTGCGAAATTGTTGAGATTCTTCAGTGGGGCATTCCCAATCGGGACTAACAGAGGATGGCACGTGCCGTAAGCGGGCTGGAGGGAGAGACGCAGTCGCCAGCGCCGTGCTATCGCCGTTGTGCTCGATGAAACGACACTACACCAGTGCCTGGGGCGCGGGATCGAAGGCCGCGGGTCACGAGGAGGCTGACAGAAAAATGGTCAGAGACCCGTGCGAACACCAGTCAATCCAGCAGGGCACGCTTGCGACAGAACGCAATCGTGCGTTTGACTATTTGCGCTCATTTGGCATCCTGCTGGTACTGTGACACCGCACAGTGCTGGCGTATGTCACATTTGGATTCTTGAATCCAGCAGATCCGATGGCGATGTTCAGTCCGATCGTCGATGGCGCCAAATGGGCAGGATTCGATCGAATCGCTCTAGTGAATGATACGTTCTTCATGCCGCTCCTGTTTCTCGTCTCGGGCCTGTTCGTATGGCAGAGCCTGAAGAACAGAGGCGTTGTGAGTTTCTTGCTCGGCCGATTCAAGCGCTTGGACGTTCCATTCATTCTGGGTATCTTCGTTCTGATGCCGCTTGCCTTCTATCCGACGATGCTGGAGATTAAACTCGTGTATGGAATCAGCCAAGGGTTCGGCGAATTCTGGCTGAATTTCGTCAGAGGCGGACTCACACATCCCGGACCGCTGTGGTTCGTGTGGCTGCTGCTGGCGTTCGACATCGCGATAGCGTTGCTCTATGGGCGTTTCAGCAAGCTGTTCAATAGTTCGAATCGCGTTTCGAATCTTCTGCTGGACAATCCATGGGCGTTCGTGCTCGCACTCTTTGGGCTGTCTGTAGCCGCCTACTTGCCGATGTCCAATGCATTTGGCCCGTCAGCATGGATGGGAATTGGGCCGTTTCTGTTACGGGTCAGTCGGGGATTCTTGTATTTGTTGTATTTCCTGGCTGGCGTGGCGATGGGGGGCTCGGGGGTTGACGCGAGCTGCCCTACGTTCGGATGGCCCATTGGCGAAGTATTGGTGGGCATGGGTGCTCGCAGGAGCTGGTTCCTACGCAGGTTTGACATGGATCTTCACGACAGCGCCGACATCTCCTTTTGTGCGCTATGTCTTCCTTGCCGAAATGGCGCTGATGATCATGGCCCCGACTGCCCTGTTTGTTCGATTTGCGCGAAAAGGGATGCGAGTACTGAACAACTTGAGTGCCAACAGCTACGGAATCTATCTCTTCCACTACCTGGTGATCATCTGGCTCCAGTACGCTGTGCTTCGAGTGGATCTCTTGCCCGGAGCAAAGGCGGCCATTGTCTTCTTCGGCTGACTAGCCATTTGCTGGGGCCTGACTGCCGCACTGCGTCGAATTCCCATCGTTCGAATAGCTATTTGAGCGAGGGTAGGTCACCCGGCTAGACAGAAAGTAGACTCCACCATAAGTCGGTGGTGGGCCCTCCGCAAGCTGTGGTTTGGGCTCACAGGAGCCAGAAGTATCACTGCATTCCTGAGACCCGAGGACCTGAGTCGAGGGCTCGTATCGTTCCGCCATCGCTGTTACCAGATTTCTTTCGCAACCCAGCGAGAGCGTGGCGTATCGGGCGAATCGCCCGGCGAACGTGAGATCTGATACGTAGACGGATGAGACAACCATGGTCGACTCCCAGCGACTCGGCTCAGTCGCTTTGGTTGACCTTCGGAAGATTCAGTTCCAATCAAGTGACCCTGATGCAAGAAGGAAGGTTAGATCCTTGCCGCGGAGATCGCTCAGAATCCGGAGAATCAAGATTCGACCCCGCTTCCGCGAGACCGGTTGACAGGTCCTGCATGGGTCGGTGAGTTCCGCCCAAGACCAGGAAGAAGCCAAGCAGGGATATCCCTGACATGAGGACCAGCATTCCGCCGAAACCCAGCAGGGAAACTGCCACGCCTGCAACGAGCGGTCCAACGACACCCCCGACGGCTCGAGCAGAGTCAAACAGTCCGAGCATGACTCCGTGACGCTCCGAGGGGATGACATCACCAATGTGAGCTGTCGAGCCGATGTACAGCGCAGAGAATGCCGTTCCGACCAGAAGGTGACCGACTGCGATTCCCCACAGATTGGGGGCGAACGCGAAAAGGAGCGCCGGGGCTACAGATAGCGCAAATCCCAACAAGAAGATCTTTCTCCGCCCTAGGCGATCGGACAGACGGCCAAAGACGATGAGCCCAAGGACTTGAGCTGCGGAAGAGACTGCGCTGACAATCCCCATCGCCCGTGGTTCAATGCCAATTCGCGCCATATAGACGAAGAGCAAGCTGAAGCTGCCGGCGATCCCCATCTGACGAAGCACAACGCCAGAGTACAGCGCTGCCAGCCATCTGTCCGTGAGATAGCGGAAGGGGAGAGTCCGCTTGCGCGGCGGAATTCGATGAGCCTTGCCAAGAAGTGGGACGAGGCACACAGCCAACAGCGGTAGGCCAGCAAGGAGAGTGAACATGCCGCGAAAACCGAGCACTTCGAGCACGAACCCTGATGCCGCACCCCCGACAACCCATCCCAGCGCGCGGGCCGAACTGACATAAGAGAGGTTGCTGCCTCGTTTCAGAGCGGAGCTTGACGAAGACACAAGTGCCATGGAAAGGGGGGCGAAGCCTGAGACCATTGCTGACCGCACGAAGCCGACGGCTACAGTTCCTGCAGCAGGGAGCTGCAGGCCGAACATGCCGAAGGTCAGGGCACTTCCCAGCAGAACGACCGATAGGAGGATCTTCTTGGAGAAACGGTCGCCGAGTGCTCCCCATATGGGTCCGCCGATGAGCATTCCGAGCCACGTCAGCGCAGACGCGAGGCTGATGATGACAGGACTCGCACCGAGACTGCTGAGGTAAAGCTGAAGCGGAAGGTCGAGTGCAGCCGCTGCGCAACAGCGGAGTACGCTAATGCTGACCAGCGGAATGAACCATCTTCGCGGCTCAAGTCTCTGCCCGTCAGAAGATGCCGGCGGTGAGACGAAACTGGGTTTCCCTCGACTCCACATGAACGTGAATCGTACAGGGTGGAGTGTGCTTCAGCCAGTACGTGGCGGCAACTCAGAGCCCCGCAAGACAGGCGTGCGGCTGAGAGCCGAATGACTGGCGCATGGGAGCGGTGTTTCAGAAGTCAATTACTGACCGGACTTCTTGTGCTGCGGCAGAACGACGGCGACTCCTCTCTGTCGAGGAGCTTGAAGTTGAGTTTCGAGAGATTCGATCTTGTGTTCAATCGCCCTGCTATGGGAAAAAGACTCGATCCCGGCAGTGAAGGCCGAGGGGAATCTACAGGCTCAAGCGCGCTTGGGATGGGAACACCAAGAAAAAACCTGGTGGTCCTCTTCTCAAGCCGACTTGTGGTGATGGATGGCCTCAGTGTCGGCCCAGTGGCACGTGAGCAGCGCTTGTGCAGGATCGAGCCAACACGCAGCATCCCCCTGATAAGGCATCACAAAACTCGCTGGATGTGTTCACAGGCATCGAACCTGATCATTTTGTGTGTCGAGAAGCGTTGACTGAACCACTGGCCACTCCCCTTTTTTGGGACAGAGGCTTCAAGGCAGTGATGGTCGCAGATACGTGCAGCTTTCGGAATCCGAACTACCACCAGCCCACGGACACTCTTGAGACGCTGACCTGGAATTTGCTGCGGGAGTATGCCGCGCAGTTGACAGGGTAGTGGCGGATCTCGGCGCGATCTTCTCTCCAAAAGAGGGACACGGATAGCGTGAGAACCGACCGAGACAACCTTCCCCCGCGGATCTGCCCGAGCGAAGAGTGAAGACCATATCAGCTGGTGTTGGGGGAGTGGATACCAGCATGTGAACGACAAATCCCCAAGGCAGGCGAAACGGTTTGGTGCCTGGGAGACTGAATGTAGAACGCTTTCGTCAGCTGTGAATTCAAGGGACACGTACTTTATCTCCCACACAGACCGGAAGACCGTTGGCGGCGAGTCGTTACTTGCTCACCTTGAGGGCGTCCTCGGACACATGCTCCGCAAGCGGGATTCCGTACCGAGTCTCACAAGATGGTGGAGAAAGCCCCCGATTCGTACGATTTGGCACACGGCGCTGTCTCTATACGAAATAACAAGACCCGTTGTTCCTTCGGAAAAGGATGAAGCTCTGATTCTTGCGAATTAAGGTATGTGTCCCTCGAACCCATCGCTAGGGTCGCCGACGAGACGAGTCCGCGCATGCCCTTGTTGGACCGCGCTCTCGGTGCGCACCAGTCGTAGGCTAGGCGTCCGGCTTGGTCCGCAATATGACGAGCCCGAGCCAGAAGAACCACACGATCCCGAGAAGGCCAAACACCACTTCTAGGTCGCTCAAAGCCGGTACCGCT
>JAHITR010000127.1 GCA_018817505.1 Candidatus Bipolaricaulota bacterium | reverse complement strand
GCCCTCTGCCCAGCGATCCTCATCCGACCACGTCAGGTCGACGGGTGTGTATCCCTCAGGCGTCTGTTCGTAGAGGAAGGATCGCCCGCAAAGATATGTGTTGTTCGCATCCGGCGATTCCTCAAGCCCTACGATGAGCCCTTCACCCTGAAGCAACTCCGACTGGTAGTCGGCAAGGTTCGGCTCAATCTCCAGCGCAAGTTCGATCCCATCAACAAGTGCCGGATCGAACGAACGTCCCTGTTCACCCTGCAACTCCTGTGGGAAGCTCGGGTCGTAGATCTTGAGAACAAACGTATCGGGATAGATCCCGCTGACGTAGTCCGCCAATCCTAAAACCAACCGCACATCCGTCGTTCCACGCTCTGTTTCCGTGCCCATTTCCATCAATCCAAGACGATCCGCCAACTCGATGGTGTCCAATTCATCGACCACGCCATCCTCGTTGAAGTCCCGAATCAACGCGGGGTAGCCATGCTCTGCGAACCACGCGAGGATGGTCGCAGCCTGAATCGGTCCCGTCCATTCGTTGGACCAATCTGATCTGCTTTCGTGACTGATGAGCTGCAAGTCGCTCACTTCGTATCCGGGGATTTCAACTTGGGCGAGAGCGGTTCCTGCAAGGACGCCGCCCATCGCCAGTACGATCAATACGCAACGGAGAGTTCGCGCCATGGTTATCCCTCCTTGGACCGCCGACACGCGTTAACGCATGTAAACTGCGGGCCGCGTGCGGCGAGTCGCCTTTAGAACGGAACTCGAAGCAGTATAGATCGTTTGAAACCCTGAGAAAAACATTGATCCTCAGTCGAACGGATTGGACGTTAACATCAAGCAACAACGGCGCGGTGATCAGGGGGGGAACGATGAGCTGGCGTGCGAGCAGCCGCACGCACGCCCCATTCAATCAACAGCCATGGAACTAGAAGCGCTCGACCTCAGAGAACAGGCCATCCGGCCATTCGTAGTCCGTAGGGCAGAGCGGGCCGTAGCCATTTCTGCCTAGGATTGCGTTGTCGAAGCCCTTGACAACGCCCTCAAACGTCAGTTTGAACGGTGCAGCAATATTGCAGAAGCTGATCCCCCATTGCGCGCTGTTTCGAATAGTATTGGAAACGAGAGTGAGTGAGCCGTAGGGAACATCAAAGGGAACGCCCACTGCCTGAATTCCATAAAGCACAGGATTCTCAATCCGGTTTTTGATTAATGTCGCCGACACAGTCCCCGCCATTCCAACGCCCGACACACAAAGGTCAAACAGGCAATCGTAGATAGTCACGAAGGTCGTCCCCATGAGGAATGCTCCGTACCCGATCCCCTTGAATTCGCAATGCGCAATATCCAGACTTCCTTCTCCGATGGATTTTATGCCGCTCATGTCGCCTCTGAATGCACAACCCTCAATACGAGCAGCCACTGAGTCAAAGCCAATGAACTCCACGCCTGCGCTTGCTGCCTCGAAGTGGCAATCCGCAATCGTCACTGAGCTTTGTGAGATCTTGATCCCCACGTCTGAATCCTCAATTCCGATGCTACGGATCGTCACATCATGCGTGTCTTCAATGAGGATGGTTGGAAGCGCGCCATCGACAGGAATCACAAGCACTTCATCCAGGCCAATTAGGGTCAGCGGTTGTCCGATGACGAGATTCTCGTGATACGTTCCTTCACAGATCACAATCGTGTCATAGGCGTTGGCCGCATCAATCGCACCTTGTATGGATGCAAACGTCTGGCCTGATGGGTAGACGGCTACGAGAGCCTGCCCATCCTGTGCCCAACAGACAACTCCGAGCAATCCGACCAGAGCCATGATCAACAAAGCTGCCGCGAAGCCTGGATTCTTTCTCATTTTATTCCTCCTCTTGAGGCTGGATCAGGAACGACACGTCGATCGATTCGAAACCCAGATGGTAGAGAATCCCATTTCTGATAGCGTTGCTCTCTAGGTCGTCGAAACCGGAAAAAGAATTGCTCCATCCGGAGATCGTTCCGTATTCGTAGCTGCCACGTGGCGTTCCGGCCCAATCGGATTCGCCAGGATTGCAGCCCCCATGGACAAGCTCAAGTCCGATCGCATTCTCGCTCAAATCACAGTTGGTCATGTGCAACTTGGAAGCCTCTCCTCCGCCAAGGCGGACTCCGCTTCCTTGATTGTCGCGAATGATGCATTTCTCCAGGGTCAGATCGCTGCAGGAAATCGAGATGGCTGCCTGAACCGCTGGGATTGCCTCCGGCGTTAAACAGCGCTCGATGACGCAGCTGCTCAGCTCACAGATGCTACTCCAGTACGCGCGCACAGCACTGGTGTTGTCCGAGAAGGTGCAGTTGTCTACCTGCACATTTCCCCCATAGGTCACATAGAGGGCAGTTCCTAATTCAGAGAAGGTCATCCCGTCGAGGCTCACAGCCACACTTTCCTGCACAGCAATTCCCATTGCTCCGCCACGAATCGAAACACCGCGAATCTCTACCTCAATGACGTCAGAGGACTCAATCGAGATCAGTGTGTCGCCCATTTCGCCTCTGAAAGTCACGCTGTCTGATTGATCAGCCGATGCTTCCGAAGCGGCTATGAGTCGAACGCTCTTGTTGATATTCAAAGGTTCACGGTACTCACCATCCTCGATGTTGATCGTCCCACCGTCCGCCACGCTGTCGATGGCCGCTTGAATGGATTGCCCTGGCGACACGGTCAGTTCAGAAGGAGCGGGATCGGTCAAGAACTGAAGGCTCAGTGGGCAAACATTCCCTTGAATCGTGTTGCCATAACCAGTGATCGTGCCTTCAGGAAGCTGCGTCTCACCGCCGACAGGCGCCATGAAGACGCCACAGGGAAGAGTATTGGGGTCACTTCCACCCACGGCGATTGCGTTTGCGTAAGTTCCTTCAATGTCGCAATTAACGAGATGCAAAGAAGCGGATGATGCAAGGACGATGAGGTTCCCAAAATTGTCGAAGAACCGGCATTCAATCATTGAAAGCATCGACGAATCTTGAAGATACAGGGAGCCAAGCATCGTCGCGCGGCAACCACGAATCTCAGAGCGAGTGAAGTCAACGCTCGCATTCCCAGATGCGTACACGACAGTGTTGTTTGAGTCGAATCGGCAGTCGCTACAGGTGATCGTGGAATCTCCTTCAACGGCCAGTGCGCCGCCATTTCCCAGGAAGACAACGTCTCTGAGCACAAGACCGACGGTCGCTTCTTCGCGAATCGATCGGGCAATGATGCCCGTTCCTCCCCCGCGAATGGTTAGATTCTCCATGACGACGCGAATCGGTTCGTCAGAGGCAACGGTGATGACGACATCCCAAGAGACCCCTTCAATGACTGTCTCTTCGGCCCCATCACTGTCCAGCGGCGCTCCCCGAATGGTGATGTCTTTGGTGATCAGCAGTCGCTCCCGATAGGTCCCGGGCTCGAGAACAAGTGTTTCGCCCGCAGGCAACGCGTCAATCGTTGCCTGGATGGAGGGCCGGAGCAGATCATCGATGGCTGCTGGAAGAAGGCTGGCAAGTGATTGAATGCCTGCGACGAGGAACGGATCGCTGAATTCACCGCGCGCGGCAACGAGAAGCGCGTAGCACATTTGGAAGGCTTCGACAGAACCAAAGACACTGCGGGATTGCAGCGCGTCTGTCGCCACTTCATTGGCCAATTCTAGAAAGCCGCCAACCTGTCCCGAGGCATCCCTAAAGACGAAGTAAGTGTCTGGCGACACGAACTCGGCCAGCCAGTCGTCTCGAATCGCCGTCCGCACAGCCGAGTACAACGCAAGAATCCCGCTATCCTCTTCAGAATCGCTCCCTGACAAGGATTTGTAGTTGCGTCCGCCAGGGCCTCCGAGCAGGTTGACCAGTCCCTGAGCAGCAGCAGATTGATCCTCTGCATCGTAGGACGAGAACCCCGAGATGGCGACATAGGTGGCGCGATCCAGGAGATCAGACAACCGAGCAACAGCCGCGACAAATTCGTCGTAGGATGTGATGGCTGCTGCATCGGCACCACTCACGCCGAAGCTGATTACAAGCCAAACGAGAACAACCAAACTCATGACTTTCTGCATGGTTCCTCCTCTACCCTCCCAGTCAGCTATGGATGCACATGGTTTGTCCATCAGTCACGGTTCAGTATTGCCTCAGTTGGTGTTTCCAGCTTGTATCCAAATCCCTTGACGTTAACGATAATCCTCTTGGGATCGGCACAAACTGCGCCCAGTCGCCTGCGCAGCATGTAGATACATTGCTTGACGTCGCCTGAGGCTGCATAAGGTGCATCGGTCCATAACTCGGCTAGCAGGTCGCTGTCAGAGAACGTCTTGCCCACATTGCGCGCAAGGAATCTCAGCAATTCGAAGGTCTTGGGTGTCAGCTCGATCTCCTGCCCGCAAAGACAAACAGCGCAGGCGCCGGTGTCGATTTCCAAAGCACCGCAATAAATGATCCCGTCAGCCTCACTGTCCAGTGATTGAGCAGTTGCTAGACGAGATCGCATGTTGAGGATTCTCACTGCCAGGATCGCCGTCAGCATAAGAAGAAGCCACGATCCTCCTGCCAGCCCAAAGATGAGAAGGCGATGGCTCCGCACTTGCGCGTGGGCGTAGGTGTCGGAGAATCCAATCTGGACCGTACCGATGGCGGCAACTCGTTGATTGGGAGCCTCGATGGGAACAACAACATCCAATCGCCCTTGCCGCAACGCAGCACGGGGATCGGTCTGTTCAGGTGACGCAGCATTCGTTTCTAAGTTCAGTGATTCGATGGAGGGATCGCCGTTTCTCTTGTCGAGGACAGTTTCGTTGCCGTTGGCAATCCGAACATATTGCCCACTGCCTGCCAGCAACAGATTGGCCGCGAAGCCAAGTGCTTCTTCATTGTCACGCATCAACCACACCTGAGCCGATCGAGCGAACACGGATGCCATCTGTAAGCTTTGATCCATGAATATCGCATACTCAGCGTCACGGAACTTCGTCGTTTCCCAGCTCGCAACGGCAATTCCGAGGGCAAACAAGATCACCCCGAGAAGCAAGACACTGCGATTTGAGAGCCAACGTTTCATCACTCAAAGACAGTAGGAGGATTTGCGCTACAACTCAAGTGGT
>JAHITR010000126.1 GCA_018817505.1 Candidatus Bipolaricaulota bacterium | reverse complement strand
CCGCCACACTGGCTCAAAACGTCGCTGACATCCTGCTAGAGTCCGATTGTGCCTCCGAAGGGCCATCCAAAGGTGCTCCTACACATCCGACAATCATCGAGCGATCTCCAGGTGCCCTCGAACCCCTCGCCGGGCGCTACTTCGATGAGAAGTCGGCTGCCTTCGTCGATGTGCTGTTCAAGGATGACAAGCTCTGGGTCTATGGCCACAAGCTGTCAGCAACATCTGAAGACCGTTTTTTCTTCACACAGCATCCTGAGGCGACAGCCGTTTTCGGCTGCCCGGGCAAGGATTCCCGCACCGTTACCATTGACATAGGAAATGGCCCCAATACATACAAGCAGGTCCATGCTATCGAGACGACTACCAAGGACTTGGCCGCCTATGTGGGCACGTACCGCAGCCCCGAACTGGATGTGATCTGGCGCCTAGATCTCGATGAAGAACAGTTGGTCGTGCAAAGAGGACGGCATGGCACCAGTGTGCTCAAGCCCATTTGCCAGGACGTGTTCGTCGATCCGTGGGTAGGCAAAATCCTGCACGGAAATGCTGAATGGGTCATCGCATTCGATCGAATCGACGGCCAAGTGAGCGGCCTTCGTGTGACAGCTTCCGGCGCGCGAGGTCGCAACCTGCGGTTCAACAAGACATCGTAGTCGCTTTGCAGGTTCCCGCTGCTACTGCCGCCGATCCTTGAAGGCACCAGCGATTGACCTTCACAGCAATTCACTCTATGATGGCTTACCGTCCAACGGGCGAGTCCATAATAAAAGGGGGTGATCGCATGCACATGATGAAGGTGCCGGCGGTGTCCCCAATAGGTTCGGCCAGGTAGCAGCGAACGCAAACGAATACGACGTACTCGCAAGTACACAGTACTCGCGAGCGCTGGGTGTCCGCGAACACGGTGTGTTCGCGTTCGTAGCGCCCTTGCGTGCTTGAAGGGTGATAGCCGTCGGCACCTCTTACGGAGAGGCTTGTTCGAGTACGAAGTACTCGCAGATGTGCTCCGCAGGCGGATTTTCAATGCTCAATGGACGCGTGATAGGTGTTCCCATACTACGTTCCCCGCCTTGCTAGGCCTCAGCAAGCCCGTCGTGATTCCACGCCATGTGCAACCTAAACACGGAGGCTATTTCGTATGGAACGATCTGTTTTGAACCAGCTAGAATCATGGAATGCTCATTCGCTGTTCCCGCTCTTCAGTGCTCTCACTCCGCGGCTCCTTCAAGTGGAAGCTGCCCTTGTAGGCAGGACACCCTGCTCCCTCTACGTAGACTGTCCCGAGAACGCACAGACTGCTGCGCTTCGCATCGGTGTCTGTTGGTACATCGTGGGCAATCCAACACCGCAGTTCTTGCAAAGCGTCAACGCGCTGCTGCCTCGTGATACGTACTCAGTACTGATTCTCGATCCGTCAGTCACCGCTCCTTTGAGGTCCAGTCTTTTCGAACATCTCTATTTCGTACGAGCCAAGAGCCGCTATGCGCAGCGAACGTCTTCCGCGCCCATTCACCATCCGCTCTACGACGGCTACGACGTTCTCCCTGTCAATCGGCAACTGGTCGAGGGTGATCTTGAAGGCGCAGCCGATCTACGAGAAAACATCCTGCACTTCTGGACGACGATGGAAGCCTATGATCGGGATGGATTTGGATTCGCCGCAGTCCAGGATTCCAAGATTGTCAGTCATTCGCTGACAGACCACGTGGTTGGTGATCGCTGCGAAATCGGCGTGCAAACAGATCCTGCGCACCGAATGAAGGGGCTGGGAGTTCATGTGGCTTCACGAACTGCGAACGAAGCTTTCAAGCGGGGGCTGAAACATGTCGGATGGATGAGTTGGGCTAACAATGCTGGCTCGATTGCCGTTTCGTTGAAAGCAGGCTTCACGGAAAAGTGCTTGTATGACGTGTACATCAACCATTGGCCCGCTGAGAATCCCGAAAATATGACTGCAGAAGAGTTCCGCGCCTTCGCGCAGGAGTACGAACGCCAGTTT
>JAHITR010000125.1 GCA_018817505.1 Candidatus Bipolaricaulota bacterium | reverse complement strand
CACCTCAAACCCTCGATCGACTCCTCGATATTGGAGGCCCGCTCCCAAGTGAACGACCTCTTGCTCCCAACCTAGATTGATATCCTCCCAGCGCTGGTCGGTTGCATCAGACGCGATGGCATCGATGCAAATCCAGTCGCAGCGCCCGGTTTCGATGGTCGCTGTCCTCCACTCAACCGTTGACGGAAATGGGTTTCGGACGATCCGTGCAATGAAGGCTGCGGAGCGGTCGCGTTCGTAGGGCATCGTCTGCGCCAAGTTATGCTCTGTCTGGTGCAGCGTCCATTGAATAGGGATCCGATAACTCCAAAGCTGGGTAATGAATGAGGTCTCTGCGCGGACATAGGGTTCGCCCAAACCATTGCAGGCGAGTATAGGGCGGTTTCTCAGATTGCTTGGGTAGCACGCGTACGGTCCCCGTCCAGGTACAGACACGCTGCCGTAGATGGGGATAAAGCCTGCCCAAGCGGTGGGATCGTGAAACGCCATCCAATAGGAGCCCGAAGCGCCATCAGAAAACCCGCCGAGAAAGACTTTGTTGTCATCGATTCGACACAGCCTTTTGGTCCACGTGAGCAGATCGTGCAAGTACTGACGTCCGTTTTCGCTCCACCACGTGGCATCGCGGTCGCCGTGTGGCATGAGAACGATGAACCCGTCTCGCTCGGCGACTGATTCCCACATGGAATAGCGAGAGACGAATTCTTCGATTGTATAGGCCTTCTGATCGACGGCTCCGTGCAGGCTGACGAGAAGCGTTTGCGGCGTAGCTGGATCGTAGGAGGATGGAATAAACAGGTGAATGGTTCGGGTGATGCCATCTTGGCACACGAATTCATAGACGTGCCATCCTGATTCCAGGTCCTCAAACGATGTCGGGCCAGTTCGTAGTGCTTGCGCGACGAGGGTCGGATTTGCGTCCGCCACTATGATCGAATTGATGGCCGATGAGACGGAGGCAGCATTCTCTGCTGCGAATAGATCGGACATCAGGGTTTCCAGAGTGACGGATGGTGCCTGCGTGCACGCGGTGAGTGTCGGCAAAGCGAGAACGAGGATGGCAATCGCCACTCGATGGAGACGCTTCATACGCTCACTCCTTATCAAGAGGGTCGGCGGTTGAGCCGCACGTCGAATCATAGGGTGCAGATATGAAGGCATTGTGGAGAATGCGAACTCGAACGCATAGCGTTCGAGTTCGTACGAATGCAGAGCATTCGCGTGCGCTTTGCGAACATCGTGCTCAGGTATTGCTTTCGAACGCAAACGCCTTCGTTTTGAGCTCAGACGCTGCATTCTCACGGGAATTCTCACCATCCAAACCTAAATACAAAACGGAGCTAGTCAATACCTGACCCCGTCTTCGCGTGTACGCCCGAAAGCAAGAAGCGAGGGACTCTGTGAACCTGCCTGCGCATTGCGCAGAGCTGAGTTCGCGGGGGCGAGACAGTCTCAACTGCCTCGCCCTCGTTCAAGTTTTGCTTCGCTAAACATCGTTGTGGATTCGAGTCGCCAACGTCGTGGGATGTGCCATTGAGTTGCTTGAGGTTAGTTGGCATTCAACTTCGAGTTGCCCAGGCTCCGAAGGATCCTATTAGGCATTCCTCACTACTCACCAATTGATGTCGTTGACTCAGCCGCTTCACCAACAGGGTCCGCCTCTGCTATCTTCTCTCACGGGAACGTGCCATGCAGTTTGTTGCGTCTGTTGATGCCGTACTGCGGATACCTGTGCATACATTGATGCTCTGCACAGGGCGAGAGATGGACTGTATCTGTAAGGAGAGGGTGTGATGAGAAGCATCTTCCTAACTGTGCTTGTTGTCAGTTGTCTCACAATCGTGGCTTCTGCGAGCCTTCGCATCTCAGAGTTTTTGGTTGATATTGAGGTCCTATCTACGGGAGAGCTGTTGATCACCGAGAGTCTGGACGTGTTGTTCTACACCCCACACCACGGCATCTATCGCGAAATTCCTGTCTCATACCAGCGACCCACTGGCGAGAATCTCACGCTCGATCTCAACATTGCTGATATCACACTCGATGCCGGACTGGCACCGTACACGACAAAGAGCAGCGGAAGGAATCTTCTCATCCAAATCGGTGATCCGGATCAAACCATCGTCGGTGCACACACCTACACACTTGAGTACACGGTCAATCGAGCCCTTCTCTTCAACAGCCAGGAGTACATACAGCTTTACTGGAACGTAACAGGCAATGACTGGCAGATACCAATTGATCATGCGGTTACGAGAGTTGTTCTTCCCGAAAGCGTGTCCGAGGCAAAGGTTCCGACGACTTCGTACGTGGGGTACTCTGGAAGCACAACGCGCGGCCGTCCCGCATTTCGAGATACTGAAGGACGTTACGTGTTTGAAGCAACCGACCTCGTTCCCGGAGAGGGATTGACGATTGATGTGGCCATCCCACGCGAGGCTTCAGGCATCAATGCTCCAAGTGTGGGCAAGAGAGCAACTTACTTTCTGTCTGCCAACAAGTATGCGCTGCTTCCGATTCTTACGCTCCTCATGATGCTGCTGTGGTGGTGGCGCAGGGGGAAGGATCCAGCCAAAGGGGTGATTGCTCCCCGCTTTGATGCTCCCAAGGACATTCGTGCTGGAGAGGCAGGTGTGTTGATCGACGATCGCGCAGACCTGCAAGATGTTTCCGCGATGGTGATCGATTTGGCAGTGAAGGGGTTCCTCAGTATTCGAGAGGTTGGCGAAGAAGTGAAGCCGCCCAACGATGCCACGAAAACCTCTGCCAACGGAGCACCGCTCGACTACGAGTTCACAAAGCTGAAGGATGCCAATGGGATGCTGACTGATGTCGAACGACTGGTGCTTGATGGGATATTCAATAACGCTCATCCAAAGACCAGATCGCTGTCATCCATGGAGCATTCGTTCTACAAGGTTCTCCCTTCGATAAAGCGTGCCTTGTACGCACGACTTATCAAGAAGCACTACTACACAAAGGATCCAGAGGACGTATGGGCCAGCTACGCCCTCATCGGCATATTGATCCTTGTCGTCGGCGCTGTTCTTGGCGTAGTCCTTGCATCGCTCTACCTCGGGATTGCTGTGGGAATTTGTGGCGTAATTGCTTTTGCCTTCTCTTGGATCATGCCGCGGAAGACTCAGCAAGGTGTCGATGCATTGCGTGAAGTGCTCGGCCTTGCCGAGTACATCGAGCGCGCCGAAGTGAGGCGCTTGGAGTTTCACAACGCACCAGAGAAGAGTCCACGTGAATTTGAGGAACTGCTTCCCTACGCTATTGCACTCAACCTCACCAAGATCTGGACCAAGCAGTTCGAAGGGCTGCTTGAGAGGCCGCCCAGATGGTATTCCGGATCCAGCGAGACCTTCAATGAACATCAGTTCGGAGTAGGCATGATGCGTCTCGCCTCTGGAATGCAGCGCTCATTCGTGTCCGCTCCACGAACCCACCGGGGGTCTCGAGGGCGTTCGGCCTGGGGAGGCCGGAGTAGCTTTGGCGGGGGCTCTTCTGGCGGCGGCTTTGGCGGTGGCGGTGGCGGAGGTTGGTAGCAAGAACTCAATCAGCAGCCTGAAATTTCCTCCTGCTCTGTCTTTGGATGCAAATAGCAGGCCTCTCCAAGTGAGACAGCGGGGCAGATGGCCTAAGTAGAAAAGGCCTTCCGCAGAAGCTCTATCCAAGATATGCAACCTACATCACCAAATACATAGGCACGTCCGCGTTCTGCATTCAGTTCCCCTGACTGCCGAGGAATCCGAAACCCATAGATGAGCTAACGTTAGGGGGGTGGGTTTCTTTCTTGGTGTTTGTCAGATGGATTTGCTGGGCACACGCGAACGCAGAACGTTCGATGGGGTTTGAGTAGCCAGTCAAGCGGAAAAGCAGAACGGAGCCAGGCAGACACCTGACTCCGTTTGCGCACTCACGGCCGAATGGGACTGCCTGCTCTTTGAGCAGGGACGAATTCGCTTCGCGAACGCCGTATCTCAAGGTGTGCATCCTCGTGGAATGCTGCGCGCTGAGACTACGGGACTCTGTGAACCCGCCTGCGCTTAGCGCAGGGATGAGGTTGGCGGCTGCGCCGCCAAACGTCATGGCGTGTGACAGTGGGTTGCTTGTGCGAGTGCGTGCTCTGCGAGCACGTTGTGAGTTTCACACGTGAAACTCGTAATGAGGATTGTGCGAACGCGAACCCTGTGGGGTTCGTTGGGGTTTGAGTCTCCAGTCGGGAACGTCGCATAGAAACGGGGCCAGGCTTATGCCTGACCCCGCTTCATGTGTACGCCCGAAGGGCCTGCCCGCTCTTTGAGCGGGAACGGGTTCGACGCATTGCGTCGAACGCCGTGCAACCCCGCCTACCCTACGGGTAGGTTCGAGTTCGCGCGAATGGGTTGTCACGAACTCAGGGGTTCAAGTGACCAGTCGGGACATCATGACAAAGCGGGACCCGGGAGGGGCGCCGCTTTCTCATGTACCCCTCAGAGGATAACTCTGGGACCTTCTCTTGGCCAAGCAGGGAGGAGATCGAGTCTCTTCTCGTTGGATCAACGTAGCCGTCTCATGTCCCAGCTGTGGAATGGTACGAGCAAGGCTCTGCCGGTGTCTGTCGGACGATCTTTGAACTATCAAGTGGCTAGAGGCTGAGTTTTGGAAGAGTGACTTGTGGCCTAACGCTAGATTCGATCGCGAATCGCTTATTCTGGTGCATCCTAGTGGCTTTCAAACGGCCTGAGCGAGAAGTTCGAATCCTCCACTCCCAAGGAGTCAGGGGCATCCCTGATTGCAGGAAGCCCTCGAATCCAGATGTGACCCCAGTGATGGGAGAGAAACCCTAAGAATCCAGATGTGACCCCAGTGATAAGGAGGAAAGCAGCTGTTCACACTCACAACGATGCTCGACCCACTGGCTTCTGTCCTATGGGCCATCGTACTGCTTAATAAGCTGATTTCGATGCTTGAGAAGAGGTACAGATACCACAAGTCCCCGCTTCAGGCCACACCCATTGCCCCCTCGCCTTGAATACGCTATTCGAGCACTCAGGAACAGTACTATGATGGGCAAGAGTCCCGCGTTGCAATACAGGAAGGCGCAATGTCGTTAACAACCCCATAAACACGGAAATAAAATGACGACATCATATTACTGCTACGAAATACTTGTTAAACAGTGAGCAATCTGCTAACCTCGTTATAATGCAGATGTAAAAGGAGAAACATGAAGAGGATTCTGATCCTGCTGTGTGTCGGATTGCTGGCTATTGGTCTCGTATCGAACGCTGTCCCCGTGGATTGCGGATGTCAAGCCCCCGAGACCGCCGCGAATGGCGCGGGCAAGAACAAGAAATGCGAGGATACTACAGAGCCGCAACTGCCCATTGTTGAGACACAAGAAGCGATGGAGTGGCAGTGCATACAATGGGTTGAATGTGTTGAGTATGACACCAGAATCTGCGATCCATGTGCAACGTGGGCATTTCTCTCATGTGCGGCGGCCTGCACTATCCCCTCCGCTTTCTGGGCTGGCTTCGGATGTAATGTTGGATGCGGCATACTCACCTTGTTGGTCTGCGGGGAATGCGATTATTGTGTCGAGTGGGAGCTACAAGAGTCGTGTGGGTGGGTGTTCACGGAGTAGCCGTTTGCCAGCAATCTGTTGGAGCCTATGTGGGCCGATCGGTTTTTCAGTGCAGAGCCGCTACGCGGCATGTGTGGCAATGATGGGGAATAGGGAGGAGATATGATGACGAAACTGAAACACATTGGACCACTAATCATAGTAGCAATGATACCCGCTCTACTTCTCACCTTCAGATCCGCGCGCATGGTCCAAGTAGTGTTCTTTGCCGCAATGTTGAGCCTCTCGTATCTCGCAGGCGAATCTCTTGCCCAAATTCTGCCAAGGCGAGTTGCACTTGGACTCGCCATTGTTTCCGTGCTTGCCATCGCGATCGCGGTTGCGTCTGGCTGGATACGGGCTGGCGGATCTACGCCAGCCAGCTTCGGAGCCCTATCTCTGATCGCAGTTGCAGTAGGGGCTCCCGTGAAGGCAGTTGTTGTTCAACGCCAGTCAGGACAGACCGCGAGATGAGTCCATTCTGAGAGTGAATTGGGGGTTCCCACAAACCCAAGACCGTGAGGAGGTTATTCACCCAGCTGAATGAGCGGGAGAGCTGCGAAGGGCTAGGACCTATGTACATCCCATAACCAGCAAGCCCTGTTGTTGAGGGCCCGAACAGTTGCTTCGGCTCTCAGGCACTGACGCTGCGTATCTGTCTAGCGCATGAGCTTTCGCGCGACGATCAGCACAGTAAGTGCCATGATGATAGCACCGAGAATCGCCTCTAGCGACGTCAGGAACCTCACCTACTGGGTGGATGTCCCCCAACCCCAAGGTTGTGAAGGTGGTGATACTGAAGTGGAGATCTACAGCCCACCCCCTAGTGGACTACTTTCAAACCGGAGTTTGAGGACCACCCATTGTTGTACGCCCGACAGGATTCGTGGGAACCTGGGCAACTCAAGATGAAGCGTTGAGTTGCTTTGAGTTTGCTCGACTTGCCCGATGCAAACTCAGGGGTTCAAGTGACCAGTCGGAACATCATGACAAAGCGGGACCCGGGAGGAGCCCCGCTTTCTCATGTACGCCCGAAGGGCCTGCCCGCTCTTTGAGCGGGAATGAGTTTGGGTGCTTCGCACGCCAAACGTCATGTGTTGGGACTTTGAATCCGGCAACTCAATGTGACATTGAGTTCCTTAGAGTTTGTCAATTGGCGGCTCAAACTCAGGGGTTTGAGTCTCCAGTCGGGAACGTCGCATAGAAACGGGGCCAGGCTTATGCCTGACCCCGCTTTCTCATGTACGCCCGAAGGGAGGAAGTACAGGGACTCAGAATCCGGGAACTCGATGAAACATCGAGTTCCTTGGAGTTTGCTTGCGGCAAACGCGAATCCTGCGGATTCGTTGGGGATCGAGGACTAGTCAAACGTAGAAACGCCCCAGACACTATGGTCTGGGGCGCTTCT
>JAHITR010000124.1 GCA_018817505.1 Candidatus Bipolaricaulota bacterium | reverse complement strand
GGCCGTCGCTCGTGCCGTGGTTGGCGAACCGTCCATCGTGCTCGCAGACGAACCCACCGCGAATCTCGACACGGCCATGAGTCACGACTTGATCGATCTCATGCGTCGCCTCAATTCTGAGAAGGGGGCGACTTTCTTCTTTGCCACCCACGACAACCGTTTGCTTGATCGAGTCAATCGACTGATCACACTGGTAGACGGGAAGGTCGCAAACGATGAGTTTCGGTAGTTCGCGACTTGCTTTGCGTTCTGGAACTGAACTCGTCAGCCTCAGAGGCTAGGCTCCCACTGGCCGACGTGAGGTTGCCTTGCGTCGGGGAGGTCACCAACGACAAAGTGCGCACACTACAACTTTACCCAGATCGGGGACAGGCTACTTTTTGCGCTCTATGTAGTATCTAGGACGGTGAAAAGTAGCCTGTCCCCTTATCTTGGTTGGTTGCTCCTCTTGACCTTTCGCTCCCGGTTGCCTGGGATCAGTTAGAAAACGAACCACTGAACGGATCATCCACGTCCCCAGGCTCGGTCCGGCACGTGTTGAGACACGTCTCCATTCCGAGCGGCGAGCCGAAGGTCAGAGTCCAGCCACCTTCTTGAGCGCTTCGACGTGCTCATAAGGTACTCGAACCATTCCCAGACTTTCTTTCCCGCCTGGCCCATGGTCATCTGATCCGCCGGTCACGAGGAAGCCGTGTTGTTTGGCCTTTTCCGCTAGCAACCAAGGTTCAATCGAGAGGTTCCTCGATAAGGGATCGTAGGGATAAATCGTTTCCATGCCATCAACGCCTGCAGCCATGAGTTCGTCGAGGAAGACGTCCCAATTCGGGATCGTCATCAGGCATGGATGGGCAACTGAGATCGCACCGCCAGCCGCCTTGAGGATGCGTACAGCGTCACGGAAATCGGGCTTGTCGATCGCATAGTAGCAGGGGCATCCTTTGCCAATCAGCGTGGCAAAGGCTTCTTGGAAGTCTGCGATGGCACCCTTCTCAAGCAACACACGGGCCAAGTGCGGACGCCCAACATTTCCGCCAGCGGATTCTGCAAGCACTTCTTCATAGGTGATGTCAATCTGGAGATGCTCTCTGCATAACTCAACCATATGCATCATCCGCTGATCGCGAGAGGCCGATAGTGGCCCCAGGAGCTCCTTCAGTTCCGCATGATGGGGATCCACAAAATATCCGAGCAACTCGCCCGCGACATCCCCGAACATCGCCTTGACTTCGACGCCTGTGATGACTTCCACTCCGTACACAGACGTCACACGAGACGTCAGGTCAGCGGAGATAATGTCATGATCAGTGACCGCAATGCAATCGAAGGCCGTCGCCTTGGCGCGGCGTACAAGGGTATCAAACGTCTGTGTTCCGTCAGATGCAACCGTATGAAGATGCAAATCTGCGTAGGCTTTGGTCATGCGAAGAATTCTAACCGACTGCGGCTTCAGCCGCCTGGACGACGTGTTCGAGCAGCAGGGTGGTCGTCATCGGCCCCACACCACCGGGCACGGGACTCAGCGCCCGGGCAATGGACTCGACAGTGCCAGCATCCACATCGCCCACGAGCTTGCCGTCAACCCAATTGGTTCCAACGTCAATCACTACAGCGCCAGGATTCACCATGTCTCCAGTGACGAACCCCGGACGACCGACTGCGACGAACAGGATATCCGCCATTCGCGCGATCTCTGCCAGATCACGGGTCTTAGAATGACACACCGTCACCGTCGCGTCTCTGGCGAGCAACAGAAGCGCCAACGGACGTCCGACCACAAGACTGCGACCAATCACCACGGCGTGTTTGCCCGCGATATCACAAGCCATCTCTGCTAATGCCAGAGCCGCCGCCGCCGTGGCGGGGGGAAAAGCGGGTTTCCCACTCAGAAGATGTCCCAAGGATTCAATCCCAGCACCATCCACGTCTTTGGCTACCGGCAGAGCCGTACGAACGGCTTTCATGTCGATGCGCGTAGGAATGGGTGATTCGACCATGATTCCGGAAACCCCAGTGTCCCCTGACAATGACCTGATGAGATCGACGATGCAGGCGGTGGAAAGGGGATCAGGAACGAAGCTGTTGACCTCGATCCCCAACTTGCCAGCAGCGTGAACTTTGGCGTGATAGTAGGCGAGTGCTGCCTCATCCTGCGAAGGAAGGATCACGGACAACCTGGGGATGCTTCCCTGTGTTCTCAGTCGTTCCACACGACTGACCAGTTGCTGTCTGCGATCGCGGGCAAGCCCCTTCCCATCAAGGCGTTGTGCCTTCACGATGCTCCTTCCAGATCCGATCAAGAATGCCGTTGATGAATTTGCGCGCTTGCTCAGTGCCATACTTCTTGGCCAGCTCGATGGCCTCATTCATCGCGACTTCTGGAGGCACATCATCGAAATACAGCAACTCATAAACACCTAGCCGCAGGATGTTTCGATCCAACAGCGCGAGGCGTTCGAATTTCCACCCGACGGTTTTCTCTCCCAGAATTCGGTCAATCTCTGGCTGGCGTTCGCGGATGCCGTTGAACACGGTCTCCATGTACTCTCGTTGATCCTCAGGATCCGTTTCCTCAAACAACTCGTCGAGTGCTGCGGGCAAAAACTCACAACGATAGAGGGCCGTAAGCAGGAGTTCACGTGCGTCTCGTCTTTGCATTAGGAGCGCAACACGCGATCCGTGAGGTCCTTCAATCGACGCTTCACACTTTCACGCGAATCGATCCACCCGCCCACGAGGAAGCCCAGAACGATGAATCCAAGGAGAATGAGGAACGCCTTCCAGCCCAAAAAGACGAACAGAAGTCCGGCAATCAGGCCGAGAACGAGGCCAATCAGTCTCCCACTAAGAGGCAATCTAATCACCGGACGACTCCTTTACGCCTGTTCCGCTCGCTCGAATATTACGGACAAGGACGACGACATCGCACACTTTGACTCCTGTCCGATCTTCGACATGCTGGGACAACTCACGCTGAATACGCTCGCCAACTTCCGTAACTTTCTGATCCGGGGATAGCGTCGTTCGTACAGCGATTCCGACGCCGTTCGCATGGTGTCGCAGCAGGACGCGAAACTGATCGAGTCCAATACGATTTCGCAAGATGCCGGCAATGAATTCCTTGATGGCACTGGGCGCCAGATCGATTCGTCCCCAGTCTCCTTCATGATGAAACAGAGAACGACTCAATCGTTCATCAGCCAACACGATGAGAAAATGAACAGCCACCAAGATCAATGCCGCCCCAGACAGAATGACGAGAATCGATCCGGCTGTCGTATTAAAGAAATCCCAAATCGATGTCAAGGAAAGTACGCCTGCACCGGCAAGAATGAGACCGATCCCCAATCCAGCCGTAAGGATCATGGCTCCGCCGAGGCCTAGGACTCTAAGTTGTCGCATTCCTCTCCACCTTCGACATCAGCGTCTTCAGCTTGTACGACGCGCTGGACGTCCACATTGACCGCACTGACACGAAGACCCGTCATGCGCTCAATTTCCGCCTTGATACGCGTTTGAACCTGCTTGGCGACCTTGTGAATTGGGTTTCCGTAGAGCACGGTAATACGCACGGTAACTGTGACCACGTCGCCTTCGACGCTTGTGTCCACATACCGCTTCATCCCCTCGCCACGACGGAATGAGCTATCCCCTTGGCCGAGATTGGCAATCCCGTCAATTTCGGAAACGGCAATGCCCGCAATCGCAGTGACTACATCCCTCGAGATTCCGACACTTCCCTTTTCCTCTCCTGCCATGGTGCCCTCCTCCCTATTCTTCGTCACCGTGTGTATGCGGCGGGACGACTTTCTTCACGAAGACGTCCACGTGAGACACGGTTACGCCAGCAAGCAACTCAATATCACGCTGCACATTTTGCTGAACGCCTTGCGCGACTTCGTGTACCGGGTATCCGTATTCCACGGAAATTCTCAATTCCAGGCGGACTGCTTCGTTGGAGAGTTCCGTCTTAATATTCGGCGCAATATCCTCCCCGCTAAAGATGCTCATGAGACCACCACCGCCGCTTCCCAAAGAATGGGCGATGCCGTCAACCTTGTCTGCTGCAATACGGGCGATCGACGTGATGACATCTTCTGCGATCGAGATGCGGCCGTCTTCATCGATGAGTTCTACCCTCTTGTCGGCCATGCCTCCTCCTTAAAGCCGTTCCACATAGGTTCCAGTCCGGGTGTCGATCTTCAACAAATCGCCTTCTTTGACGAAGAGAGGCACATTCACAACGGCCCCTGTCTCGACAGTCGCCGGTTTTTCAACATTGGAGACTGTGTCTCCCTTTACGCCAGGCTCAGTGTGTATCACTCTGAGTTCGGCAAAATTTGGCAAATCAACCTTAACCAGATCTTTGATGTAGTAGCATCCAACAACGTTTTCGCCTTCGATGAGAAAATCGGCTTGCGGGCCAAGCACCTCTTTGCTCAACGGAAATTGGTCAAAGCTCTCTGCATCCATGAACACGAGGTTGTCGCCATCATGGAATAGATACTGTAGCTCTCGCGATTCGAGGAAGGCCGATTCTGTATTCTCGGATCCCTTAAACGTCGCTGCCAGGACCCTGCCTGTTTTCAAATGCTTGAGCTTCGTCTTTCCCACTGCGCCGGATCTTCCGCGCTTGGAATGTTCATACTCGACGACCTCATACAATTCGCCGTCATAGAGGATCGACATTCCACGCCGGATCTCACTCACTGAGAGACTCATTGTCTATCTCCCTTCTTCTTTGTTAGGGGTGCATCCTTCATTCATTCAAGTCAAACGTCTGTCCAATCCGCTAGATTTCGTGCTTATGATATCCGCAAAAACGATGACGGCGAAATCATCAGGAAGACTGCCCTCTTTAGAACATGCCTAGGGCCAACGCACAATCCTGAGCCCGACCTTGGTGATTCCCTTGTTGACGATCCCCAATTGAGCCGCTGCACCTTTGGATAGGTCAATGATTCGCCCCTCTACAAAGGGTCCTCGGTCATTGATGCGAACGACAATACTTCTGCCTGTTTCAAATTCAACCACTCGAACAATCGTTCCAAAGGGAAGCGACTTGTGCGCAGCGCTCACACCATTCATATCGTAAACCTCGCCATTCGCCGTTCGATTCCCGTCAAAACCGGGACCGTACCACGATGCAATCCCTACTTCGTAATAGGGTCCAAAGAAAGCCAATCCTACTGCAACTCCTACGAGTAGGACCGATCCAAGGACATAAAGCAGCGTCTGGTTCATGACAGGCAGTATAGGATCCAAGCCTAGGACTTACAACCGATGCTTCCTGCGTTTCCTCCGCCAGGCCGTGGACATTCGATCAATAAGAATATGCTCCAAATTGGGGAGATACAGCCCCAAGCCTGCGGGAAGCAATACCTTCAGCGAGAACGCCAAACGGGGGGCGGGATTCCTTGAGACAACAAGATAGACAAACGCGCCCGCGAGGACGAGCAGCACAAGGTACGCAACGCGTGACAACGGCCCCAACAGGAGATGATGAGATGTCTGGCGATGCCGACAAAGCCAGGCATAGGGAAACCAAATCCATCGGAGCGGTCCCCAGCGCTGGAAGCTATCACTCTTGGATAAGTCCAAATCCGGGCTCATGAGGAACATGGAAAACACGTAGGATCCCAGGAACAGGGTAGCTTGCGAGCTGGCAACCGAATGCTTCGACACGACCAGAATCGAAAGTCCCGCCCACAAAAAAAGGATCATTGCTTCAATTGTGAGATGCGTCTTTCCTGATGGCATAGAAATCACCGCTACAGTAGCCACTTTCCCGGCATTCATCAAATTCCTTGACGCTTCTGGAGACAGACGTTACAATTGATTAGCAAACTACAAGCCTAAGTGCTAATCACCATAGCAAGAGGAGGAACACCATGACAATCAAACCGTTGGGAAAACGCATTCTCGCCCAGAAGATTGAGCCCGAGAACAAGACGACGTCTGGAGGCATTGTTCTCCCCGATAGCGTCAAAAGTGAGAAGGTTGTACGAGCCAAAGTGCTCGCCATCGGCACGGATGAGAAGTTCGAGGTCAAGGTCGGCGACGAGATCATCGTAGGAACGTTCGCTGGCACTGAGATCGAACAGGGCGAAGACAAACTGATTCTGGTCAAAGAAACTGACGTTCTCGCAATCGTAGAAAACTAGGGGGACTGCAACATGGCAAAAGAAGTTATTTTTGGCGACGAAGCACGCCGCAGAATGAAGGTTGGTATTGATAAGCTGGCGGATGCTGTGCGGATTACGCTTGGGCCGCGCGGTCGGAACGTCATCATCGACAAGAAGTTCGGTAGTCCCGACATCACCAATGACGGCGTGACGATTGCCCAAGAGCAGGAGTACGCTGACGTATTCGAGAACATGGGTGCCCAGCTGGTGAAAGAAGTCGCCTCCAAGACAAACGATATCGCTGGCGATGGAACAACCACAGCAACGATTCTCGCCCATTCGATGATCGAGGAGGGCTTCAAGAATTTGGCCGCTGGCGCCAACCCGATGGAGCTTAAACGCGGTCTGGAAAAGGGTGCAGCCGCAATCGTTGAAGAACTCAAGAAGATGAGCCGCGCGCTGAAGTCCAAGGAAGAGACAGCGCAGGTCGCCACCATCTCAGCCAATGACGAAGCCATTGGGGCAATCATTGCCGATGCAATGGAAGCTGTCGGGGAAGACGGCGTCATCACCGTCGAAGATTCGGATACCATCGACACCTACTATGACGTCGTCGAAGGTATGCAGTTCGATCGTGAATACATCTCGCCCTACTTCGTTACAGACCCCAAGAAAATGGAAGTTCTGCTCGAAAAGCCCCTCGTTCTGATCACGGACCAAGAACTCAAGGCGGCGCAGGATCTCGTTCCCCTTCTTGAAAAGGTCGTCCAAACGGGCAAACCGCTGCTCATCATCGCGAAGGATGTGACTGGCGAAGCACTGACAACCTTGGTGCTCAACAAATTGAAGGGCACGTTCTCAAGCTGTGCAGTCAAGGCCCCTGGATTCGGCGATCGCCGCAAGGCCATGCTTGAAGACATTGCCGTCCTGACTGGCGCCACCGTTGTTGCCGAAGACGCCGGCATGCAGATGAAGGATACGACGCTCGACATGCTCGGAAGCGCTGAGACCATCAAGGTGGATAGCAGCAATACCACCATCATCGGCGGCAAGGGCAAGCCAGAGGCCATCCACGGCCGAGTCGAACAGATCGAAGCTCAGATCGAAAACACCGATTCTGATTATGACCGTGAGAAGCTCGAAGAGCGCAAGGCCAAATTGGCAGGCGGCGTTGCCGTCATCAAGGTCGGCGCTCCAACGGAAACCGAACTCTCCGAGAAGAAGCATCGAATGGAAGACGCGCTCGAAGCCACGAAGGCAGCTGTGGATGAAGGCATCCTCCCTGGTGGTGGCGTTGCATTGCTCAATGCGGCCAAGGCTCTCGATGGCCTCAAGCTCAAGGGCGATGAAGCGGTCGGTCTTGCCATTTTGCGGCGATCTCTCGAAGCACCCCTTCGCCAACTGTCACTGAACGCCGGATTTGAGGGCGCCATTGTCGTGGGCAAGGTTCGCGAGCAGAAGCCGGGCATTGGTTTCGACGTCGCCAAAGAAGAGTATCGAAACATGTTCGATGCTGGAATCATTGATCCCACCAAGGTCACGCGATCCGCTCTTCAGAACGCTGTGTCCATCGCCGGGATGTTGCTGACCACGGATGCACTCGTCGGCGAGATCAAGGAAGACAAAGAATCACCAATGCCTCAGATGCCAGGAGGCATGCCCTACTAGATCTCAATGAGACTGGGCACGGTTTGTGTATGATGACCTCGCCCAGATCTGAACTTTTCACTGCCCTCCGGCTTGACTATCATCAAGCCGGAGGTTCTTTTTTACCATGAGCAAACGATTGGGATTGGCGCTGGGTGGGGGCGGAGCACGTGGATTGGCCCATTTGGGCGTCCTCATCGCGCTTCAGGATGAAGGCATTCCGGTGTCCATGATTGCAGGAACTAGCATGGGCGCAGTCATGGGTGCGGCCATGGCGGTTGGCGGAGATCTCAAGCTCATCGCCAAGGTGTTGGTGTCCGTAGACCTCAATGATATGCTGCAGGTCAGCGATAGTACGGTCCGCGAGGTTCAGAAGATCGTCGGCCGGAGCATGGTGGAATACGTGCGTGGATCGGTGTGGCGAGAAGAGGACTCCAGGCCACACGATCTATTGAGGCTCCGAGAATTGTTTGGTCTTCTCACGGCTGGCAAGTGCTTTCGAGACATAAAGATACCCTATGCCGCAGTGGCTGCGAATCTGGAAACCGGTGAGCGCGTCGTTTTGAGAGAAGGCCTGCTCAGTGATGCTGTGGTTGCGAGTACGTCCGTTCCAGGCGTGTTCTCACCCGTCGCCTTCGAAGGGCAGTTTCTCATCGATGGTGGTGTGGTCGATAAGCTCCCTGCCGATGTCGTGATTGATATGGGGGCAGAAGCCGTTCTTGCCGTGGACACAGGTGCTCCTTTGGATCGCGAGATCTCTACCTGCTTGGATACGCTCCTCCAGACACAGCGTGTCACGTCTCATCATTTGACCCAATTGCAGATCGCCGTGGCAACTGAACGGCTAGGCGGGAATCTGCTGGTGATTCAACCTGACGTGAGCTGGATTCGGATGTTCGCATTCGAACACACGCAAGCCGCCATCCAGGCGGGCAAGGACAGTGTCCATGCTCACCTGGATGACATTTGGGCGCTTGTCAGTCCTGAACGAAACTAACTACTCCCCAGCGTTGGAGACGTCAAAGGCGAGGCTCACAGCTTCGCCCATGTAGCCTTCTGGATCCGTGGCACGAACCTTCAAGCGATAACCATTCGCCGACGGGACGGTGGTCGTATCCCATGAGAATGACCCCGCGTTGGCGAGATTCTCAATCAACAGATCCCATTCATCTTCTCCATTGGGCGAGAGGAAGATGGCAATGGCAAGTGCAGAGTCTGTGCCATTCGGATCGCTGGCGATCCAGGAGATCCACTCCGTGCCTGACAGGATGCTCCCTGCCTCAGAAGGAAAAGTCATCTCTACTCGTGGAGCCCATTGAGCGAGCACATCCGCAGAGTTCACTTGACCCGGTGTGCCACGGAGCGGAACTCCATTCCCGTCCAATCCATTGCATATGATGGCATTGTTGCTGACCCAGTTTCCGCTGCTCGTTCGTTCCATCGAGCAATAAGCGGGTTCCCCGGAACCACCACTCCCGCCCGGCCATCCAGACTCATCCATCACTGCGCTGTCTACGGATACACCGTCTGGATTGATCAACTCGACAAGAATCCCTGCATTCGACAGCGTGCCCTTGTAGAGAAGATCTGCAATGACATCCGAAATGGTGTCATCGTCGGTTCGCTCGAGCACAAAGAACGCACCTGGAGCAAGAGTCGTTGTTCTGATCTCAAGGGTATCTTCGGCCACCACGCCAAGAGGAATCTCCGTATCGCCAAACACCAGCCTCCAGCCAGCGAGATCGATGGCTTCGCTGCCAGCGTTCTTCAACTCAATCCACTCATCCGTAGAACTGGCGGCCGTACCCGCCCAAGCGATCTCTGAAATCATGAGACCGTTGGCAAGAACAGCCCCCCCGACCAGGATCAACACCACCATGGCCAATGCCATACCTCGAACCATTCTATTCATCTTCGTTCCTCCTTCTGCTGTTGTCTGTGTTCTGCTTACGCGCGCTTACATGATAGGTATGTCTATGATTTTGTCAACATGCGTTTGTGTTCTGCTGCTTCCCGTTTAGAATCACTGCTCAGGATTTTGAAAGGAGCCTTCGATGATCAGGACGTTCCAGACTGGCGGCAATAGAAATTTGGGCTATCTCATTGCAGACGATGTGACAAGCAAAGCGGTCGTTATCGATCCATCCTATGATCCAGAGGCTATTGCAGCCTTTGCCACAGACCACGGCTATACGGTGGTCTATGCATTCAACACCCACGATCATCACGATCACACCAATGGCAATCGCGCATTTGAACTCAAGACGGGTGTATGTCCCCTGAAGTTTCACGATGTCGACCCAGCGACAGGAACCCGTGTCGCTGATGGAGCCATCTTTCCGCTAGGCGAAATCACCATCAAGATCCTCCACACACCGGGACATACGGCAGATTCCATCTGTCTGTTTATTGACAACGCATTGTTCACAGGCGATACGCTATTTGTCGGCAAGGTTGGAGGAACGGATCTAGATGAGGGCGCTCGAGCCGAATACACGTCGTTGCACGAGAAAATCATGGCGTTGCCTGAAGATACGCGTATTTATCCAGGTCACGACGTCGGGCTTCGTCCAAACTCAACGGTCGCTCATGAGCGCAGTACCAATCCGTTCCTTCTCCGACCCGATGTAGAATCGTTCATCGAACTCAAGGCCAATTGGGCCGAATACAAGAAGGAGCACGGGATCGAGTGACCGCCTGGTATGAAAGCACATTCGGACGCGACTATTTATCGCTCTATCCTCATCGCAATGATGAAGAAGCCATTCAAGATATCGCCGCACTCCTTCGATTAACGGATCTCCCTCGGAGGGAACCTCTGCTGGACCTCTGCTGCGGTGCGGGGCGCCACCTGGCTGCTCTGCGCCGGGAAGGATTCACCGATTTGACGGGACTTGATCTGTCATCACATCTTCTGGCCGAAGCCCGAGCCCGCCTTGATGCTGCATCCATGGAGGACGTTCAGCTGCTGAGAGCGGACATGAGAGACATCCCGCAGCGTGATCGCTTTACCGCCATCATCTCGCTGTTCACCTCGTTTGGGTATTTTGCCAGCCAACAGGAAGACGAGCGCGTTTTGGTTTCTGCCTACCGTGCGCTCACACGCGATGGGACCTTTGTTCTGGATACCCTCAATCGGGAGCATGTGCTCGCATCGCTCACGCCATCAGAAGAGAAAGAGCTGGGGGATATGTGTGTTCGAATCCGCAGACACATCTCTCGTGACGGTCTCCGGGTTGAAAAAGAAACCCGCGTTACACAGCCGGGTTCTCCGGTTACAATCTATCGGGAATCGGTTCGCATGTACGCGAAACGAGAGATCGAGGACATGTTGGGACGCATCGGGTTTGTCAACACGCATTTCTTTGGTAGCCTCCAGGGTGACGCGTTCACAAATTCAAGTGCCCGCATGGTTTTTGTTACATCGAAGGTGGCCCATGCCCCATACCATTGATCCGCACACACTGTATTCCGACGCCAAGTTCTTCTTGGACTACATTGAGGCGAACAAACAGACCGCTGATTTTTTCCAGCATTCAGGGACTTCCCTATTTCGACTTGCCGAAGCGCGAGAGACCCTCTTCAGTCCTCAAACACGCGCAGAAGTGTGTGACGCGCTGCTTGGATACAACCAGTGGATCGATGCGCCAGATGCCGCACGGCAAAACGTACAACGCCTTCGCGATCCCAAAGCCCTGTGCGTGATTGGCGGACAGCAAGCAGGCTTTCTCGGGGGGCCGCTTTTCGTACTTTACAAGATTGCATCCATTATCCGGACCGCCGCCCATCTGTCCGAACAACTGAATCTTCCGGTTGTGCCGGTTTTTTGGCTGGCTTCCGAGGATCACGATTTTGCTGAGATCAATCACATGCGATGGATGGATGAGTCGGGGGCGCTGCGAACCATCTCCTTTGACTGGGAAGGCGAGGGACGCCCCATTGAATCGCTTCCCATCACAGCTGCGGTGTCACAGGCGTATCGTGAAGCCAATGAAAAAATGACGTTCTCCGTTGCGTCCGATTCGGACCTATTCTCTCCTGTGGAAGGCGATAATTACTGCACTTGGCACGCTCGCGTGTGGAGTCGTTTGTTTGCGAAGCACGGCCTCATTCTGGTCGAGCCACGTGTGCTACGATCTGCCGCAACCCCTCTTTTTCAGCGAGTTCTTGCTGAGCGGGTCGAGATTCAACACGGGCTAACCGACAGCTCGATTCGGTTGCGCAACCTGGGCTATCCCGTGCCCCTTGATCCGAACCGCTCGGGAACACTGTTTGAAATTCTGGAAGATAGCGGGATGCGCCAACTGCTCACGCAAGAGATCGCAACATTCGCCTCGCAACCGAATCGCATCTTCTCCAGTGACGCGGCCACGCGCCCGTTGATTGTCGACTCGCTGCTTCCGACTATTGCCAACATTCTTGGACCGTCGGAACTCGCATATCACGCGATGCTTCGCCCGTTGTACGAGCAATGGGACATCCCACAGCCGCTAGCGATTCCTAGAAATGGCGCAACTGTCATTCCCGCAAGAGGGCTGCAATCACTCACGGACTGGGGGATTGATGTGGCTGCAATGCTGCTGCCCAACTTCAATCCGGCAGACATTGTCAAGAACGCTGCCTCTGAGAATCTCAGATCGCAGTTTACGGCAGCTCGTGACCGAATCGGAGACGCGCTAATGCCATTGCGGAGCTTTCTTGCCCAAATCGATCCTGGATTGGAGACTCGATGGCATCAGACAGTCGATCAAGCCCGCTATCAAGTGGATCGTCTGGAAGACCGGGCAATCCGCGCTGATCTCGCACGCCGGGGATTGTCGGTCAAGGCGCTGCAAAACCTCAAACCATGGTTGCTTCCTATGGACAAGCCCCAAGAGCGAATCCTTTCCGCATTTTCGTTCATCGCCAGGTATGGGATAAAATGGATTGATGACATGATCGCCCACGGCGAACTTCATCGATTCGAACATCAACTCATCGTACTCGAGGAATCTCATGAACAAGGCTGACGTTGTTGCATTTGGCACACACCCTGATGATGCAGAGATCGGCTGCGGCGGCACGCTGATCAAATTGGCTGATGCGGGTCTGAAGGTCGTGATTGTCGATCTCGTCCGCGGCGAAATGGGGACACGCGGAAGTGCCGATATTCGCGCGCAGGAGTCCGCAGCCAGTTCCAAAATCTTAGGTCTCCACGCGCGAGACAATCTTGAACTGGAGGACGGCAACATTGGCACGACTCCGGAAGCAAAACGCAAGGTTGCAGAAGCCATTCGCCGCTGGCGCCCAAAAGCCGTCTTCCTTCCCTACTGGCAGGATCGCCATCCGGATCATTACAACGCCTCGCAACTCATTTACGAGGCTTGTTTCCTCTCCGGACTCATTCGCTTCGAAACAGGTCAAGAGGCCTATCGCCCCAGTCAATTGTTCTATTACATGGGGTGGTACGAATTCGATCCCACGTTTGTCGTGGATATCACCGAGCAAGTTGAGCGGAAGATGGAAGCCATCTACGCCTATGGCACGCAATTCCGCCCGGACGCCGAGCGTGGGCCGCAAACAAGACTCACGTCGCCCACCACCGACTGGCTCATTCGCAGCCGAATGGCGCACCACGGATCCCGCATTCGCTGCAAATTCGGTGAAGGTTTCCTGATTCGTGGTCGTCTGGAAGTCGAGAATCCGTTGGATCTGATGTTTGAATCGTTCTAGGAGAGGGAGGTTTCATGAAGATCGGTATTTGCTGCTATCCTTCTCACGGTGGCAGCGGCGTCGTCGCCACTGAATTGGGCAAGCACTTGGCAGAACGTGGACACGAGGTCGCCTTCGTCAGCTATGACACGCCGTTGCGGTTGAGCGAATTACCGCCTCGGGTCAGCTTTCACGAAGTTGAAATCGAGCAATACCCGTTGCTGAAGCACTTCCCGTACACCCTCGCGCTCGCCTCGAAGCTGGCGGAGGTTGCCGAAACGCACGAACTCGACATTCTTCATGCTCATTATGCAATCCCATTTGGTGCTGCTGCATTGCTGGCGAAGCAAATTGTTCGAAGCCGTGATGTCAAGGTTGCGCTCACACTCCACGGGACAGACATCACGCTCGTTGGCAACAATGCCTCATTCAAGCCGGTCACCAAAATGACCATCGAAAACGCAGACGCGGTGACTGTTGTGTCTCAGTTTCTCAAGGATGAGACGATTCGCCAATTCGACGTTCAACGAGAACTGAGGGTGATTTACAATTTCATCGATCCCGAGCGCCACGAATTGGAGCCGTGCCCTTGCATTCCGCAATGCAGCATGAATTCGCAAAAAACGATCATGCATATCTCCAATTTTCGTCCTGTAAAACGAATTCGTGATGTCATCGCCGTGTTCGCCAAAATATGTGCGTCCGTCGATAGCCGTCTCATCCTCGTTGGGGATGGCCCTGATGCGATCGTAGCCCGTGAAATGGGACAGGAACTGGGTATTCTCGACCGGATCAAGTTCATCGGTATCGTCGACCGCGTCGCTCCACTGCTGGCACGAGCCGATCTTTTTCTGTTGCCCAGCTCAACGGAAAGCTTCGGCCTCGTTGCGTTGGAGGCCATGGCCAGTGGTGTTCCTGTGATTGCTTCAGATGTTGGAGGTATTCCCGAGGTCGTTGAGCACGGCCGAACCGGCTTCCTTGCCCCCGTCGGAGACGTGGATGCCATGGCTTCATATGCCATCAACCTGTTGACTCATGCGGAGGACCATTGTCGGTTTGGAATGGCTGCGCAAGAACATGCAAGGAAGAAATTCGACTACCGTCTGATAGTGCCGCAGTATGAGAAGATGTACGAAGATGCGCTGAACTCCTAGCACTCGACCATCTCACAGAATAGAAGGCGACCAAGCGCCCTGTTGAGCTGTCCACACGCTATAATCGCAATGGCGTGATAGATTAAGGAGACCATGATCACCAAGAAAGTCAGCGGATTGCTCGTGCTGATCGCATTGTGCTCATTGGCCCAGTCGAGCTTGGCCCAATCCTCGTTGAGCTATCAGCTCGATCTCGTCGTCGACTATGGCGCAGGTGTTTTCGAGGGCTCGGCTGTGATTGCCTACACCAATTCGACTGGAGTGCCTCTTTCAGAGCTCTTCTTTCGTCTGTACGCAAATGATGACAGCCTGTATGGGACGGCATTTGTTCAGATTCTTGATATCAGTATCCAGACAGCTAGTAGGACCTATTCACTCTACTTGGATGACACCGTGGTTCTTGTCCCTCTCGACGATCCCCTACAGCCCGAAGCGTCCATCGAAGTTACCATTGCCTTCAACGGGGCGGCGTCGCTCTGGCCCGAATTCCAGCCAATCGGATCTGCTGCCACCGGCTATGGTCTTCTTACCAAGTCCGCGTCGGCGCTTACACTCACCGCCTTCTATCCGATGCTCGCCGTCTATTCCGATGAGGGATGGGCCCTGGACCCCAGTACGGGATTCGGAGACACACTCATGGGCGACACAGCCGACTACGCAGTCCGGCTGACGACACGTGCTGGACCCGTGCCGGTGACGTCCGGAGAACTCATTTCCGTGAATCCTGAAACGGACGCCACAATCTACGACTTTTCGGCCACCCAAGCGCGCGACTTCTCTCTCGTGCTCGTAGACTCAAATTACACACCACGGACGTTCGAGTCTGGCCGTACCACGATTCGCACATGGTTCACAGCATCGTCTGAATTGGCAGGGAGGTTGGCTATCGATATGGCCGTGTCGTCCTCAGAGCTATTCGAGGATCTCGTCGGGCCCTGCCCATTTCATGAAGTCGATCTGGTCGAGGTGCCTTTGCGAAGTGCTGCCGGTGTTGAGTTTTCGGGTCTCATCCTTGTTGGGTCGCAATATACGGATGATCCAACGGATCTCTTCTTCTCAATCATTATCTCGCATGAGATGGCTCATCAATGGTTTTACGCGGGCATTGGGAATGACGTCTCCGAGCATCCCTGGCTCGATGAAAGCTTCGCCACCTACCTGTCCTTTGAATTCCTTTCCGTGTTCTTCGACAACACAACGGCACGTGGTCAGCTTGGGACCTGGCGCAATGTCTATCAGCAAGCGAAACAGGATTGGAGCTACTTGACGATTGCCAGCCCGAAATACGCGTTCCCAAACTCGTCTATTTACAGCGCGTTCGTTTATTCGGGCGGTGCGCTATTCCTTTACGACTTGAGACAGATGCTGGGTGATGATGCATTCTACCGAAGCCTTCGAGGCTATTATGGGACGATGCTCTACTCGATGGCTTCTCCATCTGACCTCATTCGAATCATCAGAGAGAACTGCTCCTGCCAGATCGACACGCTCCTCAAACAATACGGCATCATGCCATAATGGAACCCACCCGGGGGCGGTCGTGTACATGATACATGGAATCACAAAGGAGGCTCCAATGATTCGACAAGGGAAAACGTTACTCTTTGCACTTTTGGTGTTTGCGCTAGCAGTGACCGCGTATGGAGCGGATATGCCAACGAGCTTTTCTGATACCCATTACTACATTCTGTCATTGGGCAGCATGACGCTTGATCTGCCAGCCCTCGTTCAAACCGCGCAGGCTGCCGGACTCTCGACGATCCAATTTACCGAGGACGTGGCATCGGTAAATCGCGATGGAGTGGAAACCAACGATGCCGTATCTGTTGCACTGACCGATGCCGCAATCCTTCTGGTGGATAGCGAACGGTTTTATCTGCGCCAAGCAACGGACACCTACACGTTCACGGTTCGTCCGGCAGAAGTTGGCTACGAACTGGTCATCAACCCTAGTGTCGAGCTTTCAATCACCGAGACACTGACTGCGGTCCTAACTGAGCTACAGCAAATGGGCATTCTCGGCAACGAAGTCAACCTTGATTTTGCATCATTCGCCAAGGCAGATCTTAAAGGGCCCGCATCACCGCTCGGTACTCCTCTCGATTCCACGCTGTATGGACTTGTTGTTGCTGAGGACTGGTTCGCCTATGCCAATACCAAGGCCATCACACAAGTCGGCCTTCGAGTTGAGGTTGTGGCCGAGAAAATCCCCGGAGGCGCGTTGGCGACCGAGTTTGCTGAGTATGTGATCGATGAATCCGAATCTCTCGTGCAGCTTCTTCTGCCCATTGATCGATTGGTCGCGCTTGCCCAATCGACGTCTATCGGCTACGTACGCCTCGCGTATCAGCCATCCGTTCCGTAGTGTAAGGAGCTCAGAATGAACCGATCGATCCTAGTTGCGCTCGCGGTCCTTGCCGTGCTTTCCCTCTCCGCTGTCAGTCAGGCCGACATTCTCGTCGGCATCGACAAGGACTTGGCCGCGCAATGGGATAGCATCGGCACAACATTCGAGCAGGAATTCAATTCCAGTGTCTGGTTCCAGGGCTATGCTCAAAATAGCATGGCACAGCAAATCGTTCTCCAGTCCTTTTCCAAGAGTGGGAAGCTCCACTTTGTCATGGTTCCCAAGAGCTGGGGAAGCACACTGTCCCGATATCTTGTTGATCTGTCCGATCAGGAGCGTTCGCTTCTTGATCGAGGGGGCGAGGTTGTGTACGTCAACAATCGGCCTTTGGGCATTGAAATCCCGTTCGCGTCAGATTGGTTCCTGGGTGTACTTAGCTGGCCGAGTGACCTAGAGATCGCTCTCGAATTCTTGGCATTCGTCGCCCAAGGCGGATCAGCATCCACCGGCACGCCTGCACTGTCACCACAAGCCACCGTGGCCGCATTTTCGACGGAGAAGATCAAGCGAGCAGATCACAATCCAGTATTTGACGGTGCCTTGGAAGCACTCATGGGTGCGGCTCAAGCAACTTTGAACTCAATGGCCAGCCAAATGACGACCGCCATTCCCTCATTTGCACGAGCAGCGTTGGACTCACTCGCCGCGCTGTATGGTGTTCCCTATTCGGCTACGGAATCGACCGTGACCGTCGTCATTGAATCACAGCCAGGGCGCAATGCGTCAAATGTCGCCGCACTGTCACGGCTGGGGGTCAGTGGGAATGCTGTGGAAGCCACATCGACGCTGATCAAGATCACGGTTCCGATTGGCGATTTGTCGGCATTGGCCAAGCAGTTGACTGGCGTCGCCTTCATTCGCGCCCCCTACACACCCTACGCTCTCGGTACACCGAGCGAAGGCGTGGCCGCTATCGGAGCCGACGCCTATCATGCCGCCGGCATCCGAGGCAGCGGCAGCAAAGTAGCCATTATTGATCTGGGTTTTTCGGGTTTGGCGCAGGCACAGTCGCGGGGAGATCTGCCCTATACCGTGGTCCAAAATGACCTCACCGGGACCGGCCTTTCGACAGGCATCTCGCATGGCACTGCTGTAGCTGAGATCGTGTACGATATTGCCCCTGATGCCAGCCTCTACTTGATCAAAATTGCCGATGAAGTCGATTTGGATCTCGCAGTAACCTACTGTTTGTCCAACGGCATTGACATCATTAACCACTCACTGGGCTGGTACAATACAAATTATTACGACGGTACTGGAACGATTGCCGACATCGCTCAACGCGCGATTAGCGGCGGTATCCTATGGGTGAACGCCGCCGGCAACTCGGCTCAGAATCACTGGGAAGGATCGTTCGCAGATGGGAACTCCGATGGCTGGCTCGACCAGAATGTCACATTCTATGCCACCTCAGGATCTCCTGTCGTCCTGTTCCTGACGTGGAACGAGTGGCCCCAATCTTCGACTGACTACGACTTGTACCTTTTCGATCCCTCCAGCAATCTGGTCGCGTCCTCGACCAAACATCAAACAGGAACGGAAGAGCCGACAGAATCCATCCAAGTGACAGCGACTGCCAGTGGCTTGTACACTGTTCGGATTCAAGGCGTGGGCTCTCGCTCACTGGAACTGTTTAATCTGTATCAGACGGTGTCACCGGTCATTGCCAGCAGCTCCATTCTTGCCCCGGCCAATGCTGCCAACGTCATCGCTGTCGGTGCAGTCAATCATGCTTCGTACACAACAGGACCTATTGAGCCCTATAGCTCGCAAGGCCCCTCCAATGACGGGCGGACGAAGCCCGATTTGGTCGCTCCCGACAACGTGGCTACCGGGACAAGCCCCTATGCACCCTTCCCAGGGACCTCTGGCGCAGCACCCCATGTTTCTGGCGCAGCAGCCTTGTTGTTGTCTCAGACTCCCAGTCTAAGCGAGTCTGCTTTGCGTGCCCAGCTACTGTCTCAAACCATCGCCATGGGCAGCTCCAACATCTACGGCAATGGACGATTGACCTTACAAGCGCCCGCAGGGATCAACGCCTCTCCCACTGCTGCATTCACCTATTCACCAAGTTCTCCGACAGCCGGATCGACGGTGTCATTCAATGCGAGTGCGTCAACGGATCCAGACGGATCCATCGTGCTCTATCAATGGGACTTCACAGGTGATGGGGTGGCCGACGCGACGGGAATCACACAAGCCCGCTCATTCAGCGCAGGAACGTATGCCGTTCGGCTCACCGTCACCGATAACAACGGAGCGACCGGCACGCAAGTTCAATATGTCGTTGTGTCTGCAACGGCCAATCAATCGCCTAATGCTGCATTTACCGTGTCTCCCAGTTCAGGCGCGCCTGGAACCTGGTTCACGCTAAATGCTTCTGGATCGAGCGATTCGGATGGCAGCATCACAAGCTACGTGTGGAATTTCGGAGATGGCAATACGGGATCAGGCGTCACTGCCTACAAGAACTACGCGAATGCCGGTGTGTATACTGTGCAGTTGACGGTCACCGATGACGATGGCGCGACCGGCACGACAACTCGATCCGTGTCCGTCCAAGCAGCCACTGCACCGGACCTCATCGTTTCGAGCATGACCTACACCCCTGCATCGCCCGTGCTCGGACAAAGCGTGACCTTCTTCATCACCGTGGTGAATCAGGGAACGGCAAGTGCCGGGCAATTCCGCGTTCGACTGGCGGGGACGAGCTCTTCGACACAAACCTACATTAATCAGTTGCCTGCTGGAGCGTCACAAGTCGTCAATTTGGCATTGCCGCTCACATCAGGTTCAGAGACATTCACGGCGACGGCTGATGACCTGAATCAAGTCACGGAGTCAACGGAAAACAACAACACGAGGACTGCGCTGGTGAGTGCCGCGGCGATCCCGTTGGTTGCTGAAGCTGGCGGGCCCTATTCAGGGACCACTGGCTCTCCGATTGCCTTCAGCGGCTCAGCATCCACCGGCTCCATTACCAGTTACGTCTGGACCTTTGGCGATGGGGGCAGTGCACAAGGTGTATCCACGAGCCACACTTACGCCAATCCGGGTACGTATACCGCAGCTCTCACTGTGTATTCGGGCGGACAGCAATCGACAGATACTGCACTGGTTACGGTCAATGCGCCGCAAGCCGCACTGGCGGCACAGATGTCTCTCCCCAAGGCGACCTATCAAGTCGATGACATTCTTCAAATCACCTATACACTCAATCGAGCGGCCTATGTCTACTTGTGCGATGTAGCTCCTGACGGTCGAGTCACGCTGCTGTTCCCCAATTGGCTCGAATCTTCGGCCTACGTCAGCTCTGGCACACATACGTTCCCTGCGACATCGGGGTACACACTCCGAATCAGTGAGCCGTTGGGAACGGAGACACTGTATCTGTTTGCCGCCTCGGGCCCCATCGCCAGCTTCCCGACGTCTCTTCCTTCGGGCTACTTCAGCGTCTTGAGCACCAATCCGACCTCGTTCCGCAACTCTGTGATGGCAACAATGCAGTCACAATATGCAGCCGGAAACTGGGTATTCGATACACTCTCGTTCCAGGTTGTGTCCCCAACGCCGACGACGGGAACAATTCGTGTGCTCTCTAGCCCAACCAATGCCCAGGTGAGGATCGACGGGACACTCGTCGGCAACACAACTCACGACCAGCCCAATGTAACGCCTGGCGTTCATACCGTCGTGGTGTCCAAGTCTGGCTATCAGTCTGCGACCACGTCAGTGACTGTGACTGCGGGGCTCACGAGCACGGTCTCCCTGACGCTCACTCCAATCCCATCCAACGCACCGCCCGTGGCCGCCTTTGCTTATGCTCCTGCTGGCCCCGTCGTCGGAGATACCGTTTCCTTCGATGCGTCCGCCTCCAGTGACTCTGATGGAAGCATTTCATCCTATGCCTGGACGTTCGGAGACGGCGCGACGGGAAGCGGCCAATTCGTCACCCACGCCTACACGGCCAGTGGATCGCGCACAGTCAAGCTCACAGTGACCGATAATCAGGGCGCGACGGCCTCTGTCAACCAGACGATCTCCGTAGGGTCGACAGCTGACGTGGGATGGGTTTCCCCAGTGGCATTCGAGGATCCAGCCTCCAATTGGGTCGTTGAAAACCGCGCCTACGATGACGACATCGACGCGAACTACAACTCGGATGCCGAGTACTCGCCGCTTCCAGGCGGAGAGTGGTCTTCATTCCTCATGCTTGATACGCCTGCGGGAGGCATCCAATCCGATCGCATCCGCGTGTTGTTGGGTGACTCTTTCCCGAACAACAACATGCTGTCGTGGGACATCGACGTCTATCGTGATGGTGCCTGGGTTGACGTCTACATGGGAACCCAGGGTTCATTGGCCGAGCATCGTCCAGACGGAACAGGCCATTCATGGGTCGAGCTCTCATTCGACCAGGGCCTGGTCACCAGAATGCGACTGCGTGCCCGCAACAACGCAGTGGGGACAACACTCGCGCGCATTTGGGAAGCCGATTTCCATGATGCAACTGTGCCCACACCCTAGACGACACATAGCTACGAAGCGGCGGCAGGTTCCCTGTCGCCGCTTTCATAGCCCGCTGGCCGCGTGACGTTGACCCATTGTTCAATCCGTGCAAGAATGGGAAACGGAATCACGCCAATCTCAGGAGATTCCCCGGGGATGCAGGAGGTGAGGTATGAGTAGGTACGCTGTTCGTCAGTGGGTGTCTGTTATTCTGTCTTGGCTCATTGTGGGCTCGCTTGGATTCGCCACAGCTGCACAATCCACGCCTCCATGGTCGTGGGGGCCAATTCTGGGAGCAGTCAGTGAAGACTCGGTGGCGCTCACATGGAAGACCAGTCGCTCCGTTGGGTTCGATTTTAGCTATGCATTGGCTCGGGTGTATGACTCATCTGGGCAATGGGAAGAGACGTTGACCTACGAGGGACACCTGGGCATTGCCGAGATTTGGCTGCACGACCTTCTCCCGGGTGCGAGCTATCGATTCCAACTTGTGTTTTATGAGGGAGATGCCATCTACCCGACAGAAGTCGGGACATTCCAAACCATCGATCCAAACTCACGCTCGTTCTCGTTTGCAACGTATGGAGCAACAGCGTCTCATCCCGACCGGCACAAGCTAGTCGCTGACACCATCGCGCAGCAAACCGACGTGTCTCTCGTCATCCATTCCGGCGGGCTTGTTGAGCTGCCCACAGAAGAGCATTTCGAGAATTTCTTTTGGGCCATCTCCAATTTGGGACGAACAAGTCCGTACCTAACCGTCATCGGTGAGAATGACCGAGACGGCGGCCTCTACTTCGAGAACTTTGCGCTTCCCAGGGGCGGAGGCATGTTCGACGAACAATGGTGGTCCTTCGACTACGGGCCAGTTCACTTTGTAGGTTTGGATTCGACGCTCTCCAGTCTCATGGAGGAGGCAGCCATGCAGGAGCAAACCGCGTGGCTCAAGCAGGATCTTAGCCATGCACAGGATCAGATCATCGTCGTTTTTTCGGCAGATCCTCTCTACAGTGCGGCCTACGACTCGGGGAAGAATGAACGACTGCTATCGCTGTGGGAGCCAGTATTTCAACAATACGGCGTCGACATTGTTTTCAGCAGCGCCATTCACTGTTATGAGCACATCTACCGCAGCAGCATCCATTATGTGACGTGCGGAGGTGGAGGTGCGCCACTCATCGCCTCGCCGACGTCGTCGGTCTCAGGCACGGTGTTTCGACGCTACGGGCTGCTCCATTATGTGGTGGGGACGATTGCCGACAATGTCCTGCAAATACGAGCGATTCCCGTTGCCTCTGTCGATAATGACGTTCTGACGCTCTCCGCAAGCGGGCGTTCCATGGACACGTTTGTCGTTCAACGAGAAGATTAGAGAAAGAAGTGGTCGGGACGCCCGGATTTGAACCGGGGACCTCTTGCGCCCCATGCAAGCACGCTACCAGGCTGCGCCACGTCCCGAGATCATTATGTTATGCTGAACCCTCTGGCGACACAACCCTTTGGCCTCAATGTCCAACCCGATGTCGCTGGCGCAGCATCTCACACAGTGGGATTCGCACGTTGTAGCGATCCGCTAGTGAGTCCGCCTCATCGGCCGAGAGCCCTGCTCGAATGAGCGACCGCCGGAACGTCCCCCGCGTGCGCCAGCGTGTCCAAACGAAACCGAAGACAACACCCAGGATTCGAAACAGGAGAATGGGTACGACGATCGCAATGACAATTCCAGCCCACAATCGGCGCACATCATCAATGATGGATCGCACCATGCTCAGTCATCATCCTCTTCATCTTCGTCACGATTGATGTTCACGTTGAAACCGCCCTTGCCGCCGAAAATATCCCGCAAATTAATCATGTAGCCCCGCGTCATTTCCATGGCTTGTTCCTTGGGAATACCTGCCTCCACGAGCTTTGTGTAGAACGTGGCCACGGCTTCTGCCATATTCTCGGCTGCGTCTTTGGAATACAGCACATTCCGCAACCCCCTCAACAAACCGGGGACTTTGTCTGTGACAACGCCAAGAACTTCCTTCAAATCGTCGATCCCTTTGATCAAGTCATTATTGCTCATTGTCTACCTCCCTATGATTTGAGATGAGGCGTATCTTTCGCCCCATCACTCGCAAGTCTCCTCGAATCGGAATGCGCCCATTTTGGTAGCTCGCTCCGAACGAAAACCCTAGCAAGAACGACCCCAAGTCAAAACTTGCCAGGCTCTTGCCCGTTGTCCGACTGAGAACATCCTTCTTGATATCCATCCGCATGTCTGCAAGATCTTCAAATGCGCGCCGAACTCCCATGCTCAGTTGCATGTTCTCGATAAGTTCATCACGGCAGCTTTCACACTGAGCGATGTGCGCCGCGACATTCTGCGCTTCATCATCTGACAGCGTCCCATTGGCATACCAAGGAATCAGTTCACGAATGGATGTGCAGGTCTTCATGCGAGCACCTCCGCCAGCTTTCGTTTGGCGTGGAACATACGTGACTTCACGGTTCCAGATGGAATCCCAAGAATCTCCGCAATCTCACCATATGAGAGCCCTTCGTAATACGTAAGGAAGACAACTTCTCGGTGATCGGCAGACAACTCGTTCAGCGCGTTCATCACGTGCTCGTGCTGAATGAGATGTTTCGATGGATCTGCTTGGACGAGCTCAGGCGATCCCGTCGTCTCTGCTCGTTTTTCTTTGCGCAGAAGGGTCAGTGACTGATTGCGCGCGATTCCAAAGATCCACGTTGACGGTTTTGAGCGACCGGCAAAGCGACTTGCTCCTTTCCATACTGCAATCATCGTTTCTTGGGCAATCTCCTCAGCAAGGTGTTTGTCGTGAAGGATCGTGAACGCGTATCGGAAGACACGGTTGGCAAACAAGTCGTACAGCTGCTGAAATGCCATGCTGTCTTGGTTGGCAACCTTGGCCAGCAAGTCTCCGATTTGGGACACGTTTTGCTCCTTGTTCTATTCGACGCACCAGAATCGATGCGACAGCCCTATCATCCTACCCGTTCACTGCTGCGACAACTTGTTTGGGAAGCCCTGTCACCTCCTTCATCCCGTATGTGTCAAGCACAGGTCAATCGGTTCAACACATGCCAGCTTGAGGAGAGATGCTGAATGGAGGCACTGCAAAGTCATGTGAGGAGAAACGTCGCGATGGAACAGACACGCCATCGTACCCAATGCGATCTAGGTCGTGGAAAATCCTCTAAATACTTGAGCTATAGCCATTCCTCAAGATCCTTGTCCGCAAGATTACCGGGATGCCCGGCATAGCGGATGAAGCCCTCGCGGTCAATGATGAAGGTTCTGGGAATACCAACAACACCGAATAATTCCTTGATTCCCCGTGCAGCCTCCAAGGATTCCCACAAGACATTGGATGTCGGGTACTCGTTCTTAATGAGGTAGTCGCGAGCTCGATTGGCCGTCTTGTCCAGACTCACCACAAGAAGCACGACACCCCGATCCTTGTTGCGATCGACGACTGAATGGAGATTGGGGAAGGATTTCAGGCAAGGGCTGCACCACGTGGCCCAAAAATCGATCACCACAACTTGGCCCAGATAGTCAGACAGCGTGACGAACTCCCCATCCAAATTCATAAGCGTAAAATCGGGAGCCAATTCGATTACTTGGTCCCCTCCCGAAAGCAGGAGCGTCACAATCAACAGTCCAGCAAGGGCTACTGCAACTAGAATTCCTGTGTTCTTCACGGTGTGATCCTCCCTCATCAGTCATTCGTGAGTGTATCACTCAAAGAAAGAGACCCCAAAGACATCTGGGGCCATCGGGCGTTTCACATCAGACCGTGTTTCTCGCGTACTAGATCGAGATTGCCGCCGATCCCTCGGCAAAAGCACGTTCCGCGAGGTATTCTCCTCCGTGTTCGGCGAATTGGTTGAGGACGTAGCTCTTCACTGCTAGGTTCAGTTCTTCCTCAACAGAACGATTGTTGGCTGTCGCAATCACAGCCAAGCATTCCAGCATACCAGCATCCAGCGGACTTTTGCTATTGTTCGCAGCCAAGGCCAATCCCCCTTGAACCTTTGAACCCCCGCACATTAATACAGGATATTTTCCCCGCCAGTCAAGCGGCGGCTGTCCACCGAATTCATTCCCTTCGACAGCTCAAAATGCTCATTCCAAGGACAGTTTCTCCGCTCTTGTGATGTGCCATACACTGGCCATAATCGGCTACGATAGGGCCTTTCAGTAATTGAGAGGACGTTCGTCACCTTCGCACGCGCACACCCAACAGACGTGACCAATTCCTGCGACTTGCTCACCCCATCTGTCTCGTCCAGATTGGTGTCTTCCTTTCGTATAATGGGGAGCCGTTTCTCAAAGGAGAGATCATGTTCACATCAGTAGCTGCGTTTGCTCATTCGGCAAGTATGGCGTCCAAGGAACGCGCGGGATTCGAGGCTACGCAGACGATTGAAAGCGGAGGCTTGCGTATCGAGGCGTTCATTCGGCGCCAGGGATCTCGATTCATTCATGTGGAATACCACGTCTATAGAAACCCATGGACTGAGCTTCAAGAGGCGTTGTCAGGACACGTCGAGCTCATTGGCGAGGAGCTTTGCGGGTTGACATTGGATTGTGATGGTCAGAGCACTTGGGTCGTCGATCTGTCCACGAACACGATCGTCCAGAAGCCGGGCAGTCAGTTGTCCGAGCCGATTCCCGGATTATCTGCACTGGGAGAGTTGTCCTTTCTTGAAACCTTACCACAGGATTTTCTGTTGCGCGACTTTGGGGAGGAGACGAACCACAATCGCCCCGTTCGACGAATCGGGCTCAAGCCGAAAGTGGGCTACCGGTCCCAGCTCTTGTCCACAGTCGCCTTTCCGATTCGCAAAGCGACGATCGACTTCGATACGGAAACCTACTTTCCACTCGACATCTCGTTTACACCCGCCGCAGGGTCTCCAGCAGCATCGGTCCTTGGACCCAATGCGACGATTCGAGTTTCGTACAAGGATGTTCGCATTCTTGAAGCACAGGCTCAGTCCATTTCGTTCTCCCCACCTTCGGGCAGCAGACTGTTCGAGGAGAAGCCGATTTCAGCAGCCGACCTCGCAGAGCAGCTTCCGTTTACGCTACATGAAGAGCTGCTCCGTCGCTACGGTTTTGATCCTGCGGATGGGCGAGCCATACTGAGCAAAGACGCAGAGAACGACCGATCCTATGCCACCATTCACTACTCGTCCGCAGATGAGGAGCCTCAGACAGAGGCGACTTCGAGCAGCGAATCGCTGTCTCCCGCCCTGACACTCACTGTCGGCAACTACGTCTCTCGGAATATGGCGCGACGTCGCAGCACGTTTTCCGAATACGGTCAACCCATGGCTGATCTTGCGCTACCGATTCGGCTTCTGAACCGTAGCGAGCTCTGGGAGAAACAATTTCCTGGCATCGACACCCGCTACGCTCCCGTCGAAGCCTTTTTCGAGAAGGATGGCGCATTTTGGTTCTTGAGCGGAACTGGAATGGACCTTGACGCGATGGAATCGCTGGCCAACGACCTACTGCAAGCGAAGAATGGGGCACAGCTCGATCACGACCAACTCAGCACGCCGTGACCCGAAACCGAGCTTGACACTCCCCCCCTCTTCCACGACCCTGTTCTCATCATGCCGCCGTCAGCGAAACAAGACATCGAAGCACTGCGAATGGAGATCGAGAGACACAATCATCTCTATTATGTGACCAACCAGCCCGAACTTTCTGATGCTGAATATGACACGCTGTTTCAGAAACTCCAGAGCCTGGAAGCACGCCATCCCGAACTGATCACTCCCGATTCGCCCACCCAGCGCGTAGGAACGGCGCCTTCAGAGTCGTTTGCCAGCATCGAGCATTCGATCCCAATGCTCAGCTTCGGTAATGCGTTTGATGAGGGCGAGCTTCGCGATTTCGACAAGCGGATTCGCTCTTTGCTCGATACAAGTGACGTAGTCTACGTTGCTGAACCCAAATTGGATGGTCTTGCTGTCGAACTGGTCTATCGCGACGGCCTATTGATAAGCGGATCAACGCGAGGCGACGGGCGTGTTGGCGAGGACGTCACGGCAAACCTTCGCACAATTCGCAGCATCCCCCTGCGTCTGCGAGACGCAAATGGGATCGTTCCGCCAACGATCGAGATACGAGGCGAGGTGTTCATCGAGAAGCAAGCCTTTGCTGCATTGAATCGCCGCCGTGAAGCTGAGGGTGCCCCCACGTTCGCCAATCCACGCAATCTGGCAGCTGGCACCCTGCGGCAACTGGACACCAAGGTCACTGCCAGCAGGTCATTGAGTATTTATTGCTATGATGTCGGTCTTGTCGAAGGTCTCACTATCGAGTCACAACAGCAGCTGTTGACCCTGCTGCCCAGGCTTGGGGTTCGAGTGAATCCTCTTTTCCAGATTTGCGCTGGCATTGAGGATGTCATCGGTTTCTATCAGCGTGTCCGGGAGAGCCGCGATTCGCTACCCTACGAGGCTGATGGCATTGTCGTCAAGGTCGATTCGTTCGCTGCCAGAAACACCTTGGGCACGGTGAGCAGAAGTCCTCGCTGGGCCATTGCCGGCAAGTTTCCAGCCTCTCAGGGAATCACGAAACTAAGGGACATTGCGATATCTGTGGGAAGAACAGGGGCATTGACCCCCGTCGCTGTCCTGGAACCCGTTCGCATTCACGGCGTCGAAATCTCTAGCGCGACACTTCACAATGAGGATGAAATCCTGCGCAAAGACATCCGAATCGGGGATTCCGTCGTTGTCGAGCGCGCGGGCGATGTCATTCCGAAGGTCGCCCGGTCAATTCCCGAGCTTCGCACCGGCGAAGAGCGAATCTTTGTCATGCCAACCGTCTGTCCAGTGTGCGGGTCCGAGGTCGTTCGCACAGACGCTGAGGTGGCGCATCGTTGTCTCAACATATCCTGCCCCGCGCGGTTTGCGCAGTCGGTTCTCCACTTTGTATCCAAGAGCGGACTCGACGCGGAAGGCATGGGGCCCCAGTTGATTGCTCAGCTCATCGACGGGGGGATCGTGAAATCGTTGGCTGATGTGCTTACACTGGATCGAGCTACCCTGCTTGGCCTGGATCGATTTGGCGCCAAGTCGGCGGACAATCTCCTTGCCGCACTTGAGACGGCCAAACACACGACCTTACCCCGCCTCTTGTTCGCGCTCGGAATCCCTGGGGTCGGCACTCATTTGGCTGATGTGCTGGCAAATCGCTTCGGTGATTTGGACGCTCTCGCTCAAGCGCAGGAGGATGAGTTGTCATCGATTCAGGAAATCGGCCCTCTATCCGCACACGGAATCGTCACATTCTTCTCTCAACCGACAAACCGACGGATGATTGATGACCTACGAGCGGCCGGTCTTGTTCTTGAACCTTTGCCGGGTGGTGCCCATTCTGCTGCGCTGTCCGGTTTGCGATTCGTGTTCACCGGCACTCTGTCCTCGATGACTCGTTCTGAAGCAGGAGAACGCGTAACATCGCTAGGCGGCATCGTGGCCTCTTCCGTCAGCAAGAGCACGAACTACGTTGTGCTCGGAGAAAACGCCGGCTCAAAAGCTGACAAGGCCAGAGAAATGGACATTCCCGTTCTTTCCGAATCTGAGTTCTTGGAGTTTCTGAAATCCTATGAATAAAGTGCATTTGCTTGATCTCTCGCTTGAGGAACTCATCGCGTCTTTGGCGCAGCTCAATGAGCCAGCGTTTCGGGCCACACAAATCTGGCATGCGGCGTTCAAGGATCTATCGACTTCCTATGCCGAAACAACCACGCTGTCGAAAACACTGAAAATCAAATTAGATGAGGTCATCCCGTGGAAGAGTTCCGTCGTGCTCAAATCATTATCGAGTAGTGATCGTCAGACAACCAAACTGCTGCTCCAATTGGATGATGGCGAGACGATCGAAGCGGTCATCATGCGCTACGCGCGCCGGAATACGGCATGTATCTCAACTCAAGTCGGATGTGCCATGGCCTGCAAGCTCTGCGCGACTGGACAATCTGGATTCACACGGGACCTAACGGCAGGGGAGATCGTCGACCAGGTTCTCACGTGCGCCCGCTTGCTTAGGAATGAATCCCAGCACCTCTCCAATGTCGTCTTCATGGGCATGGGCGAACCATTGGCCAACTACGAGGCGACGCTTCAAGCAATACGCATCCTCAATGATCCACGAGGCTTTTCGCTTGGCGCGCGATCCTTCACCATCTCGACTGTCGGCATCGTCCCTGGAATCCGCCGCCTCTCGCAAGAGAGCCTGCAAATCAACCTCGCTGTGTCTCTCCATACTGCTGACGAGGCCCTGCGCAGTCAGTTGGTGCCCATCAATCATCGCTATCCCGTCGCTGAAATCGTCCGCGCGTGCCGCGCCTATGTGAGAGCCACACATCGCCGTGTGACCTTCGAGGTCGCGTTGATCGCTGGGGTGAATGATTCAGACGCGCACGCAGCCCAAATTGCAGAAGCACTTCACGGCGTGCTGTGCCACGTGAATATCATTCCCTTCAATCCGATTGCCGGATCCTCCTGGCATTCAAGCACCAACGAGAGGGTGCAGGCATTCGCGCACATCATCGAATCCGTCGGCTATCCAGTGACTATTCGACAGAGTCGTGGAACGGATATTCAAGCAGGTTGTGGTCAATTGAGAGCCGACGAAACCGTGAACAAGCAGCTCTAGTTGCTGAGCAACCCGCGATAGAAATCAAGCGCATGCTCGCCCCATCGAGAGGCAAGGCTGGCCATCCCTTCCTTGACGAGTTGCCTTGCGCGTTCGCGCGATACGTCCATGATTCGTCCCACTTCAGCCAAATTGTACGGACTCCCATCCTCGATTCCGTAATGCAGGCGAATGGCAAAGGCCTGCCTGCTGGGCAACGTGTTCAAGATGCCCTCAAGCTCATCGCGGAACAGCAGACGCAAAGATTCTTGCTCAGGGGAGAGCCCGGTCTCATCGAAAAGCTGCTCCTCCAGCGTTTCGTCGGATTCAACGCTTACGCCGCGATCCAGCGAAACCAATTCGCTGACTTGTGACTCGATTTGGCGAAGTCGCTCCATGGACAGGCCCACGACTTCGGTGACTTCCTTCTCGTCGATGATGCCTCCCTCAGCGATGGATCGTATCTGGGACATGCGCCTGAGGGCACGAAATAGGTAGTCGGGAATACGAATGGTACGAGATGATGTGTTGATCGCGAGCAAGATCGCTCGGCGAATCCACCACACCGCATAGGTGCTGAGTCGGAAACCGCGATCGGGATCGTATCGGTCCACAGCTTGGATGAGGCCGAGGTTCCCCTCTTGAATCAGATCGACAAGCGCCAAGCCGACATCGGTGTATTCCTGGGCGATTTTGGCCACCAACCGCAAGTTGCTGACGATCAACTTCTCTCGATCTGCCTTGCTACCTGCCCGCATGCCGCGCGCGAGAGACAGCTCCTCGTCAGGAGTCAACAACGGGAAGCGACCAATATCCCGATAATAGATGTCCAGGATCGAGGTCGTCTGCTCACTCGTGTTGTTCGTCTTCTCAGAAGTTGTCGTCATTCATCCACCGAAGCCATTCTACGAGACCCCATCGCTCAATTCCATGGATCTGGGAAGATCCCCGGAGCAGACTTCCAGCACGTCCAGATCGATAACCCGTGCCTGGATTCCTAAACGTCCAGATAGACTAGGATTTGTCCGCCCGTGATCGCTCGAAATGAGTTCTTTGATATAGAGTCCGCCATCTCCGTGAACGACAATATCTGCGTGAGCTTCATCAATCAGTTGTCCAGAGATCTCATGCACACGCCGCTTCCGAACAAGATCGGCTCGACGATGCGAAACACGCTGCGGCGTTCGCTGTTCGATTCGTCCAGTAAGCGAAGTGAACGCATTCTGTAACTGATCAGCCTCAACAGGTTCGGCAAACTCGACGATCGCGCGATACTTCTTCGTAGCTCGAAGCTCCTTGACCCAGGCCACGGCCCGACGATTGGCGGGTTTCAGTGGTGACACCGTCACCTTGCCCAAAGCCAGTTCATTCACCCGCAGATGCGCATCCGATACGTCCACGGACCTTCGCCTGGGAGATAGCAGCTCAAGAACAAAGGGGCGTCCTGTTCCCAACATCCGCGCGTCGATGTCTTCTCGGCCCGCGCCGTGCAAACATGCGGACGATGCTTCGGCCAGGTCAATCAGCGAGCTGGCAATAATTTCTTCCACTGAAGTGGGGTACTGCTTGCCTGAGAAATCACATCCTTCGCATCCGCTCCCCCGGCACTTCCGACAGGGCCATTTGGTTTGAGGGATGCCGCGCTCAAGCTTGCAGTAACGGCCATAGACGTACAACGACAGGACATGCATCGTCAATTCATTCGAGTTGAGATCAACAACAAAGGACACTTGCGGCCCCTCAAATCGAACGGTCACCGGATGCCCCAGAAGTCGCTCAAATGCGATTCCCGACATTCGGTTGAACGAGTGTTTTAGGGGCTCACGATATTCGGATGGAAAGCGTTCCTCGTAAAATGCTTCCATTTGCTCAAGCCGCGGGGTCAGTTTGACGCCAAACAGATACGTAGCGAATTCCAGACCTTGAACCTTGTTTACCGCTTGCGCTACCCAACCTTCGATCTGATCGAATAAGTCTCCACAAACCCAGCACGTGCCCTCCACGCCTTCCAGTCCGTTGGCAGCCAAGTGCTGGCGAAGCTGCTCGCCGCGTCCCGCGTTGGTCAGCCCTTTCCCAAGCTTCGAGGCAATACGGCCCAAGCATTCGTCGCATATCGGACCCGCACGCAGAATTTCCGCGCCCAGCTCGCCGACTTCTTGCGGCTCGAATGTCGTCATCTCAATCTCCTAGCCAAACGTCCGATACAGAATCATCCCAGTACCTTCGCGTACAAATCCCAATGCAGTCAATTCACTGACAATCGGCGAGTCGACAACGGGCCGACCATCCCACGTCATTACCCTCAAGGAGGATGGCTGGTGTCGACCCTCAACCAGCTGTTTCAGCGTTTGAAAGGCATTGGCTCGCTGCAATGGGGTCAAATCGCTCAGTGGAATCAGTCGTTCGCCTCGATTTTCGACGGCGAGAAGGGGATGTCCATTCTCCAAGACAACGTAGTTCCCCAAGTGATGGCGAATAATATGTCGGACCCCATCAGGAAGCAAGATCGGGAACAAATCCCCGAATACATTGGCCGGATCATTCACACTGAGAAGCACAACATGATTGTCTCGGGGGCTGCTCGCCAGCAACTGAGCAGTGCCCGCATAGGCAAATTGGGGTCCAGACATCCCGGAGACAAACATGGCTCGATCCACCTCGCCCGCCCACTCCATGCGCGTGAGCAACGGATAGGCATCTCGCCAACACAACCCAATGTTCGCACGGTCGACAATCTCCCGACTGAGCACCCCGGTTTGATTCAGAAGATGGTGCAACATCCTCCGCTTGTCTGCCTCAGACGGAGCATCGGCAGTCGGAACCAGGGACCATCGACCTTTTCCCCATACCGATTGTCGGCGACGACCCTGCCATCGTTGAGGTTGAGGCTTGTCTCCCCAAACTGGATCGAGTGAATCGTTGGTGACCCAGCCCTCCCAGATGAGATCCCATAACAGTGTCCCCATCGTCGATGGGGATTCGTTCAAACCGGATGCCAGCTGATGCAAGAAGCTCGCTCCGTGGTCCTCCAAATACGCGACAATCTTGTGCTCATCCCCCTTCAGTTGGCTTTCGGGGCAGCGTAAAGAATCGTGCGAACATGTGTCAGGCGATCGAAACGAAAGCAGCCGTTGGTTTCTTTGAGACAAACCGCCTGACCAGGTCAGTGCACCCTCTCGAACCCGCTCATCCAGCTGCTCTGGTTGAAAGCCGAGCACGCGACTCGACAATACATCCAGCCACACGGGAACGGGTAAACGGCATCCTGATAGCTGTCCCATCACGTCGTCCAGGCGCTCGCCGGTGGTCTGAGGGGCTACTCGCTGGATGGACAGCACGAATCTGGCATAGGTTTGCGGTGAGACGGACTCAATCAGACGCCGTCGATGGCTCATCGTCATTCGCCGAATGGATGCCAATACTTGCGGATGAGACCACCCCGTCGCTCCGCTCTTCATTTCCACATCGATCCATCCTTCGGTCTGTCGAATGCGGTCGAGACCATCCTTTGCCGCGGGAAAGCGACTGAGAATGCTCTCTCGCGTAGACAAAGCATGATGAGCGACGTAGCGAGCGACCAAGAAGTGAAGATCGGTTGATGACATCCGATGATACCTATCGACTTCCTCACCAGCAGCCAGACGGTCGGGGTTGCCGGCCTCAGGAATGCGGATTCGAACGACTCGTCCATCCGCGAGCAGATCCGACAGAGCGTCCTGCACGTGGAGGCTGCATCTTTGGCGCAGTTCGGACTCCGTCAGATCACCAATTCTCCGCAACAACTCAACCATCTCCGCCCCATTGCGTGCTTGGTGAAACGGTGCCGTTCCCTGAAGCCGCTCCTCAATCGTTGCCACGACGTCATCGTCGAGAGTGGTTTCAGCCCGCACGCAATTCCCCAACAACGTGCCCAGATCATCCTGCAATTCGGCGGCCGACCGCCCGCGCCCAACGGGTCGGTCTTCCAGATACAGATAGGTCGCTGTGAAGTCGAGCAGCATCGTTTGTGCCAACGGAGACGGATGGCGATCCTTCCGCAGCAGCAATTCGGCTTCACCGGACTCCACCTTCTGCAAGAACAGTCTTAGGCCAGGCAGAGGAAGCACGTCTTCCAGCAATTCGCGATAGGTCTCCAATACGATCGGGAAGCGCGGTTGTTCGCTCGCGAACGAAAGCAGATCATGCGCGCGCAATCGTTGAAGCCACAGAGGCGTTCGTCGTCCGGGCCGAGCCCGCGGCAACAACAAAGCTCGCCCTGCATTTCGTCTGAATCGCAAGGCGAAATATGGCGAGTTCTCAAGTTCCTGCGTGATATCGTCTTCGACCGTCTCAGCGCGAAGCGATCGAAGCGCTTTCATCATTGTGTCCACAGATAGGGAGCCCAGCCTAAATAATAGGCCGGCATTGGAATACACGACTTCGGGTGGTTCAAACCCCATCTCTCGTAGCGCACGCTGCAACTGCAGCAACAGTGCCATATGGAAGGATCTGCCAAAGCAGGACATCAAGGCCAGACGTTCGTCACCTGCTTCATTACGAAAGACGTCGATAAGGATTCTGCGATCCGTCGGCAACGCCCCGCCGCGCTGGTGTTGCTCCCGGAGAAACAGGATCAGATTTGTTGCTGAATTCGCATCCAATGCGCACTCCTGCCGAAGCCACTCGGCCAGCGTCGGATCGTCGAGTCGAGATTCACAGGAGCGGATGAATTCGCCGAAGCGATGTCCAAACTCGCAGTCATGTCCAAGCCCTTCGCCCTTCCAGAACGGCATCATCGCTTCCGATTCATCGCAGGGAGCGACGATAACTCGATCATGCGTGATCTGCAGTACGCGCCATTGGCCAGTCCCCAATACGAATGTGTCGCCGAGCCTGCGTTCAAAAACGAACTCCTCATCCAATTCCCCCAGCCGCGTCTTTCCATCCTCCATCACCATGGCGTACTGCCCGGAATCCGGAATGACGCCACCGTTCAATATGGCAAGATTGCGTGTGCCTGGAAGCGAAAGGAGTCGATTGTTGACACGATCCCACGATATGCGCGGGCGCAAGACAGGCAAATGCGCTGTGCCAAATCGCCCAGAAATCAGCTCGAGCACGGCACGGAAAGCCTCGACGGGCAGTTCGCTGTACGGGTAGGCACATCGAATGTGGTCGTAAAGCGTGTCGACGTCCCATTCATCGACTGCAACCATGGCCACGATTTGCTGAGCAAGGACATCCAGGGGATTGCGCGGAATAGACACACTCGAAATGTCACCGCGCAACATGGATCGAGCGACGGCCGCCGACATGAGCAAGTCGCTGCGCGTTTTGGGAATGACGCGGCCCTTGGATGTCGCGCGTACAAGATGTCCAGCTCGTCCGATTCGCTGAAGCCCGCTGGCCACTGAGAAGGGAGACTCGACTTGGCATACCAAATCAATGAATCCTACGTCAATCCCCAATTCCATCGAACTTGTGGCCACCAAGGCTGGCAAGCGCCCTGCCTTCAGGTCCTGCTCAATCTGATGCCGCCGCTCTTTGGATACGCTGCCGTGATGCGCCTGAACCCTTTCGTATCCAAACCTGCGATTCATCTCAGATGCAATCCGCTCGACGACTCGTCGGCTATTGGCAAATATCAGCGTGGATTCGTGCTCATCGACCAACTCAACCAATCGATCGTAGATTGCCGGCCAAACGCTAGGCGATTGGCCGTCCTGCTGCGGGAGGATCTTCATGTCTTCAACAGGAACCTGTACTTCCAAGTCAATCGACTTTCGCATGCCCGCATCCACAATGGATACAGGGCGTGGCAGGCCATCTTGATCCTGCCCCCCCAAGAATCGAGCGATCTCAGACAGTGGACGTTGGGTCGCTGACAGCCCGATTCGTATCGGGGAATGTGCAGTCAGCGCCTCCAATCGTTCAAGCAGCAAAGAAAGGAACGTACCTCGTTTGTCGGGACAAAGCGCATGGATCTCGTCCACAATCACATAGCGGACCGTTCGTAGAATGTCTCTTGCTTTGGGCGACGTCAGCAAGAGATTCAGCGATTCTGGAGTCGTGACCAGCAAGTGGGGGGGGTTCCGCACCATCTGCTGCCGTTCTTTCGCGGTCGTATCGCCAGTGCGGATGCCCACGCGAATCTCTGGGATTGGCTTGCCCAACTGCTGGGCACAAGCTCGAATGCCTTGCAGCGGCAGCTTCAGGTTGCGCTCGATGTCATTCGCCAACGCCTTGAGCGGCGATAGATAAAGCGTATGCACGCCTGCCGAGCCCCCATTGTCCCATTCTGACCGAATCACTGAGTCAATGGCACAGAGAAACGCCGCCAATGTTTTACCTGATCCCGTGGGTGAGAGAATGAGCGTATTCTCCCCTGCAGCAATGTGCGGCCAGCCAAGTACTTGTGGGGGCGTGGGTTCAGCAAACGTTTCAGTGAACCATCGCGACACGGCCGGCTGGAAAAGGCGAAGCACATCAGCGGACATGACCTCATTCTCCTGAATCTGTCCCAACGATCAACCTGATGCGTCTGCAGGCATTGCGGCTGAATGTCATTCTCACGTATACTTAAGCCGTATTGAGCCAGATAAGGGCAAACTATTCGAAAGAATAGGACGCAAAGTTGCGGGCCTACAGGAAATGCTCCCATGGTAGCCGAACTGCCGAAGGATCAATAGAGTTCTCACGATCTCTTCCTTCACACCTCACCCTGCTCTCTACGATGTGGGATGCGCTCACTCCGAGATGAGGGGTGTCAAGCGGTCCCAGAAGAACCTCCTTTAGCGAGGATGCGAGCGGGGGAAGCGATTCTCCCGCTCCTCCTTTCCCAGCGATGCTCGGCTGCAGGCAGACCGTCGCGCTCCACGGTGCATTGACCCCTCAAGCAATTGCCGTTAGGATCGTAGACTTTTCAGAACCGAGATGATCGCCACATGAGAGACGCGGCATTGGGTCCGTTTATTACTTCAATTCTCGCGTTTTTGATTACCTATGTGGGGATCCTGATCGATCGTGTGAATCGAGCGATTGTGGCCATTTCAGGTGCAGTCGTGATGATTGCGGTCGGAACGTGGCTATCGTTCTACGATGCGCATGAGGCGGTTCAAGCCATCGATTTTGACACGATCATGCTGTTGCTTGGCATGATGCTGATTGTTGGACTATTTAAGGAAACAGGATTCTTTCAGTACCTGGCCATTCGCGCAGCCAAACTAGCCAAGGGACGTCCCTGGGTTCTCTTCGTCTATCTGGGATTGGTTACGTCCTTGATATCGATGGTGCTCGACAATGTCACCACCATCATTATCATCGTTCCCGTTACCGTATCGCTGGCCGACATTCTTGGCATCTCACCATTCCCCTTTCTGATGTCTGAGGTGCTGCTGTCTAACATCGGAGGCGTGTCGACGCTGATTGGCGATCCTCCCAATATCCTCATCGGATCTGCGGCCGGATTTGGCTTTCTGGATTTTCTCACCCACCTGGCTCCGATCGTTCTTCTGACATGGCTTCTCGCTCAAGGTCTCCTTCTGCTGATGTTTAGGAGAGACTTGGCGAAAGAGCCATCGAATGTGGAGAGCCTGATGGGATTGGACGAAAAGCGCGCCATCGTCGATCCCGTGACCACGCAACGGATGTTGGTCACCCTCGGGGCAACGATCCTTCTGTTTTTCGTCCACGAGCTCATCGGACTGGAGCCTGGTTTGGTTGCGCTCATTGGCGCGTGTATGGGGCTGTTGTGGGTGCACCCAGATTTCGACAAGATCCTTCAAGACATTCACTGGGATGTTCTGCTGTTCTTCATTGCCCTGTTCATTATTGTGGGAGGATTGGAAGCCTCTGGAGTCATCGATTCGCTGGGCGGCAACATTGCTTCGCTCTCTCGGCAGAGTACGATGCTCGCTGCCGTCGTTGTGCTGTGGCTTAGCGCATTGGCTTCTGGCGTGATCAGCAATGTCCCGTTCACCATCGCCATGCTGCCCATCCTGAAAAGTCTGTCTACGCAGGGGATTGACGTAGCGCCTCTCTGGTGGGCATTGGCCATGGGCGTAGGTTTCGGGGCCAACTTATCCCCGCTGGGATCCGCCGCAAATGTGGTCGTCATCAGTCTCTCTGAATCCATGGGCGACAAGCTGACGCTGCGCAGATGGGTGTCGACCGCGACCGGAATTGCCCTTGCGACATGTGTTTTGGCGACGGTCGCCTTGATGGTTGCCATTCGATTCGGTCTCTTTTAGCCACCCGGTCTCTGGAGGGAGATGTCTTCGCAAATCATTACGACGATTGACACCCTGCAATTCGGCCTACCGCAGACCGGTGCCGTCTATCTTGTGAAGGGATCTTGCCCAGCCCTGCTCGAATCAGGAACCGCGTCATCTGTGCCCAGGATTCTCGATGTGCTCCACCGTGGAGGCCAACGAGGGGGTTCAATCCGCCCTCGCTTCATCTTCCTGACCCACATTCATCTGGATCATGCCGGTGGGGCAGGGTATCTCGCTCGTGCCTTTCCAGACGCCCGGATTGTCGTTCATGAACGCGGAGCTCGACACCTCGCAGATCCCCGCCAACTGGTAGAAGGGGTACGCTCGGCCGCGCCGGACATGTATCGTCTTTATGGTTCGCCGCTGCCAGTTCCCGACCGTCAGCTCATCGCGGTTTCAGGAGGAGAGATCTTTGAATTGGGTCTCGATATTCGCCTGGAAGTGATCGCCTCACCAGGACATGCCCCGCATCACGTCTGCTACTACGAACATAGAGACCGCACGCTGTTCACAGGGGATGCCGTCGGCAATTGGAACAGCGCCGTCGATGTCCCGCTCACCGTCCCCCCGCATTTCAGCTTGGCTCGCGGCCTTGAAACGTTGCAAACGCTCAACAGGCTGGCTCCAGATTGTCTGGCGTTCACGCACTTCGGCCTGACCACAGATGCGCTCGGCCAGCTTCAACGATACGAAGTCAGGTTGAAAGCGTGGTTTGAGGAAATCCAAACGCTCGCCGCATCTCTGCAACCGGAGGATGTGGTTCAACACATCGTCGCGCGACCGCAGTATGAGCGCTTGTCGGAAACCGAGCGACGCATGGTTGGCATGTGTGTGCGCGGCGCAATTCTGAGTCTGCCGTCCGAACGCATCGAGTGACCACTCGCTCAGGGGTTGGTCGCTAGCTTGCGAAGATGGATCTCGATGATGTCTCCGTCCTCGAGCACGTGCTCGCTGGGCACTTGCTGGCCATCGAATCGTCCAGACCCCCAAATACGTACGTACTTCAATCGATCGGAAAACTCTCGATGGACTGCCTTCACTGCGTCGATGGCCTGGCTGCCGACGGGCAATGCATAGGGCTCCGTCATATCTGGCTTCTTGCCTGGCAACTTCGTGTAGACACGCACGACATCCAATGCATCGAATATGACTTTCTTCATCTCTTCCAGCCCTGCTCCGGTTAGCCCTGAGATGGATAGCGCAGGGAGTGGCAGCCATTCTCTGGCCTGCCGAATGGACTCACCATCCGCTAGATCAGATTTCGTCAGCAAAATCCGGGCTGGGATATGCCTGATCCGGTCATCGCTGTCCTTCGAGCGATGGCTGCCCAGGTGGATGTTTTTTTCTTCTAGTTGGCTGACAAGTTCCTCGTATTCATCTTGGATCAGTTCGCCGTCCGACACATCGAATACGACAAGAACAAGATCACACGCTCGGATGAGACTGTAGACCCAGGATTCCGTGTAATCAGGCGCCAGCGGAGGCAAGTCGATCAGCTGAATGTTGATGTCCTCAAAGGACATCATCCCAGGAACAGGAATGATCGTCGAGAAGGGGTACGGAGCCACTTCGGCCTTGGCATTCGTTAACGCAGCAACCAACGTCGATTTGCCAGAATTGGGAGGCCCGACCAACACAACTTGGCCCGCGCCGTCCTTGGGAATGTGCTCATAGGAACTTGATTTTCCCTTCTTGGATCCGGCAGAAGCCATGCGAACTTTCGCGATGCGCCTCTTAATATCCGCCTGCATGTGGTCGGTTCCCTTGTGCTTGGGAATCGTGGCCAACATCTCTTCCAAAGCGGCCAGTTTGTCTTCTGGCGTCTTGGCTTCACGCAGCTTGTTTCTGGCTTTGATAAAATCCGCGGTTAAATTGGCAGGCATGAGGTCACTCCCTACAACGTAGGGTACGTGGAGAACACGTGGCTTTCAACGCACGACTAGTCGTTGTGAGGGATCTTGATCGTGCTTCCTCCGACAAATTCACGAACAACAGCATCACCAGGAATGAACGACGCGTCTGCTACCTGGGCTTCAGTCAGCCCGACGACTGAATTCATGAGCCGCTGCACACGTCGATGGCGTATCCGAGCATCCAGGTATGAGGGGTAGAGTGTCAGATCATTCTCATTCGGCCAAATCCCCTGTTCACCCGTGAAGAATGGCTTGAGGATTGGGAGATCAAACGGCATCCCCCCATTGACAATCGCGTCAGCCATTCCCTTCAGTGGGATGATGGAGAACAGTTCGCCAGCCCGCACGTAGTGCCAATGCAACAGCGTCGCAAGCGGAGGATGGTTGCGGTGCTTGCTATCCCGGAGAGTCCTTCGCAGCAACCTTATGTCCTCAAATCTCGTGAGACGACGATCGGCCAAATCTCCCTGATAGAGGGGGATCATCGGATTGGGCTCGAACAGCGGATTCATCGCTTCGATGTAAAGTCTGAAGATGTGCGACGGATCGATCCCCTCAGAGATCGGCGGATAGAATCCGTGCAAGCAATCCAACACAAGAATTTGATCTGGTTCTCGATGCACAGGCACAGTGCCGATTCGGTGCCCTTCCTTAAAGCTGTACACCGGCTTCTCGATCGTTTCACCAGCAAGCAAAGCCAACAAATGCTCGTTCAGCAATTGAATGTCCAACGCTTCGGGAGTCTCGTAATTGCGGTCATCGATCCAATCAGACGGATGCTCAATCAAGGACCAGAAGTAATCATCCAGATTCAGCATAAGAAACCGCAGACCATGTTTCCGAAGTCGTTCCGTGACCTTCACCGTCGTCGTCGTCTTGCCAGACGATGACGGGCCAGAAACCCAAATCATGCGGATATCGTCGCCGGCCTCTATGCGACCGAGCAGACGCGAAGCCACGTCGTCAAGGGATGACTCGTACTTGTCGAGCGCCTCGTCGATGAGGCCCTTGATCTTGCCGGACTGGGTGATGTTATTGAGGCCTTCAACCGTGTCGCACCCGCGCTGCTGATTCCATGCCAGAAGCGGATCCATCGTCTCTTTGGGATAGCCGTTGCGTGCGAACTGCTCCTCGGTTATTGCCCCTTCTCGTACCCAATGATGGCCCCAGCGGAAGCAAGTGTAGGCATCCGCAACAGTCGTGAACCCATTGCTTCGCAGGACGTGAAGCACCGTATCCTGGATCTCCTCCACAGTAGGCGGGAAGTTGGTCACCAGATGCCTCTGGTCTGCATTCAGGCAGAGGACTACCAAGTCGGCCAGAAACTCAGCAATCCCGTGATCTGTTCCGCCGGCAGCGAAGATCTTCTCATTGATCTCAGGAAGATAGTCGGGCGCGAATCCGCCTGCGGAGTCAGCTCCGCGCTTGATGGCACGCAAGATTTTGGCTGGATCAAAGGTCACGAGCGCATGATTGCGCTTTCTTATTTTTCCGATTCGATTCAGTACAGGCATAGTCACGTATTATTGCGCAACTGTCTCAGACATGACAAGCACAGATGTCCATTCTAGCCTAGCGCAGTACAGGAATCGGCTGAAGGAATGAATGGCCCATCAGGTACACCCAAGAGGATTCGAACTTGAAACGTTTGCAGCCTTCGCCTGCTGAAATAGCGACTGAACGAGCTTTCTCAGATCAAACACGAAGACGCGGGCTGCGCATGCAGCCCGCGCTCGCACAAGACAGGAACTCAATCGCTTAGCCCCTCGCTGCGATCAGTTCCTCTTCAGTGGCCAAAGCCACATCGGCTTCTCTTAACACGTTGTAGATCTCTCTCGCCGTCCACTGTTTGCATCCGTCAATCACGATCGTCCTTGGATTGTCAATCAGCCATTCGTCGTGCAGCACCTCAAGATCGCGCAGGTACTCAATCGGGATGGTCGACTCTTCCGATCGTCCGCGTGCTTCAATCCGCTCCAAGCAAACTTCAGCCGGCGTTCGCAGGTAGACGATCTTGTCAGGCTCGGCACACCAGTTCGATTCCAGCCAGTCCCATAACTTGCAATACAGTTGCCATTCCGTCTTCTTCATCAACCCGGATTGGTAACAATTCTTGGCGAATACATAACGATCGCAATAAATGGATCGTTCGAGGACCACATTGCGATGATCGACCAGTGCAAGTACTTCGGTCCACGTTTTTGCGCGCGTCGTAAACGCAGCCAACTGGAATGTAAAGGCCCATCGATTCGTGTCGCGATAGAACAAATCAAGCAAGTTTTCTTCAAAATCCTGCTGCCATGCGCCTACGGGTTCTTCTACAAATCCGAACAAGTCAGATTCAGCCAACCTTCGCCCGACTGTGCTCTTTCCCGCCGCGATGTTGCCCTCAAATAGAATCATGGTCCGCTGCCCTTTCACTCTTCCCCCTTTGCGGAGTCCTGCACTCACCCGTCATTGGCCACTTCCTTCACAAAGCGATAACGCACTGACTATCTGCGTTTCAGCCCCGTGTAACAAATGTAAACTACCCCTGTCGCTCATCATACAGCAGATCGAACTCAGGAGAAAAGCGCAAACGTTTCATCGATGTCTGCGCAAAGAAACCTTGCCTTGCCGGTTTTCAACTGCGTCCGCCTATTGCCTGAGACAGACGTCTCCCGAGCCTGTGTCTCCTCGCGCTGCTGCCCACACTTCTACCGAGAATGTGGGACGCATGGCTTCAGCAGTAGGATTTGCTACAGGCACTGAGTTCGAGCGACAATCCCAAAAATATTTGGGAGAATTCATGTCAAACAGTCAACCTACTGAGCTGGCTTTCGAAACATCCATCTTCGACACGCTAAAGCTGGCTGCGAGAATCCTGTTTTATGATCCGCGCTTCGCCTTTCGAGCACTGCAACTGCTCCGTCGTCAACAGAAAGCTGCCAAGGTGAGGAAAGCTCATCAAGCCAATGGCACGCATGTTCCGCCGTTTTCCATCTTCAGTATCACAGGGCAATGCAATCTCAATTGTCTCGGGTGCTATGCGAACATCCTCCATCGATCGTCTCGACCGGAGTTGTCTGATGAACGTGTCGGTACATTGCTATCAGAGGCTCGGGAGCTAGGCATCTCTATCATGCTGATCGCAGGCGGCGAGCCTCTGCTTCGCGAGAGCCTTTTGGAACTCACGGCTCAAGCGCCAGAGATTCTGTTTCTCCTGTTTACAAATGCCACGTTGCTTGATGATGCGGTGATCGCAAAGCTCAAGACGCAGCCGCACGTCGTTCCTGTGCTCAGCCTGGAAGGGGATAAGGCAGCAACAGACGCCAGACGAGGGGATGGATGCCATGCCAAGGTTCTCGATGCCATGGCCCGTCTGAAGGCCCAACATATCTTCTTTGGCACCTCGACAACGTTAACTCAGGAGAACTACGATCTGACGACAAGCCGCAGCCATTTGAAGGACCTCCTCAAACGCGGATGCCGCTTGTTCTACTTCATCAACTACACACCGGTGGAGCCGAATACCGAACATCTACAGCTCTCTGCCGACCACGTTCAGGATTTTCTGCATCGATTGGCAGACTATCGCAAGACGCTGCCTTGCCTGTTCATCGCATTTCCACAAGACGAGATCGCCATGGGCGGATGCTTGGCAGCCGGAAGAGGGTTTGTGCACATTAACGCCTATGGCGACGTCGAACCCTGTCCGTTCTCTCCCTATTCCGATCGCAATCTATCGCAGGTTTCGTTGCTGGAGGCCATTCACTCACCTTTCATGCGCAGCATCCGAGAATCCGGCGTAAAATTGGATGAGACCGATGGGCGCTGTGCTCTTTGGAAACGCAGGGAATGGGTCGAGGAACTCCATGCGCAAAGCACTCAAGCGTCAACTGAGAAGATTGGAGATCCTGCCCTCTGCGGTTCCACCCAAGCGGCCATTGGCTCTGAGGATGCATGATTTTGCTGGATTCTTCCCTGAATCTTGAGCCCTTCCGGCAGATTGACCAAGTCATCTCAGGTGAAGGGTTCATCGCTCCGCCTTCTTCCGCGTACATCCAGCGCTTGCAGGCCGCACTCTCAGAACCCGTGCCATTGACGCTGCTCATCGCTGACCGTCTTCGTCAGCTCAAGGGAAAACACGTCTCGTTATTCACGGGTTTCGTGGTTCCCAAACTCTACCCTCGGGGGGAAAATGACGGTCCGCTTGGCACACTAGCATTGGCGAGAACTCTCAAACGGTGTGGTTTGATTCCCACGATATGGGTTGATCCGCCATTGCTGGAAAACGCAATGTGGCTCGCAGCAGAACTGGGCGTCGAGCTGGACATTCATTCCATTGATTTGGACCTGTTGGGGCAGGTCACGCCGCCGGCCACGGCACTCGCCATTGAGAAACCTGGGCGAAATGCACAGGGTGTCATGCATACGTTTGACGGCATCGCGATTGACGGAGGATCCATCCCCATTGACGACCTCTTCATGCAATGGCAGACGGCGGGGACGTTGACGATCGGCATCGGCGATCGCGGCAACGAAGTCGGATTCGGCAACCTGGCCAAGACCGTTGCTCAACTGCTGCCAGTGTCCGCCACATGCCGCTGCGGATGCGGTGGGGGAGTCGTATCCGTGACGCCGTCCCAGCTATTCTTGCCCGCCGCTGTCTCCAATTGGGGTGCCTATGGCATTGCAGCTGCACTGGCGATTCTTGAGCGGGACGGGAGGCTGCTCTACCTCCCGGACGAAGAGGAACGCTTGCTGCATGTTGCAGCCGTTCGAGGATGCGTGGATGGGGTGCGTCGGCAGAGTGGCTTCGGCGTGGATGGTCTTGGCGGTCGTGTTTCAATCGCCATCGTCCAGGAGCTACGGACGATCGCGCAAACTGCGCTTCAGTGATCGGCAAAAAGTAAACGCCTGTGCGTGATCTCATCGAAAGCTGGAACGAGGCGCTTCGCGAGTAGCCAGCTCAGGCCAAGGAATCCTCTAACACCCGCAGAGGTCTGCTTACCGCTGCTCCCTTCCGGGCCTGGCGGAATTCACTGACATGCGCCGCAAAGGGCTCAACCCTCAACACCGCTTTCCCGTGGACAGACCCTCCCGCCAACTCCCTCAAAGCATCTTTCGGCTCCCCGTGAGCGGGTTGAGGATCGCAGGGGACCGCTAGCCCCCCGCCTAGCACAGGCTATGTGGCGGAGGGGGCGAGATTTGAACTCGCGGTACCTTGAGAGTACACCAGTATTCCAAACTGGCGGATTCGGCCGCTCTCCCACCCCTCCGTGCCGGGGATTTTAGACGGGGACTGCTCGAACTTCAACATACCGCTGTCTGCAAGGCATCGCCCATCTCATGATCCCAGTTCACGCGAACGTCTGCTGTACTCGACACAAAGAAGCGCGCCTGGCTTGTTGACGTCGCCTGGCGCGCATCAAAGCGAGGGAGCTCTATCCCAAGATGGCCTGGAGGTCGGCTTCCGGTGTTGTGATCGGCATGATGTTGAAATTCTTCACCAGCACGTCAAGCACGGCTGGGGTCACAAACGCCGGCAATGTGGGGCCGAGGCGGATGTTCTTGATACCCAAATGCAGAAGCGAGAGCAGAATGGCCACCGCTTTCTGCTCGAACCAGGATAAGATGAACGACAACGGCAGTGAGTTCACATCCGTGTCGAACGCTTTTGCCAGGGCGACGGCGATCTGAACGGCTGAGTAGGCATCGTTGCATTGGCCAATATCCAGCAGTCGCGGAATCCCGCCGATATCGCCGAACTCAAGCTTGTTGAAACGATACTTGCCGCAGGCGAGCGTCAAAATAACACAGTCAGCAGGGATCTGTTGCGCCAAGTCCGTGTAATAGTTGCGTCCCGATTTGGCGCCGTCACATCCGCCGACAAGGAAGAAGTGCCGTATCTTGCCGCTCTTAACCGCTTCGATCACCTTGTCAGCAACACCCAGCACCGCGTTTCTCGCGAACCCGACGAGGATCGTTTTGTCTGAGCCTGATTTGCTGAAACCAGGAGCTTTCAGAGCCGCCTCAATCACTGGCGAGAAATCGCGATTCTCGATGTGCTCAACACCTGGCCAGGCGACGAGACCCGCTGTGAATAGACGGTCCTTGTAGGCATCTCGAGGCTTCTGAATGCAATTGGTGGTCATTAGGATGGCGCCAGGGAAGGCGTCAAATTCGCTTTGTTGCTCCTGCCAGGCGCCCCCGTAGTTGCCAACCAAGTGGGCATACTTCTTCAATCCCGGATACCCGTGGGCGGGCAACATCTCTCCGTGCGTGTAAATGTTGATGCCCTTTCCTTCCGTCTGCTTCAGCAGTGCATCAAGGTCCTTCAGATCGTGTCCAGAAATCAGGATCGCTTTCCCGGCGACGGGTTCAATGCGAACGGACGTAGGCTCAGGCATTCCGAATGTAGACGTATGGGCTTCATCAAGCAATTCCATCACCCGAAGATTCATCTCACCGCAACGCAGACACATGGCCGTCAGTTCCCCAAGATCTGTCGGATCGGAGCCCAAGGCTGCGAGCGCCTCGTGGAAATAGGCCCAGATGGCCTCGTCCTCAACGCCGAGGATCTGCGCATGATCTACGTAGGCGGCGGCTCCCTTGAGCCCATACACAAGCAATTCCTGCAGTCCGACGATATCCTCGCCGAATATCGCTTTGCGAGATTCAATACCCAGATGCTTCTGCTGTTCGAGCCATTCCGCTAGCGAGCTTCCGGCAACCCAAGTAGCCGACCCTGAAAGCTCGTCAGGCGTTTTCCCGTTCGCTTGGCATGCAGACAGGTAAAGAGAACGCGCGCGAGCACGAAAATCAATGGCGTTTCGGACAAGCTGTTCCAGACGTTGGGAGTCGAAGTTGACGTTGGTAATCGTGGTGAAGAGCGAATGAATCATGAACCTGTCGATCTCCGCATCCCGCACATCCAATTCGCGGGCGCGATGAGCATACATGCTGATCCCCTTGGTCAAGAAGAACAGCACATCTTGAAGTGCTGCCGTCGTTGGATCCTTGCCGCACACACCGTAGCTGGTACATCCCGTGCTGTTTTTCGTTTGCTCGCATTGATAACAAAACACGCTGTCCTCCTATTTCCTCGCTGCTTGCTCCAAAGTCACCGTTGAGAAATGCTCGACGACTTTCATTCGAACGTCTTCCACCAGGCTTCCGAGAACGCAATTGACGTTTCCACAAACCGACTCACTGAAAAGGCATCCATCCTTGCGCATCGGCTCTTCGAAGACGTTGTAGACATCCATCAGCACGATTTCTGTTGCCGGTCGAGCCAACACGTACCCACCATGCGGTCCGCGCTTGGAGCGCAGTAATCCCGCACGTACGAGTTGCTGAAGAACCTTGAACACATGCGCTTCTGATGCACAAAGCGTTTGAGCCATCGGCGCTGCTGATATGGGTGCGCCCTGCTGGCCGATGATGACCATGGCATGAAGGCCTAATGCAGTCGCCTCCGACAATTTCAATAGATTCGCCATGGGTTAACTCCTTTTTTAGAATTATGGTACCAGTATACCATTATCAAACAACGAAGCAAATTCTGCCGCCTAAGGGCAAGCGATGGAACAGCACCATCGAGGCCAGTCTCGCGAAGGACGGCCTTCCAGGAGATTTATGGGAGGTTGTGGCTAGGCGACAAAGTCATGGATGGGAGCCAAGCTGAACGATACAGAGGTGCAACGCCCCAGTGGCGCGGAATAGTCTTTCTTCCCCCAACTTCTCGACCTTTCGAACCCGGGCTCTCGCAGTTCGACGCAGGTCCCGGCCATGGGGCGTTGCGTAGGCACACGATCCACTCTAGCTCGCTGTAAACCTTTTGTCAAGTTTTAGCGGACATTTGACGATCTTATTTGTCCTATTTGCCTGTTGGCTCTTGGCTATCGGTTTTTGTAAGACGTTTGTCTATTCTTGTAAACTCCAAGTACGCTTATGCCCAAGAAGTATTACCGAATCATATCGAGAGAAGACGCTGTTCGACGTGCGCGAATCTTCGCAGGATGGACATCTGAGGAGCTAGCCACGCAAATCGGCTTGTCGCGTCCCATGTTGTCCTCGATTGAGAACGGTGCTGGCACCACAGTGAAGACAGCAAAGAAGATCGCGTCTTGCCTCAGCAAAACGCTGGAGGAGTTGTTTGAGGTCGTCGATACGCGCTAGCTGCTTTGAAGCAATCGCCGAATCAGGTCGCTATAGATGTCTACTGCCCCGGTCAATTCAGCAATTGCCACTCGATCCCTAGGACCATGCGCGTTGGCGATGTCTCCAGGCCCTAGAATCAGTGTCTCAATGCCATTCGCAGCCAAATGACCGCCATCGGTCCAGTACGTTACCCCCACTGGATCTGTGGGCAGCCCCCATTCACGGCACGTTGCCTGAGCAGCGCGGGTGAGGGCAGCATCAGTAGCCGTGCCCAAGGCAACGTGTGGGACAATACCTGTTTCAGGCATCTCGTCAACATACCATGTCAATCCCTCGATCGGATCGCACAGTTCGGCAACCATCTGCCGGATCTCTCCCAGCGCTTCCTGTTCATCAGGGAGCGTACGCCGATCGAGCTCGATCCAACACTGCTCAGCGACAATATTGGGCTGCGTGCCGCCAGAGATGCGTCCCACGCTGACCGTAGACGTTCCCAGTAATGGATGTACGCGCTCTGAGAGGCGCCTTCGAAATTCTGATTCTAGGGTGTGGATGATCTGTGAGGCATAGGAGACGGCATTGACGCCCTGATCCGGGCAACTGCCGTGAGCACCTTTCCCAGTCAGGTGAATGCGAATAAAGCAGGCACCCTTGTGAGCAATGCCTACGGCCAACGATGTTGGCTCTCCGACGATGGCATAGGTCGTTCGCACGTTGTCGGCAACCAGTGCCTTCACGCCAATCGACCCCGTTTCTTCGCCTACTGTCCCTGCGAACAACAGATCTCCAGCCAATCCGCCCGTCTCAGCCGTGAGCTGAACGACGTCGACCATCGCACAGGCCATGGCAGCAATCGCGCCCTTCATATCACACGCGCCTCGGCCCCACAGCACATCCCCAAGCACTTTCGGCACGAAGGCATCCTTCATGTCTCCAGCAGGCACGGTATCCAGGTGGCCGTTGAGCATCAGGCTGGGGCCATGCCCTCCTGGAATGCGAGCCAGAACGTTGGCTCGCTCGCCTTCCACAGTCTGAAGCTCGGCATCGATCGCGTGATCCTTGAACCACGCCAAGAGATAACGGCCCACCTCAGCCTCCCGGCCTGAGGCATCGATATGGCTTTCAATTGAAATGAGGTCCTGCGTCAACCGCAGGACCTCATTATGGGGCGCGAATTTCTTCATAACTTACGATGTTCTCGAAGGCCGAATCTGCTTCATCTGCCCGGCGTCCATCGATGCCTTGGCAATCTCGCGCAATCGGAATTTCTGGATTTTCCCTGACTGTGTCATCGGAAGCTCCCGGATCAATTCGACGTAACGGGGGACCTTGAAGTTGGCAATTTCGCCTGCGCAGTAGTCGACAATTTCCTGCGGGTCTATCGTTTGCCCTTCGCGAGGAATGATGTAGGCAACAGCCACTTCTCCCATGACTGAATCTGGCATTCCAATCACAGACACGTTCTGCACCTTAGGGTGCGTGAACAGGTACTCCTCGATTTCAGCAGGATAGACGTTGAATCCGCCGCAGATCAGCATGTCCTTCTTGCGTCCAACGATCTGCACGTAGCCGTCGGCGTCCATGGTGGCCAGATCCCCCGAATACAGCCAGCCGTCGGCGTCAATGGACTCGGCGGTCTTGTCAGGCATCTGGAAATAGCCCATCATCACGTTGTAGCCTCGGCAAGCCAATTCTCCCATTTCCCCAGTGGCAAGAGGCTTTCGGTCCTCATCGGCGATTTTGACTTCGATTCCACTCAAGGCACGGCCCACGGTTTCAACTCGGCGAGCCACGGAATCATCAAACCGCGTCATCGTAATCACGGGCGATGCCTCAGTCAGGCCATAGGCGATGGAAACGTTGCAATGCATGTCCTCCATCGTGCCGCGCATGACCTCAACTGGGCACGGAGCGCCGGCCATGATCCCTGTTCGCAAAGTCGATACGTCATACGCCGATCCATCAGCTTTCCCTTTTCGGTATTCCTCAAGCTCCAGCACAAACATCGTCGGAACACCATACAGCACGCTGATTCCAAATCGCTCCACGAGCTTAAGGGCGTCAACAGGTTTGAAAATTTGCATGGGGACCATGGCTGCACCCCATGTGATGGCACCAGCGATTCCCATCACACATCCGAAACAATGGAAGAAGGGTACGGCCAGCAAGAACACATCCTGCTGTTCCGTGTGAAGAACTTCAGTGACTTGCTCGGCGTTTTTGGCGATGTTGTGATGCGAAAGCATCGCCCCTTTCGGATTGCCTGTCGTCCCCGAGGTATAGAGGATGAAGACGTTGTCCATAGGATCGCAGGACGCTTCACGCTCTGCCAAAACGCCATCCTTCAAGAAGCTTGAACCTCGTTCTGAAACGGACTCGAAGCGATGCATATGTTGACCAGGCTGTCCAACCACGATCACGTGTTTCAAATTCGGCAGATTGCCCCGAATCTCTCCAATCATCGTGAGGTAATCGATGCCAGCAAATGCATCTACAGCAAATAGCGTAGTGGCTTCGGAATTGTTGAGAATGTATTCCACTTCGTGGGTTTTGTAGCGCGTATTCATCGGCACAACAACGGCTCCGACGCGGGCAATCGCATAGTAGGCGACGACCCACTCGGGGATATTGGGCATCCACAATCCGACCTTGTCACCCTTGGCGACGCCCAGTTCGAGCATCCCTCGAGCCAGCTGGTCAACCTTGCTGTCGAGCTGCTTGTACGTCAACGTCGTTCCGCTTGGATCCAGAATGGCGTTGCGTTGCGGAAACTTCTCCGTTGTGTCGCGCAGGACTTGGGAAAGCGTTCTCATGCAGTCACCTCTTCTGATGAAGTTGTCAAATTATCGAGTAGTGATTCTTGAAACGCAAACTGGCTGCGACTTGCGGCACATCGTACAATAGGGGCCTGTCTCGAAGAAGGGAGGGGCAATGCACGCGTCATTTGGAAAATATCTGGACGTCGACCTGACTGAAGGCCATATTAGCGATTATGCAATCCCCGAGGATTGGCAATCCCGATTTGTCGGAGGAAAGGGACTCGCAGCTCGATTGCTGCTCGAAGAGCTGTCTGCGTCCGCTACGGCACTGTCCCCAGAGAACATCCTCGTGTTTGCCACTGGCCCATTTCAGGGGACCATGGTCGTCGGGGGCGGCCGCCACGCCGTGCTTTCCATCTCCCCGAAGACAGGGCGAGTCGCCGACTCCTACAGTGGCGGATTCTTCGGCCACGAACTCGCTCGCAGCGGATATGATGGCCTTCTCATCCGAGGGGCATCCGAGGCGCCTGTTATTCTCGCACTCATCGATGGCAAAGCGTCCTTGGAGCGAGCTGACGACCTCTGGGGTGCAGGAACAGGGGCTACAGAGGAGTCGCTGAAAACGCGATACCCCGGCGCTCGAGTCAGCTCTATTGGCGTAGCGGGTGAGAACAGAGTTGTACAGGCCTGCATTATCAATGACCGCGCGCGCGCTGCTGGCCGTCCCGGCTTTGGCGCGGTGATGGGTTTCAAGAAGCTCAAGGCGATTGTCGTGAGGGGCCACCTTGAGAAGACACTGGCAGACAGCAAGCGATTTACGAAAGAACGTGCCGCATACGCCAAGACATTCACCGACAGCGGCTATGAGCATTTCGGAAGATACGGTACGGGCGGGGGCGTGACCGTTCTGTCTGAAATGGGAATCTTGCCAACCAAGAATTTTCAGCAAGGCACGTTCGAACACGCCGACGCGATCAGCGGCATCCGTATGGAAGAGACCATTCTCGCCAGCCGCGATACATGTGTCGGGTGTCCTATTCGTTGCAAGCGGGTCGTTGAGACCACGTTCGCTGGCGAGGCCGTTCTTCCGGAATTCGGTGGCCCCGAATACGAGACGCTGGCAGCTTTGGGCTCGCTTTGCCTGAACAAGGATCTCGATTCGATCGCGCTGGCAAATCAGCTATGCAATGATCTAGGTGTCGATACGATTTCCGCTGGCGTCGTTATCTCTTTTCTGATGGAAGCGTCAGAGAAGGGGCTCATTGAAACCGTGATCCCTTGGGGCGATTCTCCAGCCATCATCAAGTTGGTGAAGGATCTAGCGCATCGCGAGGGATGGGCTGGAAAGGCTGCGGATGGACTCGATCTGCTTGCCAGCAGGATCGGCGCAGACTTTGCCATGACAATCAAGGGTGCTGAACTGCCCATGCATGAGCCACGAGGCAAACAGGGGATGGGTTTGAGCTATGCGACGTCCCCACGTGGAGCCACACACATGGAGGGGATGCACGATACGATGCTGGCCTCGGAATCTCCTTCACCAGAAATCGGCGTGACGCATGCGTATGATCGATTCACATTATCTGACAAAGCGCAACCGACCGTGGCATTTGAGAACCTTCGCTCGTTCGACAACTGCCTCGTCATTTGCTGCTTTACTCCCCATGCAACAGGCGAGGGCTACAGCTATCCGGCCATTCGTTCGCTGCTGGCGGCAGCCACTGGGCAATCAATGGACGCAAAGCACATGCTGCAAGTCGGCGAGCGCGCCTACGCAGCGATGCGGCTTCTGAGCGGACGTGCTGGGCACACGATTTCCAAGGACGGATTGCCAGCCCGCTTCTCCGAGTCGTTGTCTACAGGAGCGAGTCGAAACCATCCTGTAGATCCCTCCACCATGGACAAAGCCATCGCCGATTATTATGACTTGCGCGGCTACGATAAGTTTGGCCCCACGGACGAGACACTGAAGCGTCTGAATATGGATGATTGTGTCGGCAAGCTACAGAGAGGTACCTGATGATTCCTGTCGTTAGCTTCATCGGTCATCACAATGCTGGCAAGACGCAGTTGCTGACTCGTCTGGTGGAGACGCTAACCGAGCGCGGCCTGAAAGTTGGCACAGTGAAGCATGCTCCCCATTTGACGGTCTCTGACTCACCTGGCTCTGACTCGCAACTGCTTCGCCAGTCGGGCGCTCATCGGATGTTGTTGCTGGACAGCTATTCCGCGGTCATGACTTGGCCTCAATCCTCGATTGGGGATTTGGAGGTAGAACTGCAAAAGCTGTTCTCAGACTGCGATATCGTGCTGATTGAGGGTTTGAAGCACGGTCCGTTCCCCAAAATCGAGGTCTTTCGGCGGACGAATCAGGTCACCCAGGAGCCGTTGGCTGGCGATATCGACGTCATCGCTGTGGTGAGTGATTCGGCGATCGCGCTTCCCGATGGCACGCCAACCTTCTCTCCACGCAATCGAGCAGCGATTGCCGACTATCTCGAACAGAGGTTCCTATCGACATGAGTCGCTCACGGAAGCAATCTTCTCCCTGGAGAACGCGGGAAACATGAACTCGAACGCAACCCTCCCATCAAACGGGACACCGGACGGATCCCAAGCAGCCGCGACCATCTATCTGGTCAGCCGTTCGATTAATCGATTGTCCGAGGGACGTCGTCTCGCCTCGGCCGTTGTTTCAACGTGCGAGCCCGACACATCAAAGGCCGTTCGCGGTATTCATCCAGACATCATCGAGCTGTCCCCGCCTGAGGGGAAGGAGCGAATCGGTATTGGGCAGGTGCGCGAGGTCATCCGATCGGCCCAATTCGCGCCCGTGCAATCCAAATGTAAGGTGTGCTTGATTGCCAACGCAGAGGCATTGACTGTCGAGGCGGCCAATGCGCTTCTGAAGATACTCGAGGAGCCACCCAGAGGCCTCCAATTCATTCTACTCGCCGAGCATCCGTCTGACTTGTTGCCCACGATTGTTTCACGCAGTCGACTCATCCGAATGCCCATCGCCTCTATACCCCAATTGACTGCTCGACTCATCGATGCGTCGTACGCCCCACCGCAGGCAGACTGGATTGCCCGATTGATGCTTCGAGATGGTGAGCTTGATGCGCTCCTGGCGGCACCGGTGGATGTGCGCCAATCACTAGCTAACACAGCAGCGGAACTGGCCAACGCCGACATCCGCGCAACAATGGAGGCCGCTCTGAGCGGAACCCCCATCCTGCGACGACAAGCGCTCCTCACATTTCTGACAAGAATGGCGACTTGTGATGCCGAACTCCTCACCGTTGGCATTCGCCTGCTCGCGTCGCAGACGCGGGAAGTCATCGCCACGTTCCTCCACGACTCGTTGGCAGTTGCCTTCGATCTGATTCGATTCGGAAGTCGCTCTGATTCACTGAGTGATCCGCTGGCCGCACAAGTCCGCCAGGCTATGGGGATGGATCGTTTGCACGAGTTCTGTTTTGCTCTGGACGATGCTCACCGATCACTAGCTGTCTATGGGCCTGTCGAGGGGATTCTGCTATCCTTGTTCTTGACATCCGAAGGAGAGACTCATGGCAGCTGAGCGCGTCGTGCTGGTTCATGTTCAGAATCTCGATCGCGAAACCGTCTATTTCAGTGCAGGATGCCTCTCGCTACAGGTCGGCAACTCCTGCGTCGTCGAACATAGCGGACTCCGCCTCGGTGTTATGATGGGGGAGCTTGACGCCGGTGAAGGGTTGGTCGAGCAGCTGGAACCCGTGGTTCGCGTGGCGACACCATCGGACATTGAGACCTATCGGTATAACCAAGCCGATGCCGAGCGTATTATGTCATCGACACGCGAGGTAATCGCTCATCACGAGCTGCCGATGCATTTGGTGGCAGCTGAATACACCTTGGATCGCAAACAGCTCCGCATTTATTTCACAGCACCTCACCGCGTCGACTTCCGGTCACTTTTGCGCGACTTGGCGAGCCGTTATGGGACACGAATTGAGCTGCGACAGATGGGCGCTCGAGACGAAGCTCGCATCAAGGGCGGATTGGGACGTTGCGGACTGGAAATCTGTTGCCACCGTTTCCTACGCGAAACCAATCCTGTCCCCATGGAAATGGCCTATGACCAAGAGTTGTTCGTATCCCCGGAGCGCATCACAGGCGCGTGTGGACGCTTGATGTGTTGCCTGGCCTACGAGCATGAATCGTATCAGAAGGAGTTGATCGATTTCCCGAAACTTGGAGCCCAGGTCGAATGGAATGACAAGAGGGGCAAACTCATCTCTCACAATATCTTCCGGAAATCTGTCACCATTCTTACAGAGGATCGCGAACGGCTGGAAGTTGCCTTATCGGAGATTACGGTGCTTCGTCCGGGACGGAAGCGAAGGCGCTGAGTTTGGCCCCCACGGCCTGAAGGCCATGCCACTCATCTTCGGAAAGCAGTCCCTCTATTTGCGCGCCAGCTTCTACGTAGCCGACAATGCGCGCGCGCCCTGTAGCCGTAAACGGATGAAGCGCGTAAAGCGCTTGATGCGGCAGCGTAAAGGCGACATCGAGGCTCTTGGAGAACAGTCTCTCAGCAATCGCCTCCCGAAGCTCATCAACGTTCGTGCCATTCTTGGCAGAAATGGCGATGCCCTCGATGCTTGTCGAGAAGCTCCCCTCACAACAATCCAGCTTGTTGAGCACAGTCAGGATGGGCGGGCGATGGTCATCCTTTTGGAAGACCTCGCTCTCCAGGGTTTCCATCACTGCCCGGACATCGGATTCCCAAGATGTCTTGGACACATCAACCACGTGGAGAAGCAGATCAGCCGTTTGAGCGGCCTCCAATGTGGCAGCAAATGCCGGAACAAGGTCATGAGGCAAGTCCTGTATGAATCCCACGGTATCTGCAATCAGAACGGCTCGTCCGGGGACAATGTCGGTGCGCCGCACGCGAGTGTCCAATGTTGCAAACAATTTGTCTTCAACGAACGCATCCGCGCCACAGAGAAGATTGAGAAGCGTGGATTTTCCGCTGTTCGTATATCCGATCAGCGCGATTTCGGGCAGCTCACTCTGAGTTCGCTTGTGGCGACGAACAGCTCGCTCGCTGGACGCCTTCTTCAGTCGACGTTCCAGGGAATGGATGCGAAGATAAATCTTGTTTCGATCGAGTTCTAGCTGAGTTTCTCCGGGGCCACGCGTTCCGACGCCTCCTACGGCACGGCCTCCTGCTCGCGTAAGCGACATACCCCATCCGCGCAATCGAGGGAGCAAATAGTGAAGTTGTGCCAGCTCCACTTGCAGCTTCGCTTCCTTTGTGGACGCCCGTTGAGCGAAGATGTCCATAATGAGCTGAGTTCGATCAATCACTTTGGTGTTGAGCGCCTTCTCCAGGTTTCGCGCCTGAGCGGGGCGCAGTTCTTCATTGAAAATGACGACATCGGCCCCCAACTCACTCAACGCCAGCTTGAGCTCGTCAACCTTCCCTTGACCAATGAATGTTGCCGGATGAGGCCGGTGTCGTTTCTGAACCATCACCGCCAGTGTGGGAATGCCAGCCGTGTCAGCAAGCGATTCGAGTTCTCGTAGCGACTCCTCTTCTTCCTCACGGCCATAGAGAATGCCAACCAGGATTGCCTGTTCAGTCCCCATGACACGGGCTCGCAATCCAAGGCGATCTTCGATCAGTAATTCTTCTCTAGGCAATGCTTTCTCGTCGCTCAATACGTGCTCCTAGGCTTCTTAATTTCGCTTCAAGATGTTCGTGCCCTCGATCAACGTGATCCAAGCCAGTGATTGTGGTTCGCCCCTGCGCCGCCAATCCTGCAAGGATTAGCGCTGCACCTCCCCGAATGTCCGGCGCTTCCACGGAGCGGCCAGACAACGTGGGAACCCCTTCGATCATCAGGGATGATCCGTCTTGGATCATACGAGTCCCCATCTTACTCAGTGCACGCGTATAGGCAAAGCGCTGCTCAAAAACCGATTCCTGGATCGAACTACGTCCGTTCGCGGTCGCCAGATAGGCGGCCATGGGAGGATGAAGATCCGTTGGGAATCCAGGATAGGGGGCTGTGGCGATAGAGGTCGCCCGGGCACGCCCCAGACTGCGCCCGGTAATCGTTGTGCCATCGACCTCCACTTCACACCCAGTGGCCCTTAAGGCGTCGAGAAATGCCTCAAGATGCACAGCGGGCATAGGCGACACAGAGACGCTGCCCTGAGTGATCGCCCCTGCCAGCAGCATCGTCCCTGCTTCCATGCGATCGGGGATCAGCGTGTGTTCAGCTCCATGCAGCGATCGCTGACCGACAATGTCGATCGTCCGATTGGACACAGAGATCACTGCGCCCATCTTCTCAAGCAGATCGATGAGATCGATCACTTCTGGCTCAATCGATGCGTTATGAATGCTCGTCTCACCTGCTGCGAGACTGGCCGTCATGATGATCTGCTCCGTCGCTCCTACGGAGGGAAACGGAAGATGAATTGAGGTTCCAGTGAGTTGTTTGGCAGTCACAAGCACGGAGCCAATCCGCTCCTCAACCTGAGCGCCCAGGGCGCGTAGCCCTTCAAGATGCAGATCCACAGGACGGGCACCAATCGCGCACCCCCCGGGTAAGGGAACGACGGCTTTCCCCAGTCGCGCCACGAGCGGACCCAGCACGAGGAACGATGCTCTCATCTGGCCTACAGAATAGGCATTCGCTTCAGAGACAAGCGCCCCGCCAGCTGCGATCGAAACATGGGCATCATTTCGGACGACACGTTTTCCCAAAGCCCCCAACATGTAGAGAATGGTGCTGACATCGCGCAGTTGAGGGACGGCGTGAAGAACCACTGGATCCTCTGTGAGTAATGCGGCGACACAGGCAGGCAATGCGGCGTTCTTGGCTCCGCTAATGGAAACCGTTCCGCGAAGCGGCTCGCCTCCATCAATCAGCAAGGCCTTCATAAATCAGGGAAGATAGCGTTCTGGATCAATCGGATATTCCCGATTGCGAAGCTCAAAGTGAAGATGCGGGCCAGAGGAGATTCCCGTATTGCCGGATTGCGCGACAGCCTGTCCCATTTCAACATATTGACCGACAAACACAAAAGAATCCGCGAGATGTCCGTACAGGCTGTAGAAGCCGCCGGAATGCGAAATGATCAGAAGGTTCCCGTATCCAGGCTCTTCACCATAGAAGAATACTTTGCCGCCAGCAGCGGCTCGAACCGTCGTACCTTCTGGGACATCGATGTCAATGCCATCATGATTCTCAGCAGTTCCAAGGACTGGATGGATTCGCGGACCGTAATGCGACACGACCTCGCCCTCTAGCGGCCAGATGAATTGACTCGGGATTCCCTTGCTCAGGACAACAACGTTGTTCCAGAATGATGTCGTGGCGCCGGGGATCAACAGCCGATCGCCAGCGAAAATGGTCGATCGATCCGTTAGCCCATTGGCGTTGGCCAGCGTATCCACGGGAACAGCGTAGGTGCGGGAGATGTCAGTCAGCGTCTGCCCCTGCTGGATGATATGAATAATCCCCTCAGTCGAGGCGTAGAGGATGCGTTTCGGCTGCAATTGCTCGCCACCGAACAACCGATTGCTCGCTCGCAAATTCGACACGGTTACACCGAGGATGGTGGCCACATCGGCGATGGACTCTCCATCGTCAACGGTGTGCTTCAGAAATCTTCCAGAGGTGCCGGACGTCGTTCCATCAGCGACGGTTCCGTCGCCAGTGACCCCATCATTCAACGGATCGGTGACTGTCGTCCCGTCATCGATTGGATTTGTGATCCCGCCATCATCGACGATAACCAGTGGATCGTCCGTACGTCGAGTGCAACCCGAACGCAGCATGAGTGGAACGAGAATGATCGCAATGACGAAAAGAACTGCAATGGTTACTCGATCCTTGCGCAGGGGCTTTCTGGTCGGATACCGATAGCCTGAGGAGTTAGTCACTTTTCATCAACTCAAGGAACTGATTGTTGTCCTTTGTCGCCTCCATCTTTCCTTTGACGAACTCCATCGCCGCCATCGGATCATTTAGGTTGCTCATCATCTTACGCAGGATCCACACTCGGTTCAATTCTTTTTCGCCCAAAAGCAATTCTTCTTTTCGCGTGGCGGACTGTTCAATGTCAATGGCAGGGAAGACACGCTTGTTGGAAAGATTGCGATCCAGGACCAGTTGCATGTTTCCGGTTCCCTTGAATTCCTCGAACACCACTTGATCCAATTTGCTCCCTGTATCCACAAGTGCTGTGGCAATGATGGTGAGACTTCCGCCGTTCTCCATATTTCGTGCGGCGCCGAAGAATTCTTTCGGTTTGTAGAGCGCTGACGGGTCCATTCCACCGGAGAGCAGTTTGCCGGATGCAGGAATGGACAAGTTGTAGGCCCGCGCCAATCGGGTGATGGAATCCATCAAGATGACCACATCGTGTCCCAACTCGACCAATCGCTTCGCTCGATCCGTTACCAGCTCGGCGATTCGCGTATGATGCTTGGGCTCCATGTCAAACGTGGCCGCGACAACTTCTCCCGACTTAATGGAACGTGTGAAATCGGTGACTTCCTCCGGTCGTTCGTCAACAAGCAAAACGAACAGCTTGATGTCG
>JAHITR010000123.1 GCA_018817505.1 Candidatus Bipolaricaulota bacterium | reverse complement strand
GCCAATGCCCACAAGAACCCCAATTGGAAACGAGCCGACATCCAGGAGAAGGGGTTCGATTCAAACGCGATGTAGGGTTGTACAGCATAGAAGTCCTTGCTCATCGCAGAAATGAACGGCGTGGCGATGGCGTCAGCAAACGTACTGGGAACCCCGTCAATGATGCGCAGATCGAGGCTGCCGAATCCGAGCAGCGTGCCGAGCACGACCGTGAAATCGGCGTCGTTTCGCACCGCCTTCTCAATCATCAAACCGCCGTAGCTCATGTCGAGCGAGATGCTTTGCGAATCGGATACGCTCAGCGTGTCAGCGCTGAGCCCGAAGCCGCCGAGACGGAGTCCATCAACGATTCCGCCATACCCTCCACCGCCATTGGCAAATAAAACTTGGGATAGCTGCGGGAAGCCTTCACCCGTAATGACGTGATTCAGATCCTCCAGATCGAGGAAGAGCAGCGTCGGCATGGGGCCCCCGCCGCCAAAGAACGCCTCGGCAGGCTTTTCGCCTGCGAAGCCAAGAACGGGCACAAGACACAATAATAGCAAGATGAGAGCTGTTTTCATGAATGGTCGACCTCCCTATGGATCTCATAGTTCTACTGCATCGTGCGATCGGATGGCAACTGAGACAACCCTTCGGCAACAAGCCGTTGCGTGAATCGCAGTGAACCAGGAAGGCTTCGCAAAGGAGAGGGGCGCCCTTTCAGGCGCCCCGTGCGGAGGGTGTTCAAGGGGGTTTCCGTGCGTTATTCCGCTGCTAAGGCATCGACGGGATTGAGTCGAGAGGCTCTCCAAGCTGGCCAGACGCCGGATAGGGCGCCGAGGACAAACGAGAAGACGAGCACACCGCTAACCAGCCAGCCGTCAATGATTGGGGTGAATGAGCCCACACCCAGGCTCGGGCCAAGCAGTCTTGACCCCAGTAGGCTGAGCGTGCTCCCGAGGATCAGGCCGAGGATGCCACCAATGAATCCCATCAACCCGGAGTCGACGAGGAATAGGGTCATCACCTGCCCGTCGCGCGCGCCAACAGATTTGAGAATTCCGATTTCACGCGTTCGCTCCAAGACCGCCGTGTACATGGTGTTCATCAATCCGACGCCGCCCACGATCAACGCGACGGCAGCGATGCTCGCCAGCACGGTCTCGATGAGGCTCAGCGTGCCTTGAATCTCGTCAGCCACTTCTTGAATGGAAATGGGAGTTCCTGAGGAACCCTGAATCCCGATAGCCACGTTGATGGCGTCCTTGGTGTCGCTGATGGAGGCACCGGGTTGGACTCGAGTGATTGTGACTGCCGACATGGCGCGCCCGACGAGGACTTCGGATGCCCGCTCACTGAGCACAAACAAAGAGTCATCGGTGTTTGTGAGTCCACTGAGCACCAAGTCAGCTGAATTACCCGTACCAAGGTTCTGTGCCAGCCCCTGACCGCTCAATGCACCATCTTCGACATCCTCTTCCTCTGAAGCATCACGATCGCCCGATTCAAGGATGCCGACAACCGTGAACGGGATGCTGTCGATGGAGATGCTGTCTCCGATAGCCATTTGCAGCAATTCGGCTGAGCGTGCACCGACGATCACTTGATTCTCTGTCGTATTCGTGAAGAAGCTTCCACGGGCAATTTGGAAGCCTCCCAACACTGAAGGGAATGCCTCAAGGAAGTCGAGAGAAGGCGTTGAGACCCTCAAGAAACCGCTTGTTGTTTCCGTTTCGATGGGCTGAATCTGGGTTCCCAAGGTTCCTGCTTCAATGAGCTGGGGAACCTGGGTCAGCAGCAGGCTTGTGTCCAAGCTCGGTGCCGCTGCGCGTGCGAAAGCGGCACGCATTTCCTCTGGATTGAATGGTTCTGCTGCGGCTCCACTTGTGTCTGTGGTTGCCGAGGTGCCCAGGTTTTCGGGAGAGAACGTTCCTCCTGTGGTGTCCTCACTCGATGTGGCTTGAGTTGCGGTTCGTGCGGCGATCCGTCCGCCGAATTGGCCGCCCGCAGGCATCGAGCTGCCTGGCATGAATCCGCCTATGGCGCCACGTGCAGCGCCAGCAACATTGGTTGGGGCGATGAGGATGATGTCATAGCCAATGTCCTCGAATTGCTGCAACACAGCTTCTTGCACACCTGTCCCAATGGAGAGCAGCGCGACGACGGCGGTTACACCGACGAGCACGCCGAGGATGGTCAGCCAGGAGCGTGTCCGCCGGCTGCGGATGTTTTTGAGCGCCAGTCTGAAAAGGTTGAATGTCATCGGGTCACCTCCTGGAATTGCTGTGACTCGACTTTGCCATCCCGCAAATAAATCACCAGATCCGCAATATCTGCGATCTCCGGGTTATGGGTCACCACGAGCACCATCTTTTCGTTGGTGGTCAGCTGACGCAGCAGCTCAAGGATTCGCTCCCCCGTGACCGTATCCAGATTCCCCGTGGGCTCGTCTGCTAGAATCATCGTTGGGTCGTTGACCAATGCTCGTGCGATGGCCACGCGTTGTTGTTCTCCTCCAGATAGTTTGGACGGACGGTGCGCCATGCGATCCTTCAGTCCAACCGTTTCCAGTGCCTCTTGTGCCTGAGCGTTTGCTTGCTTGGTGGTTGCGTTGCGAAGCAACAGAGGCAGTGCGACATTTTCGATGGCCGTTAGGTTCCCGACCAGGTTATATTTCTGAAAGACGAATCCAACGTCCGACGATCGAAACTCCGCGCGCTCTCGCGATGTCAGTGTGGTGAGATCCAAACCACCGTATTCGACACGTCCAGATGTGGGGACATCGAGGCTGCCCGCCACATGCATGAGCGTGGATTTGCCTGATCCCGATTGCCCCATGATGACGGAGAATTGCCCTGCCGGCAGCTCCAGGCTCACGCCCCTGAGGGCGTGCACTTGCGTTTCGCCCATGAGAAAGGTCTTATGTACATCGTGTAATACCAACAAGGCGGCCTCCTACTGCTCGTAGATGAATTCGATGAGTTCGATCTGGCTGAAGCTGCGCATTCGGTGGAAGTCGCCCTCTGCGCCCTGTTCGGGAAGCGTGTCGGTTGCGTACTCCAGCTGTAGGTACGGGAAGATGGGAAGAAGATTACGGATCGCGATATCCACAGGCATGGCTAGATTGATGCGAACATTCGTGAAATCGGCATGCGTGTAGGTCGCGTAGATCACTGCCAATCCCCCAAGTTCCCCCTGTTCTCCCACAGCAAGAAATCCGCCGTCAGGCAAGATGTACTCGCGCCCTGGTTCGAGAACCACGTCTTCTACAGATTCCAGAGGTGACAGGTCGACGGTGCCTCCCTGGTCGGAGGGAATCCGAAATCCGAGTCCGCGAAGCGAGATCCCGAAGAAGGCGATATTGACGCCGCTCAAGGGGACGACGTCTGTGCTGGAATTCTCGATTCGATAGGTGCCATCATCTTGAGGGATGATCTCAGTGGTGGTGATCGAGTACCCCACGACGCCTTCACGGGACACTTTGTAGGTGTACTTCAGATGCCCTCCCTCGTAGGCACTGCCTCCGAATAGGCTCACGTTCGTGGGCTGCTGTCTATCGGGATTCTCAGATCCTGGCTCTGCTTGAGCCCACGCATTCACCATGGGGATCGCAAGCAGCGTGATGAGCGCAAAGACGGTGGTGCCGATTCGAAAACGATGGGTCGATGTCATTTCCTGCCTCCTGTGGCCGACTGCGCAACGCCTTGAATTGGCGTTGTTCATGGAGACACGGTACCCACCCCTCTTGATGACCATGGGCCAAAGCTGTGGCAGTTTTGTGAAGTTTGTGGCCAGACACGCAAGCTGCTAGTGTGATGGGCATGTCACACAACATCTTCTGCCAAGGAATTCGCAAGTGGGTCGTCGTGCTGCTCGTGGTGTGTTGCAGCCAGATGGCGTGGACCGTTCACGCGCACTCTGTGCTGCGAGACATTGAGTATGCCTCAGTGGATGGGATCTCACTGCGGCTCGATTTGTATCTGCCGGATCCTTCGCCTGTGGATTCCGTTCCGTTGGTGATTTGGGTGCATGGCGGCGGATGGCGTAGTGGTTCCAAGGATGGGACATACGCACCAGAGACGCTGGGTGATACGTACGCAGTGGCCAGTGTGGAGTATCGAATGACCGATGTGGCCATCTTCCCCGCGCAGATCCACGACGTGAAGGCAGCGGTTCGCTGGCTACGCGCGCATGCCGAGGAATATGGGCTCGATCCACAACGGTTCGGAGCGTGGGGTTCGTCAGCAGGTGGACACTTGGTTGCCTTGTTGGGTGTGTCCTGCGGGAATGTAGATCTCGAAGGGACCGTAGGCGAGTACCTGAACGAGTCAAGCTGCGTGCAGGCTGTCTGCGATTTCTTCGGCCCAACAGACTTCTCCTCGCTCATGGCCCAACGCGGAGTCGGAGCTACGCGACGCCCGATGGCCGAGGATCTCTTGCTGGGTGGGGCAGTGGAGGACCTTGCGCAGTTGGCAGAACTGGCGAGTCCGATGGCGCATGTCAGTGTGGCATCGCCGCCATTTCTCATCATGCATGGCTCTGATGATGCCACCGTGCCCGTCGAGCAATCGGTAGCCTTTGACGCAGCCCTTCGTGCTGTCGGCGTGGATTCCACACTGATCATCATTGAGGGGGCGGGACATGGCTTCCCGCGCGAACACCTGGTGGCCGTGAAGCCATGGTTTGACTCGCATCTTGCCTCCGAGTTGAGAGAAAGCGATGTCAGCAAGGGCGCGGTCCAGGCCTTCCATCGTAGTGGCCAGACTTTTCTCACATGGACTGAAGGTTCAGGCGACTGGTTTGCCGTCTACCGAGCAGACCACGCTTGGACTTCGGCATCCGACCTTGCTGACGAAGAACGATTGGTCATCATTCCAAAAGGATCCTCATTCAATGAGCGTGCGTCTGCTGTGGAAAACCAATCGCTCACCTACGTCACTCGAGAGGGCGAGGTCCCCCTGTCTGAAGAAACAGGCTTGTTTGTGCATACGACGATGGAGAACGCAGATGTCTACTACGCCGTGGCCGCCTGCACAGAAGAGGGGCGAATCCTCGATTGGATCGGCGCTCTGGGACCAGTGGCCGAGAGCGTTGCGGTGCCCGTACCTGTCCTGCAATTTGTGAACGACGTGAAGGGGACCCTTCGCAAGCGCTACGTGCATTGGGCTCCACACAGCGACACTCCCGTTGCGCAGGCGCTGTGCAATCGACCGAGCCAGGCCTTCAATTACGTGGTTTGGGACCCGTCAGATCCTGAGATGTCGGGAGCCGCCGTATTCGCACTGCACGGTGGCGGCGGATCCTATGCCAACGCCCTGCCGCTTCCCAATCAACCGCAAGTGACCGTCGTGAGCCCAGATAGCTATGTCCCTGGGTTCCCAGAAGGCTTGGATCGCAGTTGGGATGCATGGTACGGCTACAACGAGAACGTCGGGACAGGCCGACCCCTGTCTGAGGGACTTGCGATCGATTACACGACACGGCGACTTCAGTGGATGGCTCAATGGCTTGTTTCGTCTCATCCTGACATCGATGCCAATCGACTGTTTCTCAGAGGCAGTTCGATGGGGGGCGTGGGGACGGTGTTCTCCAGCATCTTGCTCAGGGATACGTTTGCCGCGGGATTGGCCATTGTTCCTCGATTTGACTATGGTGCCGCCGATGTCTTCCTTGAGTCATTCGATACCTTTGGTACACGCTGGGGAACGATTGAAGACAATCTCCTGACATCCGATGGGATAGGCGTGTTTGACCGAATGGACGCAGGCTATCTCGCCAGATCCTTTCCTGAGTGGAACTTTGCTCCGGTGTGGGCGTTCAATGGTCGCAATGACACGGCCGTTGGATGGAGCGAGAAGATCCCATTCTATGACGCGATGAATGAGACGCGACATGGCTGGGCTTTCTTCTGGGACCTGCGTGCGCACGGTGGGCAAGCTCCCTATCCCAAGGCGTGGCGTGAAAATGGCTGGGAGGATGAAATATTCAGCTGGATGGTGTCTGAAATCAGACTTGATCAATCCTATCCGGCCTTCTCCAACTGCTCGATGAACAATGATCCAGGTTCAGGAGACCCGTCCGATGGCGACCTGCTTGGAACAATCAACGGGTATTTGCAATGGAACGATCCGTCCGAAGACGAAGGGGTGTGGGCCATCGATCTCTTGCTTCATCCAGATGCACCGGAGGACACGTGCGTTGTGGATGTGACGCCGCGAAGACTTCAGGTGCTGAGGCTTCTGCCTGGGCAGCAAGCTCGCTATCAGGCAGTCGCACCATCTGGGGACATCCTGATGGAAGCATTCTGCTGGGTGGATGAAGTCGGTCTACTGACCCTGCCGCGCATTCCCGTGTCTGTGGACGGCGTGCGCCTGACTGTGCACGTGGCAGGCCCTGATGCGGTGGCAACACTCGACCCTTGAATGATCTGAAAGTTCGTGCTCGCCAGCTCTGGCTGCGGGCTCGTGCTCAAGTGAGTAAACTTGCGCAAGCATGAACAACCATGTGTCTTTCGAGCAAGCCGTTCAATTCCACGGGCATCGCTGTCCGGGCCTCGCGATCGGGTATCGGCTGACGCTCGCCGGGCTGAACGCATTGTCGGAGTCCAAGGCGTTGGACGAAGAAATCGTCGCCATTGTGGAAAACGACGCCTGTGGTGTCGATGCCGTCCAGCTGCTCGCAGGCTGCACATTTGGCAAAGGTAACCTCATTTTTCGCGACTATGGCAAGTCCGTTTATACATTCTATTCGCGCAGAACGGGTGCTGGTGTTCGCGTAGCCTGGAATGAGATGCCGGTTCCACAGGACGCGGTTTCGGATCGAATGGCTCGAATCGATTGGATACTTCAAGCTCCTGAAGACAAGATCGTCCGTGTTCGACCGGTGCACATTGACGCTCCTCCGCTGGCGCGCATTCATGAATCACTGCGGTGCGATCAGTGCGGTGAACGGACGATGGCCACCCGTATGCGAGCGGCAGAGGGGCAACGGATCTGCATTCCTTGTTGGACAATGAGATATCCAGACGCGTCGATCTAGGACTTCCGCGATTCGACGGACGCCATGAGGAGGTGTTGTTAATGTCCCAGGTTCGGATTTCAGTCGCCAAACGAGCTCTCTACCAGGATCTCGTGAATGAATATGTGAAGCGTGAGCTCTTCCCTGGTGGGTTTGGCCTTTGCAGCCGATTTATCGAAGGACAGTCCTATCTCGTGGATTGGCCAGCGAAGCCAGACGGATTCCCCTGTGATTGGGCGTGGGCGGACATTCAACGCGCAGCAGCCATGATCGGCTTTGGTGCGGACGCCCCGTGGGTCAATCGGCCCGGGACGACCGTCATCTGCTGCAATGATGGATTACGTCCGGTGACGTTCGTGATTGAGCGTGTGGAGGGGGATGCGACGTGAAGACGCGAATTACCGTTGTTCGGAAGGCCTGTCACGCCGATCTCCAGCGCGCACATTGGAATTACCAAAGATTTCCAAAAGGCGGTCCGTGTGGTCTCGTTGAGGAAGGACAATCCTGGCTGATTGATGGCTGGCCAGATATGCCAGATGGATTCCCGTGCAACTCTGCGTGGGCGGACATTCGCGATGACGTAGCCACTGTTGCCTTTGGAGGTAGTCAGCCTTGGATGGCTGGAGACGGTGTTGCGATGACTTGCTGTAATGATGGATTCCGGCCGGTGAGCTTCCTGGTTGAGCGCGTGGATGAAGGAGAGGAGTGACCATGCAGGCACGAATTACCGTCATCAAGAAAGCCTTTCACAAAGACGTCATTGATCAGTATTTCCATGAACTTGCCGACAAAGCGGATGTCTGTTCGGTGTTTCAGGAAGGACAAGTCTTCGTTGTCGATGGACCCTTTCCATCCAAGCCTGAAGGGTTCTGCGATTGGGCGTGGACGGACATCCATAAGGTCGTTGCGCTGACGTTGATGGGCGCTAATCCAACGCCGGGCACGGAATTTACCTGCTGCAGCGACGGTCTTCGCCCCGTGACATTCCGCATCCAAAGAGTCGGGGAATAGCTGTGGCCAACGCATTGATTACGGTGCTTCAATCTGTTGTCTTTGAGGACTTGGTCAAGCAGACGCTGCCAGAAGAGGTTTGGGAGCACGTTGCTCCGTGCGAGTTTTTCCACCCCGGACAGCAATTCGCCGTCGATGGGGATTCGTCTTTGCCTGAAGGCTTTTGTCCCACAGCGTGGTTTGACCTTCGCGACAAGATCGCTGCGTGTCTTCGGGACGACGATCCACTCACCCCCCTGATTGTCTGCTGTCAAGATGGCCTGCGGCCGGTGAGCTTTCGCATCGAAAGAATCGAGGAAACCTCATGCCCAAAGTAAGAATCACTGTGCTCAAAACGACGTTTCATCAGGATCTCGTCGACGAATACTTGGTGAACGAAGAGTTACGCAAGAATTTCGGAACGTGCTTCGTGTTCGAGGAAGGGCAGATGTTCATCTCCGCAGACTGGCCATCCAAGCCGGAGGGGTTTTGTGAGCGTGCCTGGCCCAACATCCAGCATGAGGTCTCGATGGTGATGTACGGCGCCTCGGCTCCGTGGATTGAGAAGCCTGGATACACGATCACGTGCTGCAATGATGGGCTGCGGCCTGTCATCTTTAAGGTTGAGCGTATCCCCGACGAAGATCAGGACTAATCAGAGAAAGGATCCCCCATCGACACAGTGAAGCCACGTCACGATCCCCATTCATCGGATTGGATCTCTAGATTCCCTGTCTACTATGGCTGGATGATTCTGGCAGTAGGCACGTTCGGCATTATCATGACCAGCCCTGGCCAGACCTACATCATCCAGGCGTTTATTGAAGAATTTATTCGCGACTTGGGGCTCTCGAGAACGCTCGTGAGCACGCTTTATATGATAGGTACCCTAGCCAACGCGGTCTTGCTTCAGCTTGTGGGAGTGGGGCGCATGATCGACAAGCGTGGACCGCGCGTCATGGTGCTGGTCGTCTCGATTCTGCTAGGGATCGCCTGTATCTTGATGGGGTTCGTTCATTCGGCGCTCATGTTGTGCCTAGGGTTCATTGCGTTGCGGTTCTTCGGGCAAGGCAGTCTCAATCTGGTCTCTGGTACGATGATTAATCAATGGTGGGTTCGCCGCCGCGGAACGGTGCGGGGAATCTCTGGCGTAGCCACGTCTCTGTTGGCGCTAAGCGTGCTCCCGGCGTGTGTCAAATGGCTCATTCACACTGTGGGTTGGCGACCAGCATACGGCATTCTTGGTGCCACCCTGATCGGGATCATGGCTCCTGTCGGGTATTTCCTTTTCCGGCGACGTCCTGAGGACCACGGCTTGCTGCCGGACGGAGGAAGCCGTGACGAGAGCGTCGTAGAGTCTGCCATTGCTGAACCCAGCTACACTCGATCCGAAGCGATGCGGACGCCAGCGTTTTGGACGCTCTCCCTTGGCGTGGCGACCATGTCCATGTTGGGAACGGGTCTGATCTTCCACATGGAGAGCATCGTGACGGATCAAGGTTTGACGTCAGCGATTGCCGCCGCCGTGTTTGTTCCCGTCGGGCTGACTCAGGCGTTGCTTCGGTTTCCGTTCGGAGTTCTGGTAGACCGAATCTGCCCACGGCTGATGATTGCCTTTGGTCTGGTGATCCAAGCGGTCATCCTTTGGATGGCGACTCGGCTGACATCCACAATGGCCGCCTACGTCTACGGGGCGACCTTCGGATTGATGCAGGTTGCCTGGGGAACGGCCGGGGCTGTGATGTGGGCCAAGTTTTATGGTCGCAAGCATTTGGGGAGCATCAGCAGTGTGGCGCTCTCGATTGGCATTGTGGGCTCAGCGCTTGGGCCGATGATCATGGGCGCGGCGCGCGATCTGATGGGAAGCTATGCGCCGTTGTTCAACGTGGTTGCTTTCTTGCCCCTTGTTCTTGCGGTTGTCAATATTATGGTTCGCCCCCCTCAACCACAAGAAATCTCCTCCTCATGAGGGTTTGTTGAGAACCTAGATTGACTTCTGCTATACTGCAGCGTCGATGCCAAACAGCTGTTCCCCGACTGCCCGTTGTATGAACCGATCGCCAAAGGAGGACCCCATGATGACCATTCAATCAAGAAATGCCGTGGGATTACTCTTTCAGAAGGGCCGCGCGACATCGCTGTGATGTAGTGCGTCTTTCGTAAAGGGATCCTCGCCGATCTATCGCTGACCCAAAACACACTTGGAACCTTGGGTGGATCGCGCCTCAGCAGCTGAGGCAACGCCCGTCTGCAAGGAGTTCAAATGAACAGCCCTGTGCTAAATAATTGGAGCCTTCGTCCAGCCCATCTCGACGATTTGGATGGTGTATGTGACGTGATCGACGCCTATTCGCTCGATTTGCTGGGAGTAGGCGCAGACAATCGAAAGTATGTCGTCCTAACCTGGGAGCAACCCGGATTTCGCCTTGATCAAGACACTCGTGTTGCTGTGACCCCAGAAGGTCGGATTGTTGGATACGGAGAAGTAGAGGACACAGAAGCGCCCCACGTGCGCGCAGGAAGTTGGATTCGCGTGCATCCAGAATTCAAGGGTCGAGGCATCGAGGCCGCGCTGCTTGCATGGATCGAAGAACGGGCTGAGGAAACCATTGCCAAGGCGCCGTCTCACGCTCAAGTGATCCTCACCCACGGCATCAACGACCAAGATACGGATTTGCAGGCGTTGTTCAAGCAAAACGGGTTCCGTATTGTGCGCCATTTCTGGCGGATGGTGATCGATTTGGAGTGTGAGATTCCTGCTCCACAATGGCCTGATGGTATTACCGTCCGTACACTCATTCTTGATGAGGATCTTGAGGCAATGGTGCGTGCGTATCGCGACTCATTCTGCGATCACTGGGGGCACGTCGATGCGCCGTTTGAAGAGGATCTTAAGCAGTGGGATCACTGGATTCGCAATGATCCAGAATTTGACGAGACGCTCACCTTCTTGGCGATGGCGGGCGATGAGATTGTCGGACTCTCCTCTTGCGAACCACGCGATGCTGAGGATCAAGCGACAGGCCATATCGATATCCTTGGCGTAACCCGTTCGTGGCGCCGCCGCGGGATTGCATTGGCGCTGCTTCGTCATACATTCCGTGAATTCAAACAGCGGGGGCAGAAGCGGGTCAGTCTCGGTGTAGATGCAGCGAGCCTCACAGGAGCGGTGCGGCTCTACGAGTTAGCTGGAATGAAAATGGCTCGTCAGTTCGACGCATTCGAGAAGGAATTGCGCGCAGGTGAGGACCTCAGTCTGAGGACACTCGAAGCTCGGGATGCGGCATCATGAAGCTTCTCTGCGAGCTGACACAGATTGGGCGAGGCCGACGGCTTCGCCCTGTGGCACGGGCTTTGCTGAGCGAGTACGGGATCACACCGACCCAACTGAAGCAGATTACTGAGGCCAGCAACACGATCTTCAGGGTGTTCACTGGGAGTGGCGAGGGCTATGTGCTTCGCATGACCGCTCCCAAGAGCTGTCACGGAGCGGACGAGATTCGATCCGAAGTGGCATGGCTTAACGCGATCGACAGAGATACGAGTCTTGGCATTCCCGCCCCGATTGCCAGGCTCGATGGGGAGTATGTCTCAGAAGTGCTCCTTCCCGGGGAACCCAAGCCCATTGGCTGTGCAGTATATCGTTGGGTGCCTGGCGCGATGCTGGATGACGCGCTCACGCAAGACAATGTCCGACGGCTTGGCGTCCTGATGGCCCAGCTGCATGTGCACGCGGCTGGCTTTGTCCCTCCCGAGGGCTTCCACATTCGCACGTTCGATTCTGTCTTCCCTTATTCTGCAGAAGGATTCGCCGGTTCTGAACCGGTGATCTTGTTCGACAAGGACTCGCCGTGTCCGCTGACTGACAAGCAGCGGGATGTCTATCAGCAGGCCATGGAATGCGTTTCCCAAGAAGTCGATCAATTGATGGGGAACAAGGCCCCTCTACGTGTCATTCACAACGACCTCCATGTGTGGAATGTGAAGGTGGATGGAGAAAGGATCTACGCTCTGGATTTTGAAGACTTGATGTGGGGGCATCCCATTCAAGACATTGCGACGACGCTGTACTACGTTCGCTGGCGTGACACATACGATGAGATGCTGGCCGCATTTCGCTCAGGCTACCAGTCTGTGCTTGCATGGCCAGAGGGCCATGCCGGGCAATTGGAGACGCTAATCATGGGGCGCGCGCTGATACTGGCCAACTACGCGGTCGTCTCAGAAGACGCCGAGGATCGCGCCTTTGCGCCCGAGTATCTGGAGCGAATACAGGAACGACTGCAAGGATACCTGGACACGTTGAAGCAGAATTAGTTGTCGGTTCAGCAATACGATACGATCGCCAGTGACTATGGATGACGAACAGACGAAGACGTTTCCGAAGATCGGCCTAGCCCTCGGCTCAGGTGGGGCTCGTGGCTCAGCGCATACGGGTGTCCTCAAAGTGCTTGAGGCCGAAGGGATTCCCATTTCGATGGTGGCTGGATCGAGCATTGGATCGCTCATTGGTGCGACCCTGGCTGTTGGCATCCCCTTGGAACAGATCGAGCAAGAGTGGCTGGATACGACTGCAGCTCGCGTATTCCGAAGCTTCCTTCCTACTTTGCCTCGCTCCGGGCTCAGTTCCGGAAACGAGTTGAAGAAGTACTTGAAGCAGTTACTGGGTGACGCACGAATTGAGGATCTCGCCATGCCGTACGCTGCTGTGGCCTGCGATATAGACACAGGTGAAGCTGTGATTCTGAAGAAAGGATCGCTGGTTTCGGCAGTTCGTGCTTCCACGGCCATCCCAGGTATTTTTCAACCCGTGCGACTCGGGGATCGTTTGCTGGTGGATGGCGGATTGGTGAACCCCGTACCGATTAAGGTTTGTCGCGATCTAGGGGCCGATTTCGTCATTGCCGTGGATATCACGCCCAAGCCAATACCAACCACGACCAAGGGGAGGCACGTTTGGAATCGCATCGGCGATCATCTCAAAGAGGAACTTGCGCAACCGACGTGGATTCCGAGTAGCCTCACGGAATTGCTTGAGTCTGCGTTTCACGAAAAGCCAGAGCTGGATCGCCCCTTGCCAGGGTTGTACAGCATTCTCAACCAGTCGATCTCCATTCTTCTGCAAGAGGTCTTGCGACAGAAGCTCATTCTGACGCCGCCAGACATTCTGATTCAGCCAAATCTTGCGTTCTCTATGATGGGCTATCAGCATGCTGCCGACGGTATTGCCGAAGGCATGCGCGCTACTGAGGTTGTCTTGCCTCAACTACGCGCAAAACTAGCAGAAACGTCCGCCCACTAGAAGACGAACGGGTTGTCCGCAGACTCACAGATACGGCATGATCGACTCAGAGGTGACTTATGCTGCGAACGAAAGATCGGCTGCTTGTGCTGTTGAGTCTTGTCATCGTCTTGATCCCGGCATGGGGTGCCCTGGCTGCCGACGCGCTTCCCGACGTTGTGGTGTTCTATCGAGAAGGGTGCAACGATTGCCGCCAAATGGACGCCGTACTGGACGACCTGCATGAGTTGTACCCCGGAATTGTCGTTGCTCATATTGAGGAACAGGCCGCAGGCGCTGCGGATTTGATGTGGTCACTGTCCACCAAGTACGGCATCTTTCCCTCCAAATTCCCGGTGATCTTCGTCGGCGATCAAGGCATTGTGGGGTCGGGAAGAGACAAGGAACTGCTGCTCCGATCGACGGTGCGCAACTGCGTATTCAACGACTGTCCGTCACCGCTCTCTGTGATCAATGAGAAGCCATTTCCTTGGATCACTCT
>JAHITR010000019.1 GCA_018817505.1 Candidatus Bipolaricaulota bacterium | reverse complement strand
GTACCTTGAGTTGGACAAGTACTGCATCTCGCGGGCCAACAGCGAATACACGGTCCGCAGCATCTATTACGATAGTCCCTCGTTTGACTGCTATCACGAGAAGCTCGATGGCATTCGCGAGCGGCAAAAACTGCGGATTCGAACCTACAATCAAGCCAAAGATGTTGCCTATCTTGAGAACAAGCAGAAGATCGGTGGCACTCACCACAAATCGAAGACAGCTCTTTGTCCAGAGATCTTAACGGCACTGGCCTGCCGCGACGATGTGGCCGTGCGTTCGGCATGTGGACCCGATGGGCCGGAGCAAGTGCTGGAGCAGCTGCTCTATCGAATGAATCGCGATGCTTATGCTCCGCTTTCGTTGGTCGTCTATGATCGAGAAGCCTACGTCTATCCAGGGCAGCAGGATTGGGTACGGCTGACCTTTGATCGCAATCTTCGTGCGCGATTGTTTCCCGAATTGAGCTCGATTCATGATGAGGCGGATCTGGAGCCGCTGCTCTATCACTGGACCATACTAGAGATCAAGTTCACAGGACTCATTCCCCGATGGATTCGCAGACTGAACACGCTGTTTGATCTTAGGCGGCAGGCTTGTTCAAAATTCGGCATGAGCGTCGCTTGTTTGCTTGGCGAAGCGCCGCGCCTAAAGGATGGAATTCGATATGCAGCTATCCACTAGTCTCTCGGACCTCATGGCGATCAGCTGGCAAACCGTGCTGTTGAGTGCCGCGATCAGCCTGGCACTGGGGCTTTTCATTTCCCTGATGTATCGACTGGTCACTCCCAGTGTCAACTATTCGGTGGCTATTCATCAAACCCTGCTCTACGTTGCCATGATCACATCGCTTGTCATGCTGATCATCTCCAATCAGCTGGCACGAGCCTTCACCCTGGTGGGCGCGCTGTCAGTGATTCGCTTCCGTACCCCGGTGAAAGACACGAGGGATGCGTCTTTCGTCTTCCTGTCGCTTGCGGCCGGAATGGGAACGGGCGTCGGCCTCTATCTGGAAACGGCAGTGGGCATTGCCTTCATTGGCGCGGCCATGGTGGCGATGCGGCTATCGCGCCTGGGCATGCGCGCCAAGGGAGAAGTCCTCGTGAAATTTGCCATTCCTGGAGAAGCTGGCGAGGATGGCCACGCGCATCGCGATGTGTTCGATCAGTATCTCAAGGATCACCGATTGATCAATACCCGCACCGTAGGCTCAGGCGGTCGCTTGGAGTTGACATTCCTCGTCAAACCGTTGCGCAGTACGGATCTGGTGACATTCTCCAAGGCGTTGTCCTCCATCGAGGCGCTTGATCGCGTGGCGGTCGTTGTCTGCGATGATGAAGGATTGACGCAGAACGTGTTCTAGAACTCATTTGCTCGCAGAATCGACATCGATTTCTTGAGGCGGGAGCGCCAAATGATTGATTATTCATACGTTATGAGATATGGTCAATGGTGAAGCGCAGCCTCCAGTAGCGTGATCGGGGGATCTTCTCGCATCGAGGGTCTGAATAGCTTTGTTGGCTAGCTGTCGCAATCCTCAGACCCTCGACCTCCAACAGTAGACGGGGGACGGATGCCTTCAGGGCTGGAGGCATCTTTCCTTCTTGACGTACTCTGGATTTCCTTCGCTACCATTCAATGACAGCACTCACCGCCAGTCGGTCGAGTTGCCCATTCACCAGGTCCAAGTCGCCTTCGAAGATTACGGAAAAGGGTCGGCACGGTTCATAGTCGAAGGCAAAACGTAACTCTCCTAGTCGCGCCTGCGTCCAAAGCAACACGAGGTCGATGGACCCATTGCCGCAGCTGGCAAGCTCGAACCCCGCATCGATTTGCAGCTTGAGCCAGTAGATGTTGGCAATCCACTCGCTCGGCTCAAGGATGGCCGCAGCTTCGACATCGACTGCTCCCATCTCCCAGGTCAGGTTGGCTTCAGTGATCGCTAGAGGCACAAGACTTGGCGAATCAGGAAAATCCCCCTCGAACTCAAGCTCAAGACAGGCTTTGCACCAAGGGCCTTCCAACTGAGCAGATGGCACAAGCTTGATGGCCTTGGTTTCGACGGTTCGCGTCAATTCAAGATCGAATGTGATCCAAGGCATCTTGGTGAGAATGAGGTCAGATAGCTCGAGCACCGTCTCGTCGAACCCGTCATCGTCAAACGCGATCTCAAGGTTCGCATTCATGCCACAGTGATCGAAGGCAAGTTCCAGGGAGGCATCATAGAACACGAATGTGCAGCTGCCCGTTGGCGCGCGGAATCTGACGAATGTTGCCGTCTCAATCAGAGTCCATTCCCGTTCAAGCTCCAAAATCATCCAGTCTGTGGTCCGCGTTAGCTTCGTGGTCAACGCCAGCATCCACGCGGCCTCTGCCCACTCAATCTGGGTGATCCAATCCTGAAAGCGATCCTTGTCGGGTTCGAATCGAACATCCGATTCGATGTGAAGGCTCCCGATGTCTGTTTCCACATCGAATTGCTGCTTCTCCCACGCGCCATCCTCGAATATCGACCGCGCGCTCACCGTCCAGTCCTGGAGCGACATCTCAACCGTGACATCGGACTGCGTCGACCAGATCGACGTCGCGGGCTCCAAGGATAGTGCTGACTCCCACTCCCCTGAGATGGTAGGTATGGCGCTGCATGGCCAGGAAAGTGCAACGACTGCGACCAACACGGCCAGACCATCGCGGACCATCCCGTGCGAAGAACCTGCGAATCGTATTGGTCGGAACCTATCCTGTCTCATCTGTGAAGCTAGGATAAGACATGACGAGCAGAGAGTCAACCCCTTGATTACTCAGCAGCTTGCGAAGGGTCAGAAGGTGAAGCCAACGCCAGATTCGGCGTCCGGCTGCAGGGTGTGGTTACTCGCCGAACACGTTGAGCCAGAGCCTGTTAGGCCCACCGACGAATCCGTACACGGGAACGAAGAGATCGAGATCGCCGTCTGAATCGACGTCACCTGCAGCCGCACCGCGGGAATCCGCTCGTCCCAGACGAACACCTGAGTCGATGAAGTGACCGCTTCCAACGCCCAACCACAGCTGATCGAAGTCAGAGGTCAGCGATAGAAACACGTCAAGATGGCCATCTCTGTTGAAATCGGCGACCACCGGCCAAGCTGCCTTAGCGTCGGGAATCCCGGGATCGGTCACCTGATACCCTTCATGACCATCATTCAAGAACAGGCGCGTGGGGCCTGCTGTCGTGGCCGAGCCATTGGCGTCAAGAATGTCGATGGTGCCGTCTTTATCGAAGTCGCCGAATACCGCATTCCATGGCTCGTACGAAGTGACTGTGTCTTCGTACTGCCATGTCTCGGCGAATGTGCCGGCCCCATCATTCATCTGGACGGCGTAACCGATGCCTGTCTGTTTGATGAAAGCATCGACATCTCCATCTCCATCGAGATCCTCAAACAACGTGCCGTAGGCAAATGCATAATCGGACAGCGAGAAAGTGCCCATGCCATCGTTGAGATACACATGGCTGATGAAGTCCATCCCGGGAACGGTCAAGTAGGCCACGAATGCGTCGACGTCGCCATCGTGATCAATATCGACAAGCTGGACGAGATTGCCTGAAAGGGCCGTGTCTCCAAGATCTTGGCCGGAGTCCGTGAACGTGCCGGTGCCATCGTTGAAGTAGACCCTGCTTGGCTTGGAGATGCCGAACGCATAAGCGCAGGTGATGAACAGATCAAGATCTCCGTCGCCATCCAGATCGGCAAGCCCAGCGCCGTGGCCATTGCCTGTCAGCAGTTGCTCGGTGTAGGTAAATTGTCCGGCGCCGTTATTGAGCAACACGCGACTTGGAAACGATCCTTGGTTGGCGAACACCGCATCCAGATCTCCGTCGCCGTCTACGTCTCCGAGCACGACTTGAAACGTCGTTGCTCGGCCATAGCCATCATCCTTGGCTTCGAAGAAGAGGACATCCTCACCGAACACCTTGGCCGACAAGAGCAGTAGGAGTCCAATGATGGCTTTCTTCAGCAAGCCATTGCGATGCATGGGCAGTCTCCTTGGGTCACGGGATCGACAGTGTAGTGTATCGGAGGCGACGTCTCGCAAACGTATCGAAGATTCCCGGGCATGCGATTGCGCAGACGGCAAGGGATGCCGACGGCAGCTCACCGGAATCGAAGGCGCCTATCCCAAGTGCTGCACGATTGCAGCTGCATTTCCCTCATCCTATACTGTCTGGGATTGCGGGCAATGGCAGTTAGAAACGATTCGGTGTGGAGGGCTCTTTGATGCTTCGAAAAACCTTGACGGTCATTGTGTGGGTTGCCATGGTCTCGACAAGCTGTCTGTCTGCCGTTGTCGGCATCTCTGATCCCGGGCTGGAAGCTGCCATTCGCGCCGCCATCGGCAAACCATCGGGAGGCATCTACGACTATCAGTTGGATGACCTGGAAATCCTAGACGCCAGCTCGCGAGGCATTCGCGACTTGTCAGGCATTCAATACTGCACCGGCCTCACTGAACTTAATCTGAGGGACAACGTCCTGATCGATCTCGCCCCGCTTTCGAATCTGAGCCAATTGACGACCCTTGATCTCTCGGGCAACGCGATTGTCGATCTGTTGCCGCTGTCGAGGCTGAGACAGCTGACGATTCTTCGATTGGGAGGCAACGCGATTGCTAGCCTGGAGCCACTGGCCGAATGGGCATCCGGCGAATCATCTGGTGCCGGATCGTTGAAAGAATTGGAGTTGGAAGGCAACGTCATTGCCGATCTGTCGCCCTTGCAGCGGCTTGTCTCTCTGCAACGGCTTGTGCTTGACGGCAATCCGGTTCGAGACATTACGGCACTGGCGACCTTGACGAATCTGGCATTCTTGAGTCTGATGGACAATCAAGTTGAGGTCATCGACGCCCTAGCGAACTTGATTGAGTTGAAGATCCTGCTGCTGGACAACAACCTCATTGCCGACATTCGCGCATTGGCCGGGTTGGAGAATCTGTTTGGATTGTGGCTCAGCGGCAATCCAATCACGGATCTGCAGCCGCTAGTAGACAATCCAGGGCTCGACTTCGGGGATCGAATTTACATTTGCAGTGATCGCCTGGATCTCACACCGGGGTCGATGGCGACGCACCACCTGCTCGACCTCACACTTCGCGGCGTCTATGTCTATGAGTGCTGGTAAGCTTGATGATCTGCATCGCTGGCTGACACCACCGATAGGGCCGCCTATCTACGGCGAGGGGATAACCCACGTCTCAAGTAGCCGATCCATGACGAGGATGTCCTGTTCTTGGGCAGCAACGCCCACGTAATAGGAAAACGATCCTGGCTTGACATGAATGGGGACGTAGACGATGGCATTGACGTAGTCTCTCATTTGCTCCCGAAACTGCGCTGTCGAGAAGAATCGTGGTACCAGCAGCGCCACGGACAGCTGCTCGCCTGCGATGTCGTAAAGGGCAAGCAGTCTGCATAATTCACTCTGTGCCCACAGCACGTCTCCTGAGTGAAAGACCTTGTGCGTGCCGAGCTGGACGAGATAGCTGATGTTGAGTGTGCCACCGTGAGGAAAGTCGTACATCGTCAACGGGATCCCACGTGGTTCCAGAGACACGTACGAATCTCTCTCCAACACAACGTCGGTACTGCGGTTTGCCAGCGCCGGATCAATCTGCAATACCCGATCTACTGCATCCTGTGGCGCGACCAACAATGCAGTAGGCTGGGCCGCCATGTACTGAGCGACCGCATCGGGATCAAAGTGATCGGGGTGGCTGTGCGTGAACAGCAGCACGTCGGCATCAAACGGCGGAGTTGCCGTGAGGATCTCGGGAAAACGCGATGCTGGATCCTTGTACACCGCGTCGATCATGACGCCAACATCGTGCCAACGAAGCTGGAAACCGGCATTGTCGATGAGACGGATCGTAAGCGCATCTTCATCCGCGACTGCGACTTGCACAACACCTTCGGCACAGGCGCCTGCGGTATCGCAGACGCGAATGGTCAGATCCTCGACGCCGAACCAGTTCTCATCCAGCGCGGCGAGGAACAGCGCGCCGTCCCGGATTGACGCCTCCAGATTTCTCTGGCCTTCAACCGACCACTCCAAGGCTGAATCTGGGTCATCGATGTCTGTCGCGTACTCGGCCAGATCGATGGACGCGAACGGTACGCCTTGATCCGTAGCGATCTGGTGTGGCAATGCGAGCGAAGGAGGATCATTGACGGGCATCACCTCAAGATCGATCCCGCATGTTGAGCATTCGCCCGCAGGATTGCAGACCTCTAATACGACCTTGTCTGAGCCGAACCAGTCCGTGTGGGGGGCTGCGAAGTAAGCGGTATGGCCAACCACTGCAACAAGAATCGCTCCGGCCTCAGTGATTCGCCACGCGAGCTCGGCCACCGTGTACTCGGGGTCCTGCACGAGGGCATCGAGATCCAGAGGTGCGAACACACCACCTTCATCCGTGATGAGAAGGGGCATTCCAGCACACTGAGGTGCTGTCCAAGCTGCCAGAGCTGAAGACAGAACCGCCAGACACATGAGGAGAAACACAAGCAAGCCCCATTGGAAGTGAGTCTGCGGCATGTGAAACCTCCGAGTTCATCATCCGCGTACGCGGACCCATGCGCAAGCGCTTCCGGATCGAGAGGTTCTGTCTAGGCGCGTTCCCTGCTGAGAATGAACGTCGCTGCTTGTGCGACGCGATCGCCTAGATCCGCAGGGAATTCATGCCCCACACCGGGATTGATCACGAATCGGTGCCGCAATCCAGCAGACGCGAACATCTCAAGCAGTTGGGTCTCAGAGTCGATCGGGACGAGCAGCTCGCCTTCGAGCAATACGCCAGCCATCCCCCGCTCGACAGCTTTGCGAATGCTGACTTCGTCCACGCCTTGGGGAAGCCATGGAGCAGGAGACAGCGCGATGAACCCGCATACAGGTAGAGCCTCAGAAAACGCCAGGGTCAAGGACGTTGTCGCGCCGCCAGAG
>JAHITR010000122.1 GCA_018817505.1 Candidatus Bipolaricaulota bacterium | reverse complement strand
TTCAGAAGAGGCTGGATCCATCAACCCGCGAGTGCGCCGGTGGATGGTGAGGAACAACATGACGCACACGCACGATAGGGCGAACGCCGTGAAGAACGACAGGCGAATGTGAATGGATCTCGCCAGCAGTGCAGTCACAACACCGGCCACGCCCAAGGACAAACAGCGAATGGCATACCGGCGTGCCAGATTGACGGTCGCGTCCTGAGGGTGTTCTCCCAACCGTAGATCCATGAGTGCCAAGTCCCATCCATAGAGAGCTGATGACAGGCAAAAGAGCGAAACGAGGACATTCATCTTCAGGATCACGCTCAGAACGCAGAGAGAGGCTGTTGCTGCCAGGCACGCGGTGTGGATCGCTCTGGGGCTGCGTAGTGCGATGGCGAGTGTCCACAGGGCTCCCAGGGCGATCCCAGGTCCCGCGACAACGAGGTCCTGTTGAGCGAGTGCTGCCCATGAAAGCATAGTCAACCCTGAGGCAACGAGCACGCCGGCCAGCATTCTCATGCAATCCGCCTCCCTCGCATACGACGAGATCGTTCAAGGGCCTCTCCCAACGAGCGGCCGGGGTCCCAATCAACGACTTGGACCCCATATCGAGCCAGCGACCCCAAGTAGAGGGTTCGCCGCAAATATGCGATTCGAGCTGCGAGCTCGGTTTGGTCAGTCTGGGGCAAGTCGGCTCTCTCAAGTGGGAGCGTATTGATGGAAACGAACAAGATCGAGTAGCCCTTGCTCTTAAGGAGAGCCAGTGTCTCGATGTCAGCCTCATCCAAGTGACAACTGACCAGCACCAACTGAGAGTAGGGAGGGAACAGACGGGCTGGTATCTGGCGCAATTCCTCGAAGGCAATCTTGTTGGCCAACTGTGCTCGGGATAGCTCGTCAAGGATGCGGTCTGTTTGGGATCGGCCGACACCTGGGAAGACCCAATTGAGCACGTCTCCATACACAAGCAGTCCGACCGCATTGCCCTGATTGCAGAAGCTCTCGGCAAGACTGGCGGTGGCTTGCGTAGCGAACTCGAATGTATGCTTCGACCCCACGAAAGCATGTGCCCTGACGCGTGCGTCGAGAATTAGATTCACATCGGTGATGCGCTCTTGCTCAAAATCACAGATGATCAATTCATTCGTCCGTGCATAGGCACGCCAATTGATCCGGCGAATATCGTCCCCTGGATTGTAGGTTCGGCATCCGTAGAAATCGACGCCTGCACCTGGCAGATTGGAGCGAACGGGGCCGGCAAAGGCGCGCGTTCTGCGCGGACGAATCTGAATGGGGTCCAGCTTCTCGCGAGACGGAAGAAAGCGAAGCTCGATGGGGGCATCGATCGTCGTTTCTAGAACAGCCAATCCGAACGAGGAGCAAAGAAGCGCTTGGATAGGTGAAAAATGATACACGCCGCGAATGCCCTTCAGGGTGTAGTGAATTCGAACCTGTGGGGGACCTGATTGCAGTCTCCCCTGATAATAGGTGTCACCGGAAATGGACGTAGTACCCGTAGGAGCCAGATCGTGAGCAAGGATGATTGGGTATGGCTTGCCTTCAGAAGACATCGCTACGGAGACGTCGATCGTCTCCTCCTCAGGAATGCGGGTTCGATCCACTCGCCGCTGCGCCCTGATTTGCGGGGTGGACAACAGCGTAGCTGAGATGAGCAGTGTGACACAGTAAAACAGGGGCGGAACAGAGAGAAGGGCGAGTTGCGGATTGCGGACCGTCAACCCGAGAATGGCCACGATCAATGCCAGGATGAAGGCAATGACGAACCGGTAGCGCGTCAGCATGGAGCCTCTCCCATTTCTACGGCGTTCCTTCTAGACATGATCCTCAAATGCCTCCAGATGCTCGATGGTTTCACGCAGCGAATGCTCAAATCCAGCTCCTGACTGTCGCGACGTGTAATGGCGCCGAGGAGTCAGAAACTGATGGATGGCCAGGTGATCTCGCCAATACCCTTCTGCCAACTGTTTGCGTGCCCCCCCCAAAGGCGTTCCCTCTGTTCCAGCGATCAAGCGTGCGCCGATTTCAACGAGAGTTCGAGACAATCGAACACGGGCAAATCGACTGTGGTGCGCTCGCCGTACTTGTTGTGCTAATCGAGCCAACTCACCCTCTCCTGGCTCGACGGGTGACTGCCTTTGAATCGGCGCGGACCGATCCGATTTGGACCAGCGAACGAAGCGACGTCCCATGACGAACGCGACGAGGGCGGGCGGAACGATCCACAAATAGAGTTGCGGGACAAAATCGAGGTAGTAGCGGCCGACAAAATAGGCTTCGATGATGGGGATCAGGACGCGGACTCGCAAAACCTCAGGGTAAAAGAAGAACAACACGGAAGCAGCAACAAGTGCAGCCAACATGAAGCCCATGATGAAAAGAAGTTTCGCTTTGCGACTCATTGATCCTCCTTCATGCCATACGTAGATCGAAATCTGTCCAGACAATCCAGTGCTCTGTCGGCCAGAGACTGATCATCGCGGTCGCCATAGCGCACGAGTTCGAACAACGCGGTTAGCTCATTCACATGTTCAGTCTGAATGCCCAATTGGGTCAGCGAAACGGCAAACTCACGCGCCGTAAGGTACGTGGGTTTGACATTCCGATGTTTGGACAACGATTGAGTCATCTCTTGATAGCAGCGAATGACTTCTCCCTGGAGCGGCTTGCCCCGGCGTATGCGTGAAGCAGCTTGAGCCGCTTTCTCTGCAACGGCCTGTTGTTCTTCTTGAAGCGTTGCCAGTTCGGTCTTGCGCTTCTCGACGTAGGTGCGAAACGCGAGCCACCGAATGGCGAAGTATGTGCCCAGGCCAAGAATCAGCAGCGACACGGCACCTGCGGCCAGAGCCAATGACCATGTGGGTGGATTGGCCAACAAGGAATCGGGGATGACCGGTCCCGGTACGACCAGCTCATCAGATGCGTGACGTTGGAACCACCCTGAAAAGAATCGGCTAAAGAACATGATTCCAAGAAGAACGGGAAGAACAAGGGTCATCAGCGTGAATAGGTATTGAAGAACTAGGATTCGCACTTTCTTGAACACGAACACGCAGATGACAGAGATCAGCGTAAGAATCACCAGTATCGAGGCGTACAGCCGTTCCCTTGGGCTCAGTGTGACAGCTGTGCTCAGCACATCGACTTCGTCTTCGCTCCCAGATTCAGCGTGCGGCAACAGTTTCCCGGGCTGGAATGACAACTCATCCAGACTGCCGATCAGTAGGACCAGCAGACCAAACAACGCAAGGATCGCGAGGACGAGAAAAGCGTTTCCAGCCCGGGATTGTACGCTCATTCAGAGCGAGTGCGTATCCCTAGCTCGGCCAACTGGTCGTCTGAGACCGGCATGGGGGCATCCGTCAATGGGCAGATGCCGGCCGATGTTTTGGGAAAAGCGAGAACATCTCGCAAGGACTTCATCCCCGCCATCAGCATGATCAATCGATCGATGCCGAGTGCGAATCCGCCATGTGGCGGAGCCCCGTACTCAAGCGCCTGCAAGAAGAAGCCGAAGCGAAGCTCAGCCTCCTCCTCTGAAATGCCGAGTAGCTTGAAGATTTGTTCTTGCAGGGCCCGCTGATGGATACGGATGCTGCCACTTCCCAGCTCTGTGCCATTGAGCACGAGATCGTAGGCATTGGACGACACAGTCAACGGCTCAGTGACCATTCTGTCCATGTCCTCGGCCAACGGGGACGTAAACGGATGGTGAGAGCTGGTGAGTGCGCCCTCTTCATTGAGTTCAAACAGCGGGAAGTCGGTGACCCATAGGAAATTCCACTCTTCGCGCGCCAGATTCTCTGCCTTGCCAATGGCTAAACGCAATGCGCCTAGAGGGCCTTCGATCCCATGGCCAGCCAGGATGAGAATCAAATCTTCGGATACGGCGCCCAATGCCGAAATGATGGCGGCGAGCTCGGTTTCATCGAAGAATTTGGCAATCGGAGAGACAATCTCTGCATTGACCTTGATCCAAGCCATGCCCTTTGCGCCGGCGGACACGGCGACAGCCTGTAGCTCATCCAACGTCTTGCGCGAGTAGCCCGCGCACCCCTTCGCACACAAGCCTGCCACCTTGCCGCCCGAAGCCACGGCTTCTGCAAACACAGCAAAGCCGCAGTTCTTGACGAGACTGGAAATATCCTGAATCTCCATGCCGAATCGAAGATCTGGCTTGTCAGAACCGTAGCGAGCCAGTGCTTCGGCATGGCTGAGACGCGGGAAAGGAACGGACAGTTCGATGTCCATGTTTTCCCGGAACACGTTGAGAAGAGCGGCCTCCAATGTGGCCAGGATCTCGTCCTTGCCGTTCGGGAAGGCCATCTCAAGGTCAAGCTGAGTGAATTCGGGCTGTCTGTCCGCACGCAGTTCCTCGTCCCTGAAGCACTTGGCAAGTTGGAAATATCGATCAATTCCGCCCACCATGAACAGCTGCTTGAACAACTGCGGAGACTGCGGAAGCGCGTAAAATGATTCAGGATGCATCCGGCTGGGGACCAGGAAGTCTCGCGCGCCTTCGGGTGTCGACTTCGTCAGATAAGGCGTCTCAATTTCCCAGAACCCTTGTTCCGAGAACGAATCACGAATGCTTTTGGTTACGCGATGCCTCAGTCTGAGACTGCGTTGCATGCTCTCGCGGCGCAAGTCGATGTAGCGATAGCGCAAGCGCGTCTCCTCTGTCGTGTCCGATCCGTCGCCCTCGATGAGGAAGGGCGGGGTCTTTGATCGATTGAGAATCTCAAGTGCCGTAACCTTGATTTCGATTTCGCCCGTCGCCATGTCGGTGTTCACATTGTCCGCGCTACGAGCAGACACGATGCCTGTCGCTTGAACGACGTCCTCGCGATTGAGAGAGTGGGCCTCTTCCAGGCCCTTCGAATCACCGTCGAACAATAATTGGACAAGTCCAGATCGATCACGCAGATCGACAAACGTGATCGCGCCGAAATCTCGGCGACGATTGACCCATCCTGCAAGGGTCACGGTTTGTCCCAGATCTGCTGATGACAGATGTGCGCAATAGTTCGTTCGCATGGTGACTCTCCTTCGTGAATCTTCGAGTTCAACAGATTATAGAACGTCTCATAGATCACGCAATCAGAACAAGCAGCAGTTCTAGCTTCCCAGGGAAGCGTTTCCCAATCGTTGCGTCCTAGTCTTCACGATTTCTCGCTATCCGAACCACTCCCATGAACAGAGCGACCGACAGCAGAGCGGCAATAGACAATCCCAGTGCCAGTCCAAATGGCAGCGAAACACGAACATAGAGAAAGGCGATGAGGAACAGCCCGATTGCCAATGAGGGTAAGAAGGAGAAGGTCAGAACGTGGATTACAAACTGCCGCTTGGCCTCCTCTTCGACACGCGCATGATCCAAATGTCCAAATCGGTGCGCGGCATTCCACGCGTAGATGGCCAGCATCAGCGAAATGACAGGGAACAACGGATGGATCCCGATGAACAAGGCGGCCACGGACAGCAGGGCTAGCACGATCAGCGAGACGTTCGACGACTTGGAATGGGGCCACTTGTGCATCACAAAGAACGCCGCTGCGGTGAAGATAGGGACAGCCAGTACGTAGAGAACGGAGCCAATCAACAGAGCGGGCAGCATGAGCAGCAACGCAGCCGTGGCCAACAGAATGGCAAGAATCCACTTCATACGTGCCTCCGGAAGAATGAGACCCCCAGATCGCGTTCAATGGCCAGTGCAAGTGGCTCAGACACGTCCCAATTGACAATGCGGGTTCCTGTACGAACCAGGCTGTCGAGAAACAGGGAGCGACGGAGGTTGGCCATGCGAGTGGCGAGCTGCGCAGACGGGGTGGGGCCAATCTGTTCCGCTTCCCATGTCGTTGCGTGGGGGCAAACGAGAAGGATGGAGTAGCCCTGATCAATCAAAAGCGCAATGACCTCGACATCGTCCTCGTCTGTGAGCGGGCTGATAAAGACCAGCTGGGATTGGGCCGGGAACAGTCGTGTAGGCACCTTGCGAAGATCTTCGAATACTTCCTTGTCCGCGGCATAGGAGGTTGCCAATGCGTCTAGGATCTTTCGCTCCTGTCGTTTCCCCACGCCGGGGAATACCCAGTGAACGAGATCCCCATAGACGAGAAGCCCGACAATATTGCCAACGCGCAGGAAATGGCTGGCCAGGCTGCCGGCGGCGCGGAGCGAGTGATCGAATGTGGTCTCTGCCCCCAATCTGCAGTGGGCTTGAAGACGAGCGTCAACGATCACGTTGACGTCGGCCAGTCGCTCAAGCTCGTACTCGTTGACAATCAACGTGTCTTGACGAGCATAGGCACGCCAATTGACACGCCGGATGTCGTCTCCGGGAACATACGAGCGGCAGCCGAAGAAGTCGAGACCCTGGCCACCTTGATTGGCCTTCACAGGTCCGGCAAATGCGCGGGTCCTACGTGGGCGAATGGTGATTGCGCCAACGGGATCAGTCTTGGGGTGGGCGATGACGATTGACTCGTGTGCCACAGACTCCATGCGGCTCGCCAATCCCCATCGCGACCACCCTGTCACGACAAATTCCTTGAACACATGCTTGCCTCGCGGCAATACCACGCGATAGGAGAACTGGGCGGATTGCCCCTGGACAAAGGGCCCCAAGAACTGGTTCTCTCCGTCCACAAGTTGGGCACCACCTGGGAGTGTGTCGATGACCGAAATGAAGTAGCGCCCGGTGGTTCCAAATGTCGACGACACATCGACAGTCACCTTCACTTCCTCTCCTTCAATCATGCGGTGGCGGTTGACGGTGCGCTCGATGTTCAGTACAGGCAAGCGCAACTGCATCGATTGGATGGCGCTGAAACACGAGAATAGGATGGGAGGAACGGCAAGCGCCAAGAAGGCCCCGTTCGTGAGCAGCATCCCAAGAATCAGGATAGCAAGTCCAATTCCCATCGGAAGAAACAACCGTCTTTGCATGGCTAGGTGACTTTCGGTACCGGTGTTAAGGCAACGATGCTCTGGACGATGTCCAGTTCAGTCACTCGCTTTGACCACAGCTCGGGACTGAGAATGAGACGGTGAGCCAGCGCTGCGACTGCGAATGACTTGACATCATCAGGGATCACAAAGTCCCTGCCTTCCATGGCCGCGTTGGCGCGAGCCAATTTGATCAATGCCAGCGAGCCTCGCGGACTGGCACCGACGTGAATGTTTTGATGATTCCTCGTTGCTGCGACGATGGCCACGATATACTTCTCAATGTCTGGGTGGACGATGACTCTTTCCGCAGCCTCGCGCATGGCGAGCAATTCCTCTGAAGATGACAGCATGGTGAGCGTAATCTCGTCCTGTTTTCGGTCCAGTCGGCGTTGCAGGATCTCGATTTCCTCGGTTTCGTTGGGATAACCAACCGATAAGCGGATCATGAACCGATCGAGCTGTGCCTCGGGAAGAGGGAATGTTCCCTCGTATTCGATGGGGTTCTGGGTGGCGATAACGACGAAGGGTTGCGGCAAAGGAAGTGTTTCTCCGGAAATTGACACCTGGCTCTCTTGCATGGCCTCTAGCAGTGCGGATTGGGTCTTGGGCGTGGCCCGATTGATTTCGTCTGCCAGAATGACGTTGGCGAAGATGGGGCCTGGCGACAACACGAACTCCCCGCGATCTCGGTTGAAGATGTGCGATCCGGTGATGTCGGTCGGAAGCAGATCAGGTGTGAACTGAATCCGCTTAAAGCTGATGCCCAGCACTTGCGCGAAACAGCGAGCGATCAACGTTTTCGCCAATCCAGGATAGTCCTCAAATAGGATGTGCCCGCCAGCGAGTATGCCCACCATCACTCGTTTCAGAACGTCTTCCTTGCCGACAATGGCCTTGGAGACCTCGGTGATGATTGCTTGGGATCGAGTAACAACCTGGTTCAGTTCCATTTACACCTCCTGATACATACGCTCGATATGTGCCAATGCGTACTCCACCTGATCGTGAAATCGCTTCTGATCATTCTTCCCGGCTCTGTGTTTGTCCAGAGATAGAAAATCCCGGACTGAAGCATCATCCGTCCAGGTTGGGGTATCCAACAACTCTTTGGCTTCTTCTACGGAGATTCCCGCGTGATAGGCCACCGCGCGGGCGGCCAAGTCGCGCATCTCGAGAACAACCCGCTCGCGTCCGAACCTGTTTTTTGTCGAATTGTCCAGAATTCGAGTGAGTCTCATCGTGGGCCCTTCACTCGGGAATGGTGGATTGAATGGAACGTGCTCGGGGCGTGCACGCTGAGGCAACCGTGACGCGAAGATGCCGAGGACGACGACGAACACAACGAGCAGGCTTACAAACCACTCCAGGTCCTGGGGCACGTAGCCCAGCACATAGCGAATGGCGTTGATGCCTTCGATGATCGGATCCAATACGACACGGCGTACGGGGTCATTGAAGATCAGCAGCATGCTGAAGCCAATGACACAGCAAAGCGCGATCAGGCCGAGAATGATGCGACGCTTAATGCTCATCGATTGTGTGCGCCTCCTGAATGGCCTCCAATGATGCGAGCGCTCGGGCAGCGAAGCCGTCGTTCACGCGGCCTGCATAGCGAACGATCTCGAAAATCGCGGTCAGCTCCTTAATGGCGGCGCCGGATATGCCCAGGGCGCGCAAGCGAATCTCGAATTCTCTCGGTGTGAGGTAGGTGGCATCGATCTTTCCCTTGGTGCTGAGGATTCGAATCATCTCCTGATAGCAGAACAACACCACGGTGCGTGGATCCTCTCCAGCGCGAAGGCGATGTGCCGCATCGGTAATGCTGTCTAGGATTTCCCCGTAGCCATCATCCACGGGCACGGGGCGGGCCCTGAGCCATTTGTACAAAACGATGCCGCCTCCAAGGACTGCGGCGCTAGAAAGGAGGATGGCCAGAATCACGGTTTGGGCACCGGATGGTTCAACATTGCGCTCAATGGGTTGTGCGTCCAGATCTTGTACTGCGGGCAGCTCCCAATCGGATCCTTCAGTGACTGGCTGCTCAATATCAACTTCCTGTTCGTCCCAGCCAAAAATGTCCGACGCGATGATTACGCCAAAAAGGATGACCATGAGGACAAGGTAGAGGCGTCGAAAGGAGCGATTGGCGATGATCTGAAAGATAAAGACGGAAATTGCAACCACAAACAACACGCGCAGCACCATGCTGAAGATGGACCAGCCAGTGGATACGGGCGGCATAGCGCCCGACGACGTGGCTCCAGAGAACTCCACACCTCGCCCGCTTTGGAATTCAATCTCGTGAATATTCCCAATGAGCGGCAACAGAAGAACGACGAGTAGGGCGCAAAACGCTATCATTGCGATCTGAAGAATCTGTGACTTGGTTTTCTGCATATTGTTAGACCTTACGCTAGACAATCCGCGTGAATTTTCTGTGAAGAGACTTGACTGGAGGCTGCCGGCTCGCTTTGAGACTGGTCATCATGCGTGTCCTTTCATCCCTTCACCCAAGATCTACAGCCGATGGCAAACATGCGGCCCTGATGTTGGCCAGCCGTCGCGCTGTGGCGGCCCTCTTCTCCAGATCATGCAGACTTGCTGCAGGCCAGCGCAGATGATACACCATCTGAAAGAACTCGCGAGGTCGATCTGCAAAGTCACGTTCTATCGATTGTGTGGGCCTCCTGAATCGCCTCCAAACAAGCGAGTGCTCGGGCAGCGAAGCCGTCGTTCGCCCGCTCTGCATAGCGAACGATCTCGAAAATCGCGGTCAACTCATGGATGGCATCGCCGGACAAGCCCAGTGCGCGCAATCGAATCTCGAATTCTCTGGGCGTGAGATAGATCGCATTGATTTTTCCGGCGGTGCTCAGGATGTGCATCATCTCCTGATAGCAGAGCAGAACGACGGTGCGTGCGTCCTCTCCCGCGCGAATCCTTTCCGCCGCCTGGCCGATCGGCTCCAAGACATCAGATGCCCTATCCGTGGGTTGCGAGCGTTGGCCTTTGTGACACTTGGCTATCAGCGCGGCGCCGACTATCACAACGAAGACAGACAGCCCGAGTGCCAGGGCAACGACCTGTGTCGGGCCCATCGCTGACTCTCTTTGTACGGACAGGCTGTTGCTGTCTCCAGCTTGAGGACGTTCCCAGAGTTCGCCGGGTTCAGGCGTTGTGATCCCATTCGGCGGCATCTGATCGAGCCCCAGCAGTTCTGAGGCGAGAACGGCGGTTCCGACAAGCAGAGCAATGAACAGGAAGAACCGCCTGAAGGATCGATTGAAGAGGAGTTCGAATAGAAACGCAAGCACAGCAGCGGCAGCGAAGATGCGTACCAATACTGCGATGACTTGCCAACCGGGGGATTCAGGTGGTGGGCCTCCAGCAGTTGGCATGCCTGAGAACTCGATGCCACGTCCTCCGAGAAAGTGGATGTCGTGGATGTTCCCAACCAGTGGCAGAATCGATAACAAGAAGAGGGCGATCACAGCAACGAGAACAAGCAACCCGCCTCGAGAGGATCCCTTCATGGTACCTTACGA
>JAHITR010000121.1 GCA_018817505.1 Candidatus Bipolaricaulota bacterium | reverse complement strand
TTGCTCGAAAAGGCTGGTCCCATCGTGAGGCCCTTCATGCCCACCAAGGCTCAGATTCACCACAGCCGGCAAGCCCAACTCATCGGCAAGATCGAACACGTACTCTACTCCCGCCAGAATGTCTGATGTGTAGTAGGTCGTTTTAACCATCACAATCCACGCTTCGGGTGCCACGCCCACGAATCCTTCTGCTGATGACGAGCCATCGCCCGCAGCAATAGACATCACATGGGTTCCATGCCCGTCGGTGTCTTTTTCGCGAACCACACCCTCATTGGATCCGTGCCCATTGGCAAGATCTGTTTCAATGTCCTGCCAAGTGTATTCGATGCCAAAGATACCGAACGACTGATCAAGAATGCCGAGAATCCGAGTGGACTCCTCGAATCCGTCGCCATCCTTGTCGTAACGAAAATCAAGATGTGTGTAGTCAATGCCTGTGTCTGTCGCGCCTACAATCACACCCGCGCCAGTGATGGCTGGAGATGCTGAATGAACCACATCTGCGGCAATGGCAGGAATGCTTGCATCCAAAGTGGGATATGTTCTACGCGCCCGCTCGACGTACACCACGTCGTCATCTTCCAGGAGCGTTAGCATCTGTCGAAGGGTCGCTGAGACCCCAAGGATGGTTCCCGTCGACGCCTTCACGCGAAGTCCGTGAAGACTTGTGCCCCGAAACGTCCGATTGAGCTTCACGAGCAGTTCCATCGTCTCATCTTGCGCCTTCGCAGACCAAGTCAGTCCTGTGGATCCGCCCTTCAAAAGGCTTTGCATGGATGATTGCGCTTCAGGCAATTGTAGTGATTCCAGCAACAGCATTCGCAGCGATGGGTCCAGCCGCTGCACCGTTCCATCTGCCGCTACGACAGTCAGAGAAATCAAGAAGACAAGAAGAATCAAAACAAGGCCGCAGCAATGTCGTCGTTTGGTCACACTTCTCCCCCTCAGGACTTTCGGCATTGTAGCAGATTCGCTAGGGAGCACAAAGGAAGGCGCTTAGCTCAGCACAGATCAATCGTCATGTCACTGTGGCCTATCTTTACAGCCTTTGCAGCCCTGTGCTATCATCGCCCCGTGCCAGTATCATCGGCAAGAGAGATCCGGCATCTTTCAAGGACGGCCAGCGAGTAAGAATAGGAGTCCAGTGAACGAATTCGAGCGAGAAGCAACGCCGACGCCCTCTGCGGCTGAAGTCATGAAGGCCAACTACAAGCTTGCTGTTGAGAAGGCGATCGCTCACCTTCCCGTCAAGAACGGCGTCATCAACATCGATTCGATCTGGATCGATACCTCCATCCCGTTCGAGATCCTCAACGAGGTTCTCAGGGATGACAAGTTGATCCTGCCGGACAACGTCGATCGCATCAATCTGAAATCGAACGTCCGCGAGCAAGCTCAGACCGAACCCTCTCGACGGCGCAAGAGACGAAAGCCCAAATCAAAGGGGTAGGCATGTCCGTATCGAATTCGTCAGCAGAACTTCGCATCCACTTTGGAACCTCTGGATTTCGAGGCCGCTGGGGGATTGAATACACCGAGGCCAGTGTCCGAGCGACGGCCCAAGGCATCTGCGATTATTTGATGGACGAGGGCTTGTCCGGCACAGTCATTGTCGTTGGCTATGATAGTCGGCTCCATGCGGATGTCGCTTCCACGTGGGTCAGCGAGGTCTGTCTTGGAAACGGATTTCGCATCCATCTTGCAGACAGAGATACACCAACGCCTGCACTGGCATTTTATGCAACCGTGGCCCTCGCAAGCGAAACCGTTTCCGCGATCATCAATTGCACTGCCAGCCACAATCCCGTGGAATGGCACGGCATCAAGTTCTCGCCTGGCAGCGGCGAGCCCGCTCCACAGGCGGCGACCGACGCGGTGACGAAGCACGCCAATCATCGTCTGCAATCCACGACCGGCATTCGCAGGACCGCCCTGTCTCAGGGCAAGGAACAGAACCGTCTGATCCTCTTCGATCCACAAGTCGACTATTGCCAATGGCTGCTTGACGCTGGCGTCTCCGATGCGCGCATTCCCATTGACGTCGACGCCATTGCCCGTTTCTTTTCAGGCGAACGCCGAGTCGTCCTCGATGAAATGCACGGAGCTGGCCGCGGCTACTTGCCATGGATCTTCGATCGCATTGGCGTGTCCTACACGCTATTGCATGGAACGAAAGATCCGATGCTCGGTGGACTGCATGCTGCCAATCCCGAAGAACCGAATATCGACTTGCTCAAGAAGACCGTGCTCGACCAGGCTGCGACTCTCGGCATCGGCCTCGATACGGATGCGGATCGTTACGGCATCGTTTCCTCAGATGGAGCCTATTTCTGGCCCAATCGTATTCTTAACATGTTGACCTATTCGTTGGGCGTGGACCGCGGATTCACCGGGCGGCTGTCGATGTCCTTCGTCACCACCCATTTGGTCGACGACATCGCTGCCGATATTCCTGGCAACAGCAACAACCAACCACTCCCCGGGAGTCTGCCGACTCACATGCGCGCCGATGACTATCAAAGCTATGTGGGAAATCCTCTGAGCCTTGCCCCCAAGCATTCGTTCTACGTCCCGACAGGCCTGAAAAACCTGGTGCTCGTTCCTCAGATGGATCGTGACTATCAGGTACTCACACCTCGGCCCGACCACTGGATGGATCAGTTGTTACTTGCTGGTGAAGAGGCTGCTGGACTTACTACGCGGGGACATATTCCTGACAAGGACGGCATGTGGGCCCATCTGTTGGTTCTTGACATGATCGCGCGCTATCGCAGCTCGCTTGAAGAAATGTGGAATGACATCACCGCGCGTTACTGGCGCCCGTATTTCGATCGCGTGTTCGTACCTGCTTCGGCCAATGCGTCGACTGTGCTCATCGACTCGTATTTGAACACATTCGCTGGCGCAGCCCCTGGGAGTCAGTCATTCGCAGGATGCCCTGTCCTCTATTTGGGCGGCATTCCTGGCAAGTACGCCGAATTCCGGTTGGCTGACGAAACAGGCGATGACAAAACCTTTCTTCAGATTCGCCCTTCAGGCACAGAGCCTCTCATTCGTGTTTATCTAGAAACGCCTTCCCATCGAGTCTTGAGCGTATTGCGAGACAAGATCAACGCGGATGCTGCACGCCTCTAAGCCTCCCAAGGCCGCAATCAACCGATTTCCGCACCCCTGTTGCACTTGACGGCACTGGCAACATCTTCCAACATGTGACCATGATCGCCTTGCTACCCTGCAAACTGAAGGCGGCAACAAGTAGGAGTTCAAATGGCTCAAGACAGAAACGCAGACGCCTATGATTTCTCAGCCATTGAAGCGCGATGGCGCGATTTCTGGAGTGAGCGTGGGTACTTCCAAACGGACACCTCCGCTCGGGAGGGAACATATTACTACCTCAATATGTTCCCCTATCCCTCTGGCTACCTACACGTGGGGCACGGTCGCAATTACATCATCGGTGACGTGATTACACGTGTGAAAATCATGCGCGGGCTACAAGTCTTGAATCCTATGGGCTGGGATGCGTTCGGCCTTCCTGCTGAAAACGCAGCCATTGAGAATGAAACCCATCCCTGGACATTCACAAAGAAGAACATTGAGACCTCCAAGGAGCAATTCCGCAACTGGGGCGTCCAGTTTGATTGGGATCGGGAAGTAACCACGTGCTTGCCTGATTACTACAAATGGACGCAATGGCTGTTCATTCAACTGTACAAGAACGGCCTGGCCTACAAGAAGAAGGCAACTGTCAACTACTGCCCCACGTGCGATACCGTTTTGGCTAACGAACAAGTGGTCGGCGGAGAATGCGAGCGATGCGGCACGGCACCCGAGCCACGCGATTTGGAGCAGTGGTTCTTCAAGATCACCGACTATGCCCAACGCTTGCTTGATGACCTCGACAAGCTTGAAAAATGGCCCGACAACGTCGTCAAGATGCAGGAGAACTGGATCGGACGATCTGAAGGTGCTGAAGTGGTCTTCAAAACACAGACAGGCGACGCCATTCCCGTGTTCACCACGCGGCCCGATACGTTGTGGGGAGCCACGTTCATGGTCCTTGCCCCCGAGCATCCTCTGGTCGACACTCTGGCCACAGAACAGCAACGTGACGCCATTTCCTCGTATCGCGATCAAGCTGCGCGAGCGTCAGAAATCGACCGATTGGCGACAGATCGAGAGAAGACCGGCGTATTCACTGGCGGTTATGCGATCAATCCAGCGAGCGGTGAGAAGATTCCCGTCTGGATTGCCGACTATGTGCTTATGGCCTACGGGACGGGAGCCATCATGGCGGTTCCTGCGCATGACGAGCGCGACTTCGCGTTTGCCATCAAATTTGGACTGCCCATCATTCCCGTCATAAAGCGAACAGATGGTGTCGCCAAGAGCCTCGTGTTCCCGGACTCCGTTGACGACAATTTCGCGTGCCGACTTGACGCGTTGCACATCGAGTACGATCGCCGCCCCGTCGGCGACTTGGGAGAGGGCTTGTTCGTCACCCTGCATGGCGACGACCAGATCGACAAATACGTCGAACTGATGCGCGAGAACCTTTCTCCCAACAACTGGAACGAGATCGTGGGCGCACGTTGGGCGTTCGTCTTCAATGATGGTGTACTCGAGCTGGACAGCACGGCTTCAGATCGCAAGATCCTCTCTCGCTGCAAGGCCATCTATCCACCTATACAGAAGAACCGCACAGTGATGGAGATGTTGAACGGCCTGTCGTTCTATCAAGACATCCTGTTCCATGCGGAATACGGCGACATGATGAATTCAGGCGACTTCGCTGGCACACCTGGGTGCAAGGCCAAAGCAGCAGTCACCGCCTGGCTTGAGGAACAGGGCATCGGAAAAGGGACGATCAACTTCCGTCTGCACGATTGGCTTATTTCGCGGCAGCGCTATTGGGGTGCTCCGATCCCGATGATTCATTGTGACGTCTGTGGCCAGGTCCCAGTCCCTGAAGATCAGCTGCCTGTGCTGCTCCCCGAGACCAAGTTTATCGGCAAGATGGGGCTGGCTGACATCCCTGGATACGCAGACACCACATGCCCCACGTGCGGTGGGCCGGCCAAGCGCGACACCGACACGATGGACACGTTCGTCGATTCATCCTGGTACTATCTGCGATTCATCAACTCGCAAAGCACAGACAAGATCTTCGATCGAGGAGACGTCGATCATTGGCTGCCGGTGGATCAGTACGTCGGCGGTGTCGAACACGCCATTCTCCATCTGCTGTATGCGCGATTCATCACCAAGGCCTTGCATGACATGGGGCACTTGGGATTCCAAGAACCCTTCGCAAGGCTGTTTACACAGGGCATGGTCTGCCATGTAGCCTATCGATGTGCCAACCACGGGTGGCTCTATCCCAAGGACGTAACCACGGACGACAAGACGTGTCCACGCTGTGGCAAGGCGCTTGAAATATCCAGCTTCAAGATGTCCAAATCGAAACGCAATGTCGTCGATCCAAAAGAAATCGTTGACTTCTATGGAGCTGACACCGAACGGCTGTATACCATGTTCATGGGGCCACCGGATCGTGACATCGACTGGACAGACGAAGGCATTCGAGGCGCATTCCGATTCCTCAATCGGGTATGGCATCTCATCGTTCCCAATATCGAACGCCTTGCCAACGTCGGCGCAATCGCTGATCCAGATACGTTGGACGAAGTGGGCGTTTCCTTGTGGCGGCGAGTTCATCGCACGATCAAGAAAGTGTCAGAGGACATTGAGGAGCGATTCAGCTTCAACACAGCCGTTGCTGCCATCATGGAGCTGTTCAATGAACTGTCGCCCTATATCGCTGGCGATACGGCCGATGCTGCCTTGTTGCGCCAGGCGGTGGACTCTCTCATTCTGATTCTGTCTCCATTCACGCCGTTTGTGTGTGAAGAATTGTGGCAGCGCACAGGGCACGAAGATTCCATCCTGGATCAGTCATGGCCGAACTACGAGGCAATTGCGCTGGAAGAAGATACTCTTGAGATACCGGTTCAGGTGAACGGGAAGCTACGAGCACGCATCACCGTGTCGGCTGCGGTTGCAGCCAGCGCGAATGAACTCAAGACAGCGGCATTGGCCAACGAGCGAATCCAAGAAGCGGTGGAGGGCAAACAACTACTCAAGGCCATCGCCATCCCGGGCAAAATGGTTAGCCTGGTGATCAAGTGAATTCATGAACACACTGAACCGTTGCGGCGGGAATCATAACTCAGATCATGCCCCTCCCTTCATTCAAAGTGGGGGAGCGGTTTTGCTTGATCGCGACGGCGTGATCAGCCTGCAGACGGCATTCGTGAACGAGCCTGATGATTTAACACTCATCGAAGGCGCTGCTGCTGCGATTGCCCGGCTGAATGCTGCTGGATGGCCTGTCGCCATCATCACCAACCAGGGCGGGATTGCCATGGGGTATCTCACCGAAGACATGCTCCATCTGATTCACGATCGAATGGAGGCACTGCTCGCAGAAGAAGGAGCCCATGTTGATGCCATCTTCTACTGTGCGCACCACGAGAACGCGAAACTACCGGAGTACAAGACCGACTGCCACTGCCGCAAGCCCAACACCGGGATGCTAGAGCAAGCCAGAGACAAACTGGGCATTGACCTGCATAAATCTGTTGTCGTCGGCGATCGAACCACCGACATCCTCGCCGGTATTCGCGCAGGTTGTTCGACCATCCTTGTGGAAACCGGCTCCGCAGGCAAGGATCGGGAGATCGTTGCCGACCCCAATGCGGTCGTCGCTGACTTGAGTGCCGCTGTTGATCTGATACTCAGCCGGTTCAAATCCAAAGGCAAGTAGCGAGTCGTCGAAGCCACAGAACTCCTGGAGAGAGATAGGTTCGTCCCTAGCTGCTGCGGGTTCATCCTTGCAGCAGCCGACATTCGCAGCCGCAGTTGATCTGATCCGCTCCACAGCGAACGCCGCAGCTTGAAGGGGCAGCGGGAATCGGGTATCAATAGACCTCAATCGGGGCCTTAGCTCAGCTGGGAGAGCGCTTGCATGGCATGCAAGAGGTCAAGGGTTCGAGTCCCTTAGGCTCCAAACCGCCAGGAGAACCTTTTCCTCTCTTCGGTTCCTTTCTTACCTTGCCATGATCAATCGTTGTGTTCCATCATGAGGGGCTATGAGCGGAGTGGGCAAGTACGAGAGTCAGTATCGCGAGCAACGAGGAGTC
>JAHITR010000120.1 GCA_018817505.1 Candidatus Bipolaricaulota bacterium | reverse complement strand
GTGCCATGGTTATCTCCATCGTGTGCTTGTCGCCATCTACTCTCGAGCACCATTGGTTGTCGGCGACTGTGCACAATATACAAGATCTCCGCCCACCCAGGTCATGCGAATGGAGCGGTCGGATACGTGTTCGGGATTCACGCGAGGATCTTCATCGAGGATCACCAGATCGGCCAATGCTCCGGGCTCTAGCTGCCCCTTCACCGCTCCTTCAAATCCCAATCGAGCTCCTGCACCCGTGTAACAGAAAATCGCCTCTTCCACCGTGATCCGTTGTCCTTCATAGGCACCATGCAACGCTCCATGAATTCCGAATAGGGGCGAAGGTGGCATTCCATCCGATCCGAAGGCGAGAGGAATATCTGCATCACAAATCGCCCGAAGGGGATTGCTCAGCTGATCCCGCCTCACCCCTAGGCGGTCCACATACAGGCTGTTTGGCCCCGACCAGTTGGCGATGAAGTTGGGCTGCATGCAAAGATGAAGGCCCGCCGCCTTCACACGTCGAATCTGACACGGTTGTGGAAGCTCGAAATGCTCGATACGGTGATGAAGAGAAACATCCGTTCGAAGGGCCTCGTGCGTTCGTAGAATTTGGTCAATCGCTCGATCGCCAATTCCGTGGATCACGGTTTGCCACCCGGCGTGATCTGCCCGTTTCACGTACTCCATGAGCAACTCGTCTGTCTGATTCAATTCCCCCAGCCCCCCACCAGCATAGGGCTCGGAGACCGCGGCGTTGCGAGCCCCGATCGAACCATCAGCAAACACCTTCATCCCACCGAATCGAAGCCAGAGATCGCCATATCCCGTCTTGAGTCCAACAGCCACCAGCTTGTCAAACGAGTGCATGTCGGGGCAGATGGTGATCCGAAGCCTCCGTTGCTCGCGCCGCTTCATAAATCCTTCGAAGAATTCCAGACGTGACATCGTATGAGCCGTCGTAATGCCCAGTCGATGACACAACCGAGCTGCCGCATCAATAGCCTCCCCGACACACGTAGCATCGGGGCGAACACTCTCTGCCATGGCATCGACAGCTTGTTCTCGTAGGATGCCCGTGTCCCACTCAATCAGATGCTCAGATGCAGTTGGTGGAATATGTTTCATTGCCAGACTGTTGGCTGTCAATAAGTGTCCGTCCATGCGAATGGCTAGCATTGGGGATCGGGGCGCGATTCGATCCAATTCCGCCTTGGTCAAATAGGTGCGATCTTGCCAATGGGATTCATCCCAACCCGTTCCCACCACCCAGTCGCCATCACGATGAACAGCTTCTTGCGCCAGGGCATCTAGGGCTCCGTCTCGAGAAAGGTTCGCCAAGTCGACTCGCCATCCGCTCTCAACCAATCCCGTATGAATGAGGTGAATGTGTGCATCAATGAATCCAGGAAGAACGATCTGCCCTTCTAGATCGATTCGTTCGGCTCGCGTGGACTCTAGAGACAATGATTCCAACTCTGAGGATCGTCCGATGGCGCGTATGCGATCCTGCTCCAAGACGATGGTATCCGCACCGGGATGCCCGTAAATGGAGGCATTGTGCAATACCTTGATGGGCGCTTCGTTGATCCGATTCAAACGCGTGCCTCCCTTGCAGTTCTGACTGTTTCTATTTCTGAATAGACAACCCACTGACCGCTGCGCCAGGGAAGCTGTTCAACAGGATGCCCGTCGGTGTCCCCGTTGCCGGATCCACTTGCACAATCTGATGCTGATCACGTTGCACGACCCATAACATGTCACCATTCCAATCGAAACCGGCAATTGGGAACAAACTGGATGTCAACGCAATGGGATCGGGCTGAAGCGCCAGTTGCGTACTTGCGAAGATGTTCACTGCCGGAACAATCTCTAGCTCATACAACAGATGGGTCTCGGATTCAAGAACCCAGAGAGCGCCTGCAGTCCCAGATCCCGATTTCCAGGCAATCCCCCCCGGGGTCTGCAGGAATACAGAGTCGATCAAATGTGGAGACGCTTGGAAATACGTCGCACCGAATACGTTCAACGTGATTCCATCCGATGGATTGATCTCGTAAATCTTCCTGCTCAGACCATCCACATGCCACAGTCGAAATGGCGCAACAGGCGCATAGGTCAATCCTCCAGGACTCTGTGCAGGCGCAGAATGGTGCTGCAAGACAGCGCCAGTTGCCATATCAATCTCGAGCAGTTGCTGAAACCCGCTGCCCATACACGAGACAAACAACGACCAAGTGCCATTTCGCTCTACAGCCGCCAGCCCTCGCGGCTGCGTCGCCGGAGAAGGCAGCGTTTGAATCACATTTCCAGAAATGTCGAGCTTGTAAATCTCGCCAAGGTTTTCGTCTGCAACCCAAAACGCTGGCTCCACTTCAATGAGCGTCGATTCCGTGGCGACACTGCCATCCGCAGCGCGAACTGTTAATTCCACATCGTAATCACCAGCATGATTGAAGGTATGGGAACCCGAGACACCGTAGATCTCAGTTTCGCCACCAACAGTCCATCGATAGGTGGTAATGCCATCTTTGCCTTCAGATCCGCTGGCATCGTAGTGCACAGTCAACGGAACCGTGCCGCGGGTGGCTGACAGCTGAATCACCGCGCGGGTTGAGCTAGCGTGGAAACAGCCTCCCAGCAAAAGGCCAACCAGAACGATCAAACCGAACCTACCCATCAGGCGACTTCTCAGCATGATTCATCCCTCCTGTAACCCCATGAGCTATTGTACTTCAATTGCCCCGTGCACTTTGGTGGTGTGCCGCATCCGGATTCAGCTCTCAAGACGAAAGACTCTTCCATGATTCTTGAATAAAACTTTCCAGGGCAATCCATAGAATAGCTGCCCTTTTCCGCTATTCTATACTTGTTCTTTGACTTTGGGAGAGAGTAAGCAATCGTCCCAAAATAATTCCACAGACAACGGGAGGGGGTGAACTCCATGGCCAACAAAGAGATTCTGGACAAGCTTTCCATCTATATTCCTCAGCGGAAGATGGAAGAAAAGCCAGTAGAACGACTCATCCATCTTGGTGAGAAACGCGACCGATCGATCAATTACATGGTCGTCGACGCCATTCTTCAATACCTCGATCGCGAAGAGAACAAAAGCTAGCCTCCGCCTACGCGACGAGTCTTGAGCACACACGCCTCGAGCTACGAGACGTGTGTGTTCATTCTTTATCACGCTCAGATCAACGCGCGAATGCCCCCCATGTCTACATGATCGGACATGAGGGCAGTGAGTCGGTCGATTTGTGTTGCGTCTTCGGCTCTCAGAAGAGGGCGTATGCGTTCGATCTGCAATGCCGTGGAATAGGTATCTCCCGATACCACAAGCAACGGAACATTCTGCCCGCTCGCCTTGGCGATGATATGGGAGGGGGGAATGATGTCGTTGGTGAGGACGATTCCCGCAGTTCCTTCCGTCTCCATCATTGCCAGAATCATGTCACTTCGATCGCCGCTGGTGATCACCAGCTTGCCAGGTTCATTGATCTGGCGGTCCTGCAGCGCGGCATTGACAGACATCGCACCGACCACCACGGAATGGACCCGGTTCTGCAACCCCTGTTCTCCACCCAGTACCTTGGCGAACAGCTTGTCGGCCACAGTCGAAAGTGAGATCGTTTCGAATTCGTGACGATAGGGCACTACGCCCAAGACATTCACGCCAAGTTTCTCGATTTCGGGGAGGTGAACTTGGCAAAAATCTTCCATCTGCACGACTTTATTGATAATCACGCCCGCGACATTGGCTTCGTCGCTACCGACAAATCGTTTGATGAATGCCAGATCATCAGCTATCTCGTTCTCGCCACCTCCGGCCAATATGAGGACGGGGGCCCCCGTTTCCTGGGAGATCGTCAACGGATCCAGATACACCGAAGCGCCGTAGGCGAGATCCTTTCCGCATTCGACGAAGACGGCCTCGCGACCCGCACCCACTTGATTCACGATACGGTTGTACTCCTCGAAAATGGCCGCGCGATCGTACATGTAGCGCAGTTTGGAATGATCGAATCCGATGCTAATGGTCTCGGGTTCTTCTCCCAAGGCAAATAGTTGGGTGAGCAGCGAGGCATCATAATCCCACAAGCGCTTCTTGCGATAGAGGAATCGATCTCCAAGTGGTTTGAGATACCCAAACCGCTTATTCAGGATACGTGCCAATGCAATGATCGTACTTGTCTTTCCCGCGTCTTCACGCGTCGAGGCCACAATGAGCGATTTCACGCTACCTCACCTCCTCAGGAGTCTGGAACAGAATTCTGACGTCCACAGCCTTCGCCCCTTCGCCTACGTCGTAGGCAACGAGCGGATTGATCTCAATATCAGTCAACTCGCGGCACTGATCGATCAAATGACTCAATGTTACGATGACGTCGGCGACCGCTTCGATGTCCTTCCGCTTCTCTCCGCGGACACCAAGCAAGAGCGGAAAGGATCGAAGATCGGCAATCATTTCCAATGCCGTTGCCCGATCAACCGGTGCCGCCCGGAAGGCAACGTCCTTCAGCACTTCAACATAAATGCCGCCCAAGCCGACCATGACTGTGGGACCAAAGGACCGATCTTGCCTGGCGCCAATGATTGTTTCCACACCGGCTCGTACCATTTCTGCCACTTCCATGCCCTCGATTTTGGCGTCACGCTTATAGACACGGCAGGCACGCAAAATGGCTTGGTAGGCATCGATGACTTCTTCTCTCGTCTGCAAATCCAAGGCAACGCCACCGGCGTCGCTCTTATGAATGATGTCTTTGGACACGATCTTCAGAACCACGGGATAGCCGATGTTCTCTGCAGCCTGAACTGCTTCATCAAGATTCGCCGCCACCATCGATTGCGGCATGCGAAATCCCAAAGCCGCAGACACAGCTGCCGCTTCATGCGCCAGCAAGAATCCGCGCTGCTGTTTTCCTGCGGTCCGTAGGATTTCGGTAATCCGCTCGATCGGGAGGGACATTGACGCAGGAGCCGGTCTGGCGTGTTGATGATTGCGCCAGGAGCGATAGAGCACGCCAAGACAAGACACAGCTTCGTACACATTGGCAAACACAGGAATCGCATCCATACGCAATTCCCGCACAAGAGCTTCGATCTTGGCTCCGCCAAACAGAGTGAACAGAATCGGCTTGCGTTCTTTAAACTGTGCGTAGGTTTTTCGAATCAGTCGCCCGAATTCCTCGGTATCAAACAGAGCCGTCTCGCAATATAGAGCCATCACGGAGTGAATATTTTCCTCGTTCAATGCCGCATCCAACGCCTTCTCATAATCTTGGGCGTTGGCCTGGCCGGTAAGATCCACCGGATTCTTTGACGAGCCAAAGTCGGGCATCACATCAGAAAATGCCTCTTTGAGGACTTTCTGATCGTCAAATAGGGCAATATCGAATTTCTCACATGCGTCCGTCGCCATCACGCCAATACCACCGCCATTGGTAATGATGACCGCATCCTTCCCGATAGGGGCAGGGGCTGTGGCCAAGTACTGCACCCAATTGAATGCATCCTGAACGCTCTCAGCGCGCAAAGCACCCGATTGCTTCATCACCGCATCGAACACATCGTCGGCCCCAGCCAGTGAGCCTGTGTGCGAGGCCGCAGCCATCGCCCCGCGCTTCGAGCGCCCGGACTTGATGACGACGACATGCTTGCGCTGGGTCACCCATCGAAGCGCACGTGCGAGACGATCGCCATGCTTGACGCCTTCGATGTACAGCAAGATGACACGTGTGTTGTCGTCCCGTCCCAAATACTCAAGCAAATCGGACTCGTCGACGTCCGCCTTGTTGCCCACGGAGACGACGGCAGACAGCCCTAGGGCTTCTGCCGCTGTCTTGCCGATCATGGCAATGCCGAGAGCGCCACTCTGGGTCACAATGGCCACGTGGCCGGAAAGAATACCGCTAGGACCGAAAGTGGCATTCATGGAACAAGCATCCGAGTAGACGCCAAACACATTGGGGCCCAGCACGCGCATTCCATGTTCGCGCGCATAGGCTACGATCCGTTCCTCTTCCTCAATGTTGCCGACTTCAGAGAATCCGGAGGTAATCACCACCAAATGCTTGACACCCTTGTTCCCACACTCGACGACGGCATCGAACACCAAGCGAGCGGGGATGGCCATGACAGCGACATCAATGTCATCACTAATCTCTCCCACAGACCGCCAGACAGGACAACCGAGGATTTCCCCTCCATTGGGATTGATTGGATAGATCGTTCCCTGATACCCGCCCTTCAGCAGGTTCTCCACCACGCGATATCCCACTTTTGCAGGGTTGGTCGACGCTCCAAAGACGGCGATGGTCCGAGGTTGAAATAGGCTCCTCATCTCGTCTGCCGTATCCGTATGTTCCTCAGAACAACATTCGCAGTTCATAAACGCCTGCACCTCTTTTCTTGTCAATCGAAAAACCGGCGGCCTCGAAAAGATGCATCATGCCTTGATTCTCCACCAACACCTCAGCTCGGAATCCAAGCAATCCCTCTCGCTTTGCCAGCAATGTCACATAGGCAAGGAGCGCTGTCCCAATGCCCTGGTTCTGATAATCGTCTCGCACGACCAGTGCGACTTCAGCTGTATGCGAGTCGGGTTCAATTCCGTACTGAGCAACGCCCACCACAGACTGAATTCCGTCGGTTTCCATAATCGCCAGAATCACGATTTCAGATGAGTAGTCGATAATGACAAATTCCTGTAGTCGCTCGTGGGGCATATCTTTGCGAGCAGAAATGAACCGCTGGTAAACCGAGCGATCCGACAACGCATAGAAAAAGTCCTTCAGCAGGGGCTCATCAGAAATCCGAACGGGGCGTAGCTGGAGCTCAAGGCCCATTTTCGTCGTGCGGTAGGTCTCCAGATGCTCTGGATACTCTCCTCTCTTGCCCGGCATGAACGCTTGATCCGCGTAGATCAGATGGCGTGCTTTGGCATCGCGCAGCAGTTGGGCACGGAAGTTCGGATGGGCAACTCGAATCAGTTCCATCGCCCGTTCACGCAGGTTCTTGCCATGCAAATAGGCGATCCCGTACTCGGTCACAACGTAATGCACATCACTTCGCGTCAATGTCACGCCTGCCCCTTCACCCAAGAACGGAACAATGCGTGACACCGTGTCATTTTTCGCAGTTGACGGAAGAACCAGCACCGACTTGCCTTCAGGCGCCAGAACGGCTCCTCGCATGAAATCGGGCTGTCCGCCCACTCCGCTGTAGATTGCCCCGTCAAGAGATTCAGCTGTCGCCTGGCCCGTCAAATCGATCTCAAGAGCAGAATTGATGGCCGTCATCTTCTCGATCTGACTGATGACTGCCGCGCTATTGGTGTAGTCCACAGCACGGAAGGAAACCGCTGGATTGTCATCCAGATATTCGTAGGTATCGCGCGATCCCATACAGAAAGCAGCGACCGTCTTGTTCCGATCGATCGACTTCTTGGTATTGTCGACGACTCCTGCCCTCATCAGACTTACAATCCCATCGCTGAGCAGCTCCGTGTGAACGCCCAAGTGCTTCTTATTCTTCAATCGGGCAACGATGGCATCGGGAATGCGGCCATAGCCCACTTGAATCGTCGCGCCATCTTCCACAAGACTGGCAACATACGTTCCAATTCGGTCTGCAATCTCATCCGAACTCTTTGACGGGAATTCCAGAAGCGGTTCATGAAAGGCGATCGCATAGTTGATGTCTGTCATATGCAGAAAGCTATCACCATGCGTTCTCGGCATTGCTGGATTCAATTGACAGATCACAGTTCGCGCACAATCGACTGCCGTTCGAACAATGTCAACGCTAATTCCAAGACTGATATAGCCATGCTCATCGGGCATGGAGGTTTGAACCAGCGCCACATCGATGGGAATGACCCCACGTGTCAGAAGATTCGGAACTTGCGAAAGGAAGATCGAGGTATAGTCGGCAGCACCTTGGTTGACTGAATCCCGTGTCGGACCACTCACAAAGAATGAATTGAGTCGGAAATTGCGCCGCACGTCGTCCTGAAGATAAGGATTCACTCCCAATGTCCAGATGTGCAATACCTCAGCATCAAAGAATGCCTTGGGATGAGCTTGCGTGTACGCGACCAGCTGATTGACCAAATGCTGTGGGTAGCCGCAGCCTGTTCCAATGAAAATGCGATCCCCACGATGGATCGAAGTGAATGCTTGGTCTGAAGGCAAGAATTTCCCGGGATACGTCGCTTCGAGTTCGCTTTGATTGACTGTTGGCTGATCGGCCGACTTCCCCCCAGACATTGTCCTCCTGGAGCCGCAAGCTTCCTTGGACCGCGCTTGTGTGGCTCAGTTTTTCCGAGCACATGGCCCGAAAGCGCCCTATTCTCGTCAAAGCAGGAGACCCTTTCAAGCCAATGGACTGAAGGGATCGCGGCGGAAGAGGCGAAACAGGGAGTCATCTGACTCCACACTCGCCATGCTAGCGGACACGGGACGCTTCCGCCGCATTCCTCAAGGAGGTGGCACAGTCACCGCCATTCGTCATGCACCACCCGGAGCTTGGCCGACGAATGTCATGGCGATTACTGTCACTCTATCGACGTCGATTTGCGCAGCAACATCCACGCCGGATGTCCGGTCGTTGCATCGAATTGCGCACTTTCTTCAGGGACATCTGTCCACGGCCAGCAGCGCACTGCTAGAAATCTGCTTTATCAGGTAACATAGATAAGATCGGAAGCCCCGGTCCCTTGAGGAGGATGCTGAATGCGAACCATAGGAATAACTCTTGCTGTTGCAGTGATGTGCTTGACCACCGTCTGTGGCGACTCAATGGACGCCCAAGGAACGGCATCTGGAAATGTCGTCCTCTATTTTTCAGGCACAAGGGCAACAGGCTCATTCGACAGCACATTCGCGCTCTCTGGCCAGCTCACGATCGATGATGCCATCGTCGCATTCTCCGCCGCGGGCTGGGCACGGGGTGCAGGCAGCGGAGATACAGTCACCCTCGATCTCGATGCGCAGGCAACGTTTGCTGCCACAGGATCAACTGAAGCGGGAGAACGCATTTCGGTCCAAGGTGGACTCACGCTGTCAGGCTTGACTGCCGGTGCCTCAGGTTCGTCTGGCTCTGGAATGGGCGAATTCTATGCCACCATCTTCATCGCCGAACGTGTTTATCGTGTCCGAGGCGACGCAGAGGGTTCCGCTTCGGGAGGATTTGTCGTCCCCAAGGACCCGTATTCCATGGAGCTTGCAGGCGATGGCTTGTTTCATCTATCTGGCGAACTGACACTCATCGTGTCTCCAGAAGCTGCGGACGATGCCTCCACGGACAGCAGCGCGACAAGTCCTGAAGAGGTTTCGCACCAGCAGGCCGTCGACTCGGTGCTTGACGATCTCCCGTGGGACACAGCCACATGGCCAGAGGCACTGCTTGCTGAGCTGCTTGAGATCCTCACAAACGTGGTAGATGTGGCTGAGGTCAATGAATCCAGTCCTGTCGCTGACTAGTCTTCGCTGCGTCAGGGCAGCTTTTCCAATGGATTTGAACCCACATATGGGGTAGCGGGCGTGATGCACGTATACTCTTCGTGATATGGAC
>JAHITR010000018.1 GCA_018817505.1 Candidatus Bipolaricaulota bacterium | reverse complement strand
CATCTCGCTCAGATACAGCGGGTGGCGAACGATGCCATAGACGCTTTCTCGAATAACACGCGTCGGATCGCGTGTCTTGTCAAAAACAAGACGCAGACTTTGCCTTGCTAGATAGGCGACAGCCAGCCAATTGACCATTGCCAACGGGAGGCGCACGCCTATCGAGACCCGCGCGTCAACCACCGTGCCTTGGAGAAAGAACGCATCGACAAGCCAAACCGCAAAGAACGCGATCGCCAGAACAATCTGACCCAGATTCCCCCAAGAATGCTCAAAAAACGAATCGGAGCCCTCTTCGTGCATCGATTAGATCACCCAACTCCTGTGCGACACGGAATCCAGCCCCTAGACACCCGTGGATTCAACTTCCTCTTGGGGACAGTTCGAGGGCAGTCCCAGCGACTCCCGCCACCCGGCCTGATACTGGTCAATCATGAGCCAGGCTCGAATACTCCATTCTCGCAAGGTTCGCAGGAAGTCGTCCGTGCCTAGCGTGTCTACGAGATAGCCCACGATACTCGCACCCACAGGATATTTCATGACTCCCTGAATGGATCCCGTTAGACACTTGTTCTGCGCCCAAGAATAAGCCTGCAATCGATCATAGACCGTGCTGTTGGCATCCTTGGCAGAAGCACAGGTGACCTCTGCAATGCCTTCTACGATGTAATTGGGCAGCTGAGGGGCAGTGATCCCTTGAGAGTAGCACCACTGAAAAGTGAACCAATGTGCAAATTCATGAATCAAGACTTCATCTGTTGCCGAAGAAGTGCAGATCATATTCCGATAGCCAGCACCGACTGCCAAGATCCATTCCTTTACTTCTGGAGACCCGCCGGGATCGAGAGGCCAGGGACTCCAGAATGCAGCGTAGAGCTCTGTGTCTCCCATGGCAAGCCGAATGGCGTCCACGCTGCCGAAGGCAAACACAACGACAGGCAGCGTCTCTCGATCAGCCCACCCAAGTGGCGGGATGGTTCGAACGGAGTCAGTCGCAGGATCATGAATCTGAAAAGCGTTTGCTTCGTCATACGCGCCCTTTACACTCGTCGGAATGTCATATCCCCAGAAACCAAACGCCGCTTCTGCCGCGTGGGTCAGTCGCTGGGTGAAATGCTCGGCATAGGATGGAACCGCGCCCGGCCAGACAATGACACCGCATGCCCAATCAGTCAGCATATAGGGGATCGCTTGGGCCATGGCCCACGAACTCGCCAATACCACGGCAACGCAAACACTGGCGCCCATTCGGATGACTCGCATGTCCTATGCTAACACAATTTGCTCACGTGATTAGGAGTCAGAGAGTCCGGCAGCCAACTGCATGATTCGATCATGGCAGTACTGAGCGCCGCTCTGATACCACGGAGCCAATCGATCGTGCAATGCATGATTGAATGGGTAGGCAAGATCGCTCGCCAGATCGCCGTGATGCCAGCGCCCCATTCCCAGCTCCTCCACTTTCGACGCATTCCACTTCTGCTCGTAGTGTCCATCGATAGGTTGAACCACAATCTTCTTGCCCAAATAAAAGGCCTCGCACACAGACTGAAATCCTGCAGTCCCCACGTAGGCTTCACAGGTCGCCAGATCGGCAAGGAATCGGTCTGCACGGGCTTCGAAGCGCATGTTTTCAGGCATATCCGCGGGACGGACAGGATACCCATAGACAATCAGTTCCCGATCACGATGGCTGCGGGCGTATTCGACCATGGATTCCAGCCGCCCTTGAAATGAGTGATACACGAGGATATGCCCGGCATCCCGAACCGGAACGTCTCCGATGTCTGGGCGGAGGATTGGAGGCAGACAATTCTCGTCGTAAGGATAGAAATTGCAGCCGAGAAGCACATCAATTCCACTGGTGCATAGCTTGACGGCAAGATTGGTGTTAAATCGTTCCATCCTCATGCCCGGAAGATGTTCTGTTCCTCGTTGACGCGCAATGGCCCAGTTTCCAATTCCCACTTTGAAACAAGACGGAGCCACCATGGGAGAACCTGTAATCGGATCGAAGTCGCTGATAATCAAATGGGGATCAAAAGCGCTAATCAGCTTGTGCGCTTGATACAAGCTGGAGAGCAGATCTGGCATGTGGGTGATGAAGGCTTTCGCAGTGCCCCGTTTGGAAATCCCGCCAGCTCCATCTTCAACCATCTTGTAGCCCGACATCCGCTCATAGCGTGACGATCCGACGGCTTCAAGAAAGAACCGTGGCGGTTCATCGCGTCCAGAGATAATCACCAGAAGCTCATGGCCGCCTGCGTCGAGCAACGGCTTGAGCGCGGCAAATCTCGCCAAGTGCCCTCTTCCCGTACTTTGTACGCCGTAGACGATTCGCATGATCTTCGACCCCTCGACCCGTTGGTCCCCTGATTGTCCAATGATCAGGGGGGGCAGGTCAATACGCGCCCAAGATCAGGATGGCGATTGACCGGCTTCTGCAGAGGATTCCTCTCCCCAAGGGGGTCTTCTGTCCTTGGCAGATCCCTGTTCGATGGGGAGAATAGCTCAGGCCAAACCAATAAGGGGGGGATCTCATGATCCGTGCACCACGTTCGTTTGCGTTGTCATCTGCCATTCTCGTCTTCCTGTTCGCCAGTTGCACTTCTGTTGCAGGGGCAGATTCACCCATCGACTTGATCGCCCAAGCCGACTTCCTGTACTTGACTCGACATATTGAACAGGACCTGTTGCAAGCAATCGATCGACTTGAGGCTGTACTCCCGGACTTGGACACGCTCTCTGCGGACTCCCAATCCTACGTCCTCAATCGCTTGTCGCAGCTATGCTACGAAGCGACCACGTTCTCAGATGGAGACACATCTGAGGATGGCAAATTGTACGAGAAGGGCAAGGCATACGGCCTGCAAAGCTTGCGACTAAACGCCGAATTTGCTCAAGCTGAGAGCGATGGATTCAACGCAGCCGTAGCCTTCGCGACCGACGCGGCAGCCTTGCATTGGGCAGCAAGCAACTGGGGCAAATTGTGTGGCATGAATCCCATTGTTGGATTGATGCAGCAAGACTCTGTCCTCGCCCTATTCTCCCGCGCCGTAGAAGTGTATCCGTCCTACTGGGGAGGAAGCGCGAGCAGTTCTCTTGGGTCTCTGTTGATCATGTCTCCAGCGGCATTGGGCGGCGACAAGGAGGCTGGTCTGGCGCTTGTCGAGAATTCAATCGCCCTTGATCCTTCGTATCTGCCAAATCGGGTGACGCTCGCGGAGTACTGGGGATTCACATACGGTTACTTCGGAAATCTCACCGGCATTCGAGACGCCGCATTGATCGAGCGTGAGCTTCAAATCGTCCTCGATGCCGAGATCGGCGATTGGACATTCTGGAATCGAAACGCCAAGCAGAGCGCTGAGACGTTGCTACAGCGGCTGCATGACATGACTGATTAGCGGCAGCATTTGTGCTTCGGAGAAGCCGGATCAGCGAACATCCCCGTGCTGTTTGAACCACGTCACCGCGCGGAGCACCGAGGATTCGATCGGCGTTTGAGGTAGGCCCAATTCCTCAATGGCCTTGGAACAGTCGAAGTGCCGACACTTGCGCGCCGTTCTCACTGCGGCAATCGGGATGCGGGGCGGCTTGTGCAGGAGCTTGCCTACCACGAACTCGTCCACGAAACCAGCGCCAAGTGCCACCCACAGCGGGATGCGTACATTGGGGGCACGGATACCGGTGACCTGCTCAAGAACGCCGAGCAGCTCACGCAAGGTAAGGTTTCGGTTGCCCAAGATGTATCGCTCGCCCACACGGCCCTTTTCCAATGCGAGAATGTGCCCCGCAGCCACATCTCCGACATCCACAGCATTGAGTCCGGTGTTCACGTAGGCAGGCATTCGTCCGTTGAGAAAATCAGCAATGATGCGACCGGTCGGCGTCGGCTTGGTGTCCCACGGCCCCAAGGGCATGGTAGGATTAACGACCGTGATGGGCAACCCTTGTGAGCACATCCTCAAGGCCAGTTGTTCGGCAAGCCATTTGGACTTCTTGTAGTCGCCGGATAGGCTGCCCAGGGTAGCTTGTTTTTCCTCAGTCCCCAGTTCGTGGCCTTGAATCCCAATGGTTGATTCGGTACTGGTATAGACGATCTTCTCGATCCCCGCAGCTCCTGCAGCCATGAGAATATTCTCTGTGCCCTGCACGTTCGTCTCATAGACCGCTGCAGGGTTGCGCGACCAGAACGAATAGTCGGCAGCCGCGTGAAACAGGACGTCGCAGCCGCGCAACGCATGATCCAGAGACGCTTGATCCCGGAGATCGCCCAAAGCAACCTCAAGGGGCAGCCCCTCGATATTGCTCCGGCTGCTGGCCTCTCGCACCAAGACTCGGACCTGGAATCCTCGTTTCAGCAGCTCCCGAACGAGATTGCCTCCAATGAATCCCGTCGCCCCCGTGACCAATGCCTTCATGGTCGCTCCCCTTCGACAAGGCCATCGACAAGGCCCTCAATGGCATTCTTCAGGCTATTCGTCGCTCGATGGACCTCTGCCCCCAGGCGCAGCAATTGGAGCAGATGTCTCGGGTGCTGGAGGAAGTAGCGGGCGGTCTCTTTCCCCTTCCACTGACCATCCGGCCTCATCATCTGCGTAAACGGGAGGAGTCCCCGTTGCTTTGTATCAGAGATTGTCCGCAGGGTGACAAAAGGAACGCTCCTCTCAGAGGCAATCGCTGCAAGCCAGTAGCTCTCCATGTCCGCAAATTGCGCGCCTGACGCGGACGCCAGAGCCGTCTTCGCTTCGGAATCGCAAATGATGTCCGGCACAGTTGCGCCAGCCGCGGGGTGAAAGGAGACACCGGATCGTGTTAGCGCATCGGCTACCACGGACCGCGTGCTCTCATCCAGAACAAATCGCAGTTGCCCTGCGGTTTCCCGGGACACGTCACGTTGCGTCTGCAAGGAAGACCCAAGGACGATATCTCCGATGTCAAGGGCATCTGTCAATGCTCCAGCGAATCCGATCGAGATGAGAAGCGAGATCGGATATCGATCCAATGCGCGTCGGGCCGCGTGTTCTGCCAGCGCTTTTCCCATGCCCGAGGTCACCAGAACGATCGCTCTTCCTCGATAGCTGCCCTGGAGAATATGACAAGACGAGTCGTGATCGCTGGACTTCACCTTCATCTGCTTGAACAGAAATGAGGTCTCGGATTTGAGTGCTCCCAGGAATCCCAACATCGCATACTCCTTGGTTGGTTGCTCTAGCGCCTCAGGAGATTCCACTTCATCATGCGCCACATCGCGGCCGGGCTTTTAAATCCTTCATCGACTGCGCTGGCTTCAAATCCGCAATGGACCATGCAATGAGCGCAGCGGGGATCATTGCCCACGCCGTAGGTTTCCCACGCCGTCGTGTCCATTAACTCCTGAAAGCTTTGACAATGGCCATCCGTGATCAAGTAGCAGGGCCGTTTCCATCCCATCGGATTGCGCGTAACCGTGCTCCACGGCGTGCAGGGTAGCTCTCGCTTCCCCGCCAAATGCTCAAGGTAGAGGGGTGTATTGTAAAACGGGAATCGTCTGCGCTGCTCGTAAAACCGTTCGAAAGCGGCTATGGCTTCAGGCCGCGTGAGAAAGACATCGGCGTCGACGGCTTGATATCCAAATGCGGGCGCGACCATGATTCCATCAACCGGAATCTCGGAGAGCAGGACGAACAATTGCTCAATCTCTGCAAGGTCTCTCCCTTTGTAGATGGTTGTATTCACCAGCACCTGAAACCCTGCCTTCTTCGCAGCCCTAATGGCAGCAATGGCACGATTGAAGACGCCCGGTTGTCCGGCTGCCTGATCATGCGTATCCGCCATTCCATCCAGGTGCAATACGAAGGCCATATAAGGGCTGGGCGTGAATTTGTGCAGAGACTCTTCAAGCAGAACGCCGTTGGTACACAAATGCACGAACCGCTTCCTGGCGATGATCTCAGACACAATCTCGCCGATCTGGGGGAGCAGCAGGGGTTCGCCTCCTGTGATACTGACGACGGGGGCTCCCGCTGCATCCACAGCAGCCAAACAGTCATCGAGGGACATCGTTTGGTCGAGAATATCCTTGTACTCTCGAATCCGACCGCAGCCTGCGCAGGACAGATTGCAGCGAAACAGAGGCTCCAACATCAACACAAGAGGAAATCGCTTGTTCCCACGGATCTTGTTCCCAATCAAGTACTTGCCAAGCGATAGCGATAGCTGACTCGAGAAACCCATCCTAACCTCCCACCCATCTTGTCGAACAGACTATTCCGCCTTGGAGACGAACGATACCTGAGCATCTAGTTCGTATCATACCGTCCGTGCCTCATGCTGGCTTGTGCGAGTTGCGGCTCGACACGTTCGTATCCCCATGCATCAAAGGCAAACGCCCACTGTTCGTTGATCTTGGCCACATCACTCGCGGTCATTTCATAGCGGTTCTTCCTGTAGGCGGAAACTGACGCCAAGTACGCGCGAAAGTCCCTCTCCGCGGAACCAAATCCGGGCAAACCCAAGTCGCTGTAAATGCGCTGCAACTGATCGAGAGGCTCCCTTTCCAGATCCTCAAATCGAATCTCCACCAAGTTTCCCGTGGGTATCAACGACTTGTCGCACAGAAATCGTTGCATGAGTTGCACGTACACGCGCAGTACGCACGCCTCGATGTGCATCGGATCGACACGCTGGAGCTGCGAATGCAGCAGCACGGTCCTGTACAGGTGGAGCGTAGACAGGAACACCTGGTATGGATTGCGGTGAATATGGATGAATTTGGCGTCTGGGAACAGCTTCAGCAGCGTTTTGATGCGAGCGCTGTGGGCGCAGTTCTTGGCAACCAATCGCCGGCCTCCGCTTATCCACGTCGCCTTGCGCAGGATCGACAAGTACGCTCGCATCCAT
>JAHITR010000119.1 GCA_018817505.1 Candidatus Bipolaricaulota bacterium | reverse complement strand
TTTGGAGACTGCCACTGAGGTCGATTTGGAGGCGCCAGCGTGCGTGGGTTCTGGATTCTTCAAGTCCAAAGGCGCTGTGATCTCTTTTCTGACGCACCATGAAGCGCATCACACGGGTGCGCTATCGATGATCCGCCGAGCGCTGGGCAAGGATCGCCTAGTCTAGTCTCTCATGGCGCGTGCTTCTGCATGCAAGACTACTTGATGGAAAGGAGGAGCAGAAATGATTACTCGGTCGATTGAGGCTGCGCCAGTTATGGAAACGATTCATGGCGTGGATGCCCGCGGTTTGTACAACTCGCCCGAGCTCATCGTGACAGTGATCACGCTTCAGCCAGGCGAACGTCTCAAACGGCACATTACACCAGTTAACGTCGCCTTCTTTGTTCTTGAGGGCATCGGTGTGGTGGAGATCGGAGAGGAGAAGGCATCGATTTCTGCGGGCACGCTTGTTGAGAGTCCGAGGGACGTTCTCCATTGCTGGTACAACGAAAGTGACCAACAGCTAAGATTCATGGTGATTAAGGCACCGCGTCCAAAGACGAAAGCAATCATTGTGAATGACTGACGGAAAACTCGAATTCTAGTACACAGCCCGTGCCTGCTGGCCGATGTATTTCAATTTACGATGCCTGCCGCTCCAGGATGATCTCCAAATGGATGGACTGTCGTTTTGCAGCCTCAAACGTCTGCATCTTGGTTTTGAATCCATCGGCATGGCATGACAGCGTGTAGAGGCCAGGGGACCCCACCGAGATTGAGAACTTGCCTAGCACATCGCTCAGCACCGCGATGTCAGGATACGGCTGAGGACCTTCAACCAGGAAGATCCGCGCGTCTTTGAGCGGATCTCCCTGGATGGCTCGAACAATTCCTGAGACTAGAATCATCTGCCTCCTTAGGCGAGTAGCAGTTGCACGCGAGGCCCGACGGATACGCCGTGCCGGGATTCAATGTCCAGGAATTGTATCCTATTACTCATGCCTTCCACTTGACCATATTGTCAAAAACAGGCTTCACGATTCTGGTTCCTGAGTTTGTCGTGGTTCCTCCGTATGCATGAATAGCAAACCCATAACGCTTGCCGTTCTTGATCCTGTACACTGCGCTTCCGCTCTGACCACCGGCTGTATCGATATCGTAGTACACTTTGCGGCTTGAGACGGATGCTATCTTGTGGTAGTCGTACCATTGCGTTCCACTCGGCTTGTCTCCGGGGTATCCAGAGATGTTGCCAGTCGTCGCGCATAAATCAGAATCTCCGTACACGCCAAAGCCAAGCCACCCAGTTCTGTTACCGAGGCTAGTCGAAAGAATGATCGCACCGTAGTCGTAGTACTGGCTGCCGCTGTCGGTCCACCCTTTCACAGACCGGAAGGAGTAGCTTGTCGTCAATCCGTAGGGCAGTGTCCCACCGTTTCGCCCGGGCATGACATCGATCTTCTTGACCCATCCGTCCCGACCCGAAACCCCGCTGTTCTTGATATACACGACATGTCCGGCTGTCATGACCGTGCGTGGGCCAATAAACCAACCCGTACCAATCCATCTTGAGTTGTCTCTTGCTGTGATCAACAACGAGCAGTGAACCCGCCATGGATACACCGAAGTATTGGTGATCCGTACTCGATCATCGTGCCCATGAACGGTTTCCAATACCGGGCCGGGCTCTCCGAACGACGCTTCTCCGATATCTCTCAATCCGCTGAGATCAGGAATAGCGAATGTCCCTGATAACTTCATTTCACTCTTCGTGTGCCCAGGCACTTCCTCCACCTCATCTGCAACTGGGGCGCTCTCCCGGTTCTCTCCCTCAGATGGAGGCTCCGTCACAGGCTCTTTTGGAGCCAGAATGACAGCCTCTTCGGGCTCATTGGATGTAGGCGAATGAAGATTCTCGGCAGCCAGCTTACTCTCATCGGTCATGGCAAATACCTCCCTGTTGCGCTTCTCCGTCGACCTTGATGCCACTGGCAACTGCAGTGAATCAAGATATCGATCTCCGACAGTTCCCCTGCTGTGGGATCTAGACGAAACCGGATCCATCCCGATCTTGGCGGGCAGAGAAGGCAAGATAGGAGACTTGCCAAGACGCAAGGATATCTCTGGATAATGCTCGTATGTCAGCACAGCAGGTAAGTCCAGGCGACACAAGCACATAACATATATGTACAGGCAAGCACAGTATAATCATGACGTCATCCAATGTCAAACGTGCTCAGAGTATGTCGCCAACATATCGCACCCGTTGTTGACGGAAGACGTCCCCTTCTTTGTGGCGGCTTCTTCCAGAACCGCGCCCGTCCGTTGCGACACTTGTGGACGATGCGGCTGCACTTCAATCTGGGCTGGCAAGAGTGAGAACACCGAATGTCGAGACGATCTACCCTGGGCATGGCAAGCCATTTGCATTAAGCGATAGGCAATAGGTGTTTCTCGAAACTGCGGAACGATTGCTGTGACTCATCTGGTATACGATGCTGAATTTGGCTCTCTGGGACTCTACAATGGCGCGACAATTCGGGAGGAATGATGCCACTGACACAGGATTACGTGATGGAATTGAGGCGGGAATTTCCCGCATTGGGACAAACACTCGACGGACAATCTATTGCCTTCTTTGACGGGCCAGGCGGTACGCAGGTCCATCGCACTGTGATCGATGCATTTGCTCGCTACCTCACAGAGGCCAACAGCAACGCCCACGGTGCCTTTGAGTTCTCACGCCGCACGGATCGCACTGTGCTTGCTGCCAGGGCAGCTATGGCCGACTTCTTCAATGCCAAACGCCCGGATGAGATTGTCTTTGGTCAGAGCATGACGTCGCTCACGTTCAATCTAAG
>JAHITR010000118.1 GCA_018817505.1 Candidatus Bipolaricaulota bacterium | reverse complement strand
TGCAGACAGCATGCCAATCGAGAACACAACCACCATCACACCGGCAAACGAACGCATGAAGGGGACCAACAGCATCAGCAGCGGGGCAGCGAAACTCCCGAGGATGATTTGCGGGTTTCGCGGCCAGCGGTCGGCTAGGTAGCCAAACGGAATCTGGAACACCCCCCCGGCAATGAAGTAGCCCGACATGATATAGCCAACGTCGGAAGCCGACCATCCCAGTGCCGACACGGCAAACAAGGGGTAAAAGGTATTGAAGCCTTGTCGCCAAAATCCTCGAGTCGCCACATAGGCCAAGATGGCCTTCACGGCGTCGTGCTTGGCAATCTGCCTCAGCGGAACAATGGATGCCTGCCTGTGGGTAGGCGACTTCCTGATTTGCCCATGGTCAGGCGGCAGTGTGACCGCCACCATGAGCAGCGACAGGACGCTCAAAATTCCCATGCCCGCGAATGCCGCGTGATAGGACAACCAATCGGTGAGCACACCGCCAAGAAGAGGCCCCAAACCCGTGCCAATAAACATCGAGGCGTAGAAGAGATTCATCAATCGTCCCTCTTTGCCGATCGGCGTCATGTCCCCCACGTATCCTTGAGCAATCGGTGTAACCATCACCGATGCCGCACCCTGAAGAATGCGCACCAACACAAGTTGCCAAACATTGCCTGCCAGCGAATAGCTGAGAGAGACTGCGGCGAAGATTCCCAATCCTGCAAGAATGAATCGCTTTCGTCCGATTCGATCCGACAGCCGGCCAACAAACGGTCCCAATAGCCCACGAGACAATGAGAACGCGCCCATGATGATGCCGATCATCAATCCGCTAGCAGAGAATGACTTGACGTAGAGGGGGAGAATGGGAGTGATGATGCCAATTCCCAGCATGGCAACGGCAACAGCGAAGAACAGACTGGCAAACGTCTTCCACATGGAAACCCACCTCGCCACGTCACATTACATGCAGAACCCAAGAGAGTCCACGCTCAATGTGCAGAAAGTCTCGTCTCATGGGGTTGTCGGTGCCGGGTGCTCCACGGGCTCAAGGCCATGCATTGTGCCATCGGCGCTCTACGTCTATGATTTGGACCATCTCACACGACGAGGTCGATCATGAAGAGCACTTTCGCAAACATTGTATCGAGCTTGCCTGCAGACTATGCGGATCTACGATTCGAAGAGAATCGCAAGATCCGCATCGGATATGAAGGCAAGGAACTCACTGAAGTCGCGACCACTCTTACCTCAGGAGGACATGTCCGTGTCTATGCCCATGGCGGCAAGGCCATTTCTTCATTCTCCGATCCTGGAAAAGCCGGACCCATAGCCGATGCAACGTGCACTTCAGCGATTCTCGTCGGCAACAGTCGCGACAAGAAGCTGAGGGTCGCATCAGCTCCTGTGATCACAGAGGATTTCCTCATTACGCCGGTTCGGGATCCGCGTACGGTGTCGCTCAAAGAGAAGCTCGATCTTACAGCCCACTACAACGACATCATCCTGCAGAATCCCCATGTGATCACCACTCAGACGATGTACGACGAATTCACCTCCCGCAGGATCTTCGTGAACTCAGACGGATCGATCATCGAGTACGAACTGATCAACGTCGGCGTGTTTGGCATGATCGTCACCAAGAAGGGCAGCGTCGTGCAACGGGTTCGTTTCGCGTTCGGCGGGAACACCGACTTTTCTCCGCTGCTTGGCAGAGAGGAAGATGTGCGAAAGCAAATCACCAAGGCCGTCGAATTGCTGGACGCTGAACCTGCAAAGGCCGGTATCTTCCCGGTGGTACTTGATCCCTCAGAGTCGGGCGTCTTCATTCACGAAGCCTTTGGCCATTTGTCTGAAGCCGACGGATTGCAGAACAACCCGTCGTTCCGTGCCAAACTACAGCTGGGCATAACGCTGGGCAAACCGATTCTCAATGTGACCGACGATGCCACGCTGCCTGGCTTGCCTGGGAGCTACGAAATCGACGACGAAGGCGTACGTGGCATGCGAACGCCGCTCATCACCCGGGGTGTTCTGTCGGGGCGCATGCATTCGCGTGAAACGGCGGCCGAGTTCGGCGAACCCCTGTCCGGGAACATGCGTGCTGTGGATGTTCAATGCACGCCCATCGTGCGCATGTCCAACATTCTTATTGAAGCTGGTGATTCGACGTTCGATGACATGGTTCGCTCGATCGACAATGGCTACTACCTCGTGGGTGCCAAGGGCGGTCAAACCTCGGGCGATCAGTTCACGTTCGGAGCTCAATGGGGCTATCGAATCGTCAATGGCCAGTTGGGGAATATGGTTCGTGACATCAATATGTCAGGCGAGCTGTTCTCCACACTTCAGGCCACGTCAATGATCGGGGACGACGTGAGATTTGGCGAGCGCGGCGGCTGTGGAAAAGGCGGAGGAGGCCCGATGCAGATGAATCGCAAATCCGGTAAGGGCTCACCACACATTAAAATCGACGCAGTCACGATTGGAGGCATCTAATGCATCCCTTACTCGAAAACGCCAAACGTACTGTGGATCAAGCAGAGATGTACTGGAACCAGTCGCATTCGATCGTGGTCCGCTACGAGAATTATCGACTGCAGCAGGTGACTGAAAACGATGTCTCCGAGGCCTCACTTCGAGTCATTCAGAATGGCAAGATCGGCTCTGCGTATGCCGTCTTCCCCAATCAAGAGGGATTCCTGGACAACGCGGTCACCGGAGCGCAATACGGAGATCCTGTTTCGTACTCATTCGCAGGCAAGGCCGACTATCCCAAACTAGACAATTACAGCGAAGCGACGGCTCAGTTGAAGTCATCGGACCTAATCGAGGTCTGCGAATCCATCAAGACCAAGCTTCAGAAGCAGCTGCCTGACGTTGCGTTGGGAATTGGTGCAAGCTGTGAGCGGTCGGAGCTGACCATTCAGACGACCCAGGGCGCGAACGCCACATCCAAATCGACGGGAGCTAGCTTCTATTTTGGCGCGCCATTTAAGGGTGCTGGCGTCGGCGTGTTCAAATCCAGGTCGGGAATCGCCCCGCAAGTCGCCGATGGCGCGTTGCTGGACGAGTTCGTCACTTGGTACAACTGGGGAAATCAAAGCTCGACACCGTCGACGGGGCGGCTTCCCGTAATCCTTGCGCCTGAAGCCGCGTTCCTGATGATGATGCCGCTGTTGGCTGGCGTGAGTGGCGAGGCGGCATGGAAGAAGACATCGCCTCTCACCCAGAGACTGGGAGAAAAGATCCTCTCCGACAAGCTGACGATCTACGAGAACCCCCTGCTCGCTGGCAACACGGATGCACGTGCCTTCGATGACGAAGGCGTGCCTTGCGCCAAACGAGCGATCGTCGAAAGAGGAATCCTGAAGGAGTTCCTATTCGATCAACGCGTGGGTGCGGCGATGAGTACGCCGTCCACAGGCAACGGCTTCAAACGCACCATGTTCGGCAGCGGCAACGAAACGTCCATCAGTCCCTGGTTCTGCTGCCCCACCATTGAACCGGGCGACACGTCGTGGCACGACATCGTGAAAGGCATCAAAGAAGGATTGCTGATTACCAACGGCATGGGCTTCCATTCAGGCAACTTCCCGCAGGGGCAATTCGCGGTCCAGGCAGTGGGGTTCCATATCATCAATGGAGCCGTGGTCGGCCGCCTCGACAAGACCATGATCTCTGGCAACATTTACCAAGACTGCTTAGACGTGGCGGCAGTGAGTCGTGATGTCGGCCTATGCAGCGGATTCCTCCCACTGGGGACGGCACCCTATGTTCTGATCGATTCACTTCAGGTGGCTGGCAAATAATCGCCCGGCTGCTACGCAGAGGGCACGTCGGCAGCCCGGGGAGAACGACTGCGCGGGTAGATGCTCAACATCTACCCGCTCTTTTTTCTCTTCACGCTTGTGGGTTGCTGACGCAAGCTGCCTTCAGTATCTTCAGTTCATCTACGCCATCCTTGGAGGACGCACACATGCTGCATGTTCTTGAACACCCTCTGATTCAAAGCAAACTCGCGCTCATGCGTGATGTCAATACAGGCAATGAGACGTTTCGACGATTGTTGGAAGAGTTGACGGCGTTCATGGTTTACGAGATCACACGCGACTATCCGCTACGTGATCGCGCGATCACGACTCCTCTTGAGACCATGACAGGGCGCGTGCTGGATGCCAATGTGGTTCTTGTCCCTATATTGCGCGCAGGCACTGGCATGTTGGGCGGCGTCTTGAATCTTATTCCCATGGCCAAGGTGGGGCACATTGGGTTGTTCCGTGACCCAACCACACTGGAACCCGTCGAGTACTACTGCAAGCTGCCCCCTCAACTATCCGACGCACATATCATTCTGGTCGATCCCATGCTAGCCACTGGCGGGAGTGCTATTGCAGCCACAGACGTTATCAAACGAGAAGGCGGCAAAGACATTCAATTCCTGTGCCTGGTGGCAGCTCCTGAGGGCGTCGCCGCCTACAGCGCAGCCCATCCGAATATTCCCATTTATGCCGCTGCCCTGGATCGGCAACTCAATAAGAAGGGATACATTCTTCCCGGACTTGGCGATGCAGGCGATCGCATCTTCGGGACCTAGGCGGAGATGACTATGGAAGATAATATTCGCATTGTCGAAACGTTGGTCATCCATGAAGAATCCGAGCGTGCGCTTCTCTGGGAAATCTACAACGCAGCGTTTGAGCGCCTCAATCGTCGCACACCCATTCATCACGGAGGATTCAGCAAGAACCAATTTGACGCCGTACTATCGGACGAGGATTTCACCAAGTTTCTCGTCTATGCAGATGATGAGCTGGCTGGCGTCACCCTCATCACCAACGTGCTGTCCAAGATTCCGTGGGTGAATGCCGGCTACTTCGAGGAGCACTACCCGAACCGAACCGCCAGCGGCGACATCTATTTCCTTCCGGCGGTGGTGATCAATCCCAAGCATCAGGACCTTCGCCTCATTGGCGCCAAGCTGCTGCAGCAGTCGCTGACGACGATGGGAGAGAACGTCGTCATGGCCGTCGACTATTCGGAAACACTTCGACACAGCTTGCCCGCATTCGTCGGACGCGGGTTGGGGAGGGCCTTCAAGGGAGAAATCCTTGATCGTCTCGTCTACCAAATCTTCTATTACGAAGATCCAAGCTAGGGGCGCTCTTGTTGCATGTCTCAGCCGTTCTCAAAGGCTCGGATGAGATCAGGCAGCACGGAGAAATCGCTGATAATATGGGCCACGACGTCATGCAGTGAATCGTCTTTGGGATTGGCAGCAATCGCCAATCCGACCCGTTCCATGGCCGCCAGATCGTTGACGTTGTCGCCGACGAAGCAGATGTGCTCCAGTTCCAGCTCATATTGCGCAGCAAGCTGGTCCAGCACATCGGCCTTGGCCCACAGACCGACACGGACCTGACTTGTGCCCAAGAAGACGCCATCCTCGACCGCCAGTTGGTTGGCCCAAGCAAAACTCAGGTTGAGATCTTGAGCCACACGGTCAGCAACCAGGCCGACGCCTGAGGAAAGGATGCCCATCAGATAGTCGCCCTGCAATTCGGCAACAGCCTCTACCACGCCGCGCGCATAAGGAGGAGGGAACAACTGGTTTACGACGTGGCTGACCGAGATGCCCTTGAGAAGCCTGGCTTCCTCAATCACCCATTCGGCATACGCGTCCTTGCGATGGAAGTACTCACGGAACAACTGTTGTGAGCGTTCCGAGACGCCAGCAGCCACAGCAAGCGCCCCCCAACTGGATTCAAAATCAACGCCGTGATAACGAACAAGGGTTCCATCCAAGTCGAAGATCACGGCGTCAATTCTTCTCATC
>JAHITR010000117.1 GCA_018817505.1 Candidatus Bipolaricaulota bacterium | reverse complement strand
TGCCTTCAACTACACATTGGCTGATCCGGTATACACAGATACGGGCGCCATCATGATTGAGATGCGCGGACAAGGCGGAGGAATCTCTGTTGTCAAACGCTTCAAGATTGAGCCCGATGCCCTCTATACCCTGACAGCCGAGATCGAGATTAGTTCAGAGCAAGCGCTATCTGAGCCTGTTCAGCTTGTCCTATCGAACTACACGCCCACTGAGAAGGGACGGCAACTTAGCTATTTGTATGACGGCGAGCGCAGCACGGCCCAACTTGCGGTGGGCTCCTATTTCTCATTCCAGGGCCTGGGACTCATGGACAACGAGGTTGTCTTCTTCCTCAGTCCCGACGAAGCCACGCCCGTCTCTCCATTTGCTGAGTTGACGGACGCGGGTACACGAAGAATCGGCGTTCAGCTTGAAGCAAATGGCGGAACGTCTACGTATCGCTTTGGCCTTTACGGAGGGCGTCGACGCTACGTCGCCCTAGAGGCAGCTGGGCTTGAGAAGCTCGATGATATTGGGATCTTCGGCAGACTTATGGTCTACGTCATTCGCCTGCTTAATTGGCTGTACCTCAAGACGGGCAACTATGGCTGGGCCATCATCATCTTTACGATTCTGATGCGAATCGTGCTGTTCCCGCTGATGCGCAAGCAATATCACTCGATGGCGCGAATCCAGCAAATCCAGCCTCGGCTGAAGCGCATCCAAGAGCGGTATAAAGACAACAAAGAAGAAATGCAGAAGAAGACCCTTGAGATCTATCGCAAGGAGAAGGTCAATCCGATGTCTGGATGCTTCCCCATGCTCATCCAGTTCCCAATCATCATTGTGATTTGGCGTGCACTGCTCTATGCATCGGAGCAAATCCATCTGTCTCCTGGATTCCTTTGGGTTCCTGACCTCAGTCTGCCTGACCCCTACTTCATTCTTGTAGTCGCGACCACGCTGGTCATGATGCTTCAGCAGTATTTCATGACGCCAATGACTCCGGATGCTGCCGGGCCGCAGAAGTACATGGGGTATTTCATGCCGGTGGTCATGGCCTTCTTCTTGTGGAAGTTCCCATCGGGGCTTTGGCTGTATTACTTGCTTACAACGGTTGCCCAAGTAGGGCAGCAAGCGTTCGTAAATTGGGAAATGGCGCGCCATACGGCTGCCCAAGCATCCTTGCCCAGCGATGACGCGGAGATCGATGTCGACGGATCGACAACGGAGAGCAGCGATGGAGACACAGCATAAGGAAGTCGAGGACCTTCTTCGCGAATTGCTGAGCATCCTAGAAGAGGATGTCACGTTTGTCGTGGAAAGCGATGCTCAAGATGGCATCTACGTCAATCTTGAAGGCAATTTGTTTACCTTGCCTGAGGAGCGATCGGCGCTAGCCGCACTTGAGCACCTGATGCGTGGAGCCATCCGTCGCAAGACTGGGAAAGAGCTTGAGATCATCATCGATGTCAACGGCGCGGTGAAGAAGCGCCGCGCTGAGTTGATTCGCTTCGCCTTGGGAAAGGCCGAGGAAGTACGACTTGAACGCAAGCGTGTGCGGCTTAATGCGATGCCGGCTCACGAACGTCGAACGATTCATGTCACACTGGCCAATTTCCCCGGAGTCAAGACCTACAGCACAGGCGAAGGCGACACACGCCGGGTGATGATCGAGCCCGAAGACGCTCAATGATCGACGATACGATTGCCGCCGTCTCAACGCCGATTGGTGACGGCGGCATTGGCATTGTTCGCCTATCAGGCCCCGATGCTGTGTCGATTGTGGATTCTTTGTTTCGATCTCCCAAACGGATCACCCTCTCGAATGTCGAAAGCCACACCATTCACTACGGATCCATTCACAGGCAGGGGCGGATCATCGACGAAGCACTTGTCTCTGTCATGCGAGCTCCACGCACCTACACACGTGAAGATGTGGTCGAAATCAACTGTCACGGAGGCGTCGTCGCCACGAGGGCCATTCTTGATGCGGTGTTGGCCGCCGGCGCCCGGATGGCAGAACGGGGAGAATTCACCAAGAGGGCCTTTGTCAACGGCCGCATTTCACTGGATCAAGCCAAAGCAGTGATGGACATCGTCCGGGCGCGGACGGCACTTGGGTTGGAGGCTGCTGTGGATCGGCTTGGTGGGCGATTCACACAAGCCCTTGGTGGCCTGCGCACGAAACTGGCTGAGATCCTGGCAGATCTGGAAGTTGAGATTGACTATCCCGATTTGGATGTGTCGATTGAAGCGCTTGCCCCACGAATTGCTGCCTGTGCGGAAGACGTGGCGCAGTTGCTGTCCAAATCCGAGTCAGGACGTTTGATTCGCGAGGGCTTGACCGTAGCGATTGTCGGTCGGCCCAATGTTGGCAAGTCGACATTGCTCAACGCATTGCTGGCCGAGGAGAGAGCGATTGTCACGCCGATTCCCGGGACGACCCGGGACACGATTGAGGAAGATGCCTCCTTGGGCGGCATTCCCGTACGGTGGATTGACACGGCGGGCCTGCGCGAAGCTGAGCATCCGATCGAAGCAGAAGGTGTTCGTCGGACGCACGCAGCCATCGATCGTGCGGATCTGTTGCTGTTGCTTGTCGATGCCAGTGAACCCAAACATGCAGAAGACGACGTCGTATTGAACCTTCGTGCTGGCGTGCCCACACTGTTGGTCCCAAACAAGATCGATCTGCCAGTTGTTTGGGAGATACCTCCTGATGGAGACTGGAGCGCGGTTATGCCCGTCTCTGCCAAACACGGAACTGGAATCGAAGCTCTGCGCAATGAGATCCTCGCATCTGTGGGTGCAGGCACACTGCCAACAAGAAACTCCGTCTTGCTGCTGGATACTTGGGAACGAGACTTGCTGCGCCGAGTGGGAGAGCGGCTTGCCCAAGCCTCGCAAACGGCTCGTGAGGGAGGTCAGGCGGACATGCTGGCCGAGGAATTGCGCTTGGCGTATCAAACGGCTTCTGAGCTGCAAGGGATCGATATCAGTGAATCCATTCTCGATGCGGTGTTCTCGAAATTCTGCGTAGGAAAATAGAGCGTTGCCGCTGGGGCCGCTAGTCGACTTCGGCTACGAGATCCAGTCCGCGAATCTGTACGTCGTTTCGCCAGTCATCGAATCCAATGCTGCCAACGAGACGGCCGGATTCGACTTGCTCAAATATCTCAAGATGCTTGGCCATTCGAAAAGCGATGAAGGGAACGGAGTGACCGTTTTGGGTGACCCTCCCTTTGAGATGCTGGCGGCTGTTTCCAACGAGGGAAAGGTCTGCGAATGTGCACCCTTCGATGAGGAAGCGCGGTTCGCGATTGCCTGGTCCATACGGACCGAGCGAAGTCAAATTGGTGAACAATCGCAGATCAATGTCCTGGATACGAATCCGTGAATCAATGGGACTGGGCGCCCTCATTTGCATGTCTTCGCGATGCCCCTGTGCGTACTGAATGAGTCGTGCTTCCAGTTCTTCGAGATTCTCATTGTCTACCGTGAATCCCGCTGCCATGCGATGGCCTCCATAATGCATGAGCAAATCCCTGCTCGCGTGCAAGCAGGCACTGATGTCGAACGTTCCAACACTTCGACATGACGCACGGCTGACGCGATCGCTTCGCGACATGATGATCGAGGGCACGCCGAAACGATCCGACATGCTCGACGCAACAAGACCAAGAATCCCCTCATTCCAGT
>JAHITR010000116.1 GCA_018817505.1 Candidatus Bipolaricaulota bacterium | reverse complement strand
CAACGTTTGGATTCCATGTCCCCCATTACTGCCTTGCGATTGCTTGTTCGGTGGTCGTCATCTGTTCGCTCACGTTGGGAGAAGAGCATCAATACGGTTGTCACAACAAAAGAAGGCGGGCGCGGAACGGGTCGGATTGTAGGTGTGGAAACGTCTGGCCGGGGATTTGGCGTTCTAGTCGATTACTCCGAGAATGGGATTCATGCCGTGTGCCCGACTGCCTTTGACGAAGTGCACGCGACGGCACGTCTGTCACACAATCTGAAACGCGCCATCATTGAGAGCGGCTTCGATATCCAGCAGTCGGGGAATCCAGAGCAGCAGGAACGACGACATGAATCAGCGTACGAGCAAGTCATCTACTGTGCGAATCTTACATGTCGAAACGAGTTTCGGTGGGAGATTCGGGAGCAGGAAGGCAGCTATTTCGAGGCCCAGTGCCCCTTTTGTGACCACGTCGGTAGATACCATCTTGACGAAGGTCGTGCAAGCCGCATGAGGAGATGGCGATGAGATACGACCATCAATCCCTTCGCCTCTCTGCTTCCGACCTTGCCAATCATCTAGGGTGCAGCCATCTGACGTATCTCGACCTGTGCGCTGCTCGGGGTGAGCTTGCTGCGCCTTCGTACAAGGACCCCGCGTTGGAGGCGCTGCGGCAGCGCGGGTTCGAGCATGAGCGCGGCTACATCGAGCACTTGGGATCGCAAGGGTTGTCGATCGTGGAGCTTGCTGAGTTGGGCGATGAGCAGTCCAATCATGAGCGAACGGTACAGGCGATGAAGGCTGGCCCCGACGTCATCGTCCAAGCCACGTTGCTCGGCGACGGCTGGCTGGGGCGATCGGACGTACTGCTCCGTGTTGACAAGCCCTCGAATCTCGGAAAGTACGCTTACGAGATCGCGGACACGAAATTAGCTCGCGAGACCAAGGGCCGGACGATGCTCCAGCTATGCCTCTATTCCGATCTGCTTCGTCAGCTCCAAGGCATGTTGCCGGAGTACATGTACGTCGTGCCTCCTGGAAACGGCTACAAGCGAGAAACTTACCGAGTCGATGACTACATGGCCTACTACCGACTCGTTCGCCAGCGATTGATTGATGCAGTGCGCAATGGCTCTTGGCATAGCGATGCGACATACCCAGACAAGTGCGAGCAATGCAACATTTGCCGCTGGTGGAAGGTCTGCGACGACAAGCGCCATGAGGACGATCACCTTTGTCTGGTGGCGGGCATCAGCAAGATGCAAATTGGCGAGCTGCAAACCCGCCAGGTCGACACACTAGAAGCCCTCGCGCAAACTACCATGCCCCTCAATCCGTCGCCCGAGCGAGGCGCACCTGAAACGTACGAGCGGGTGCACCATCAGGCACGCGTGCAATTGGAAGGCCGTGTCAAGAACAAGCCAGTTCATGAGCTGCTTGTATTGGAAGAAGGCTTCGGGCTCTATCGGTTGCCCAAGCCCACTTCTCAAGACATCTTCTTTGACTTCGAGGGCGCTCGGTTCGTCGGCGATGAGGGACTTGAGTACTTGTTTGGCTACGTCTCGATTGAATCAGGAGGGCCCCAGTATCATGCCCTATGGGCGATGAACGCCGAACAGGAGAAGGCAACGTTCGAGGCGTTCATCGATGAGGCCATGGCACGATGGGAGGCTGACAAGGGCTTCCACATTTATCACTACGCACCGTACGAACCGTCTGCTATCAAGCGTCTCATGGGCCGCTATGCGGCCAGAGAAGACGAGGTGGATCGTCTGCTGCGAGGCGAGCGGTTCATCGATCTATACGCAGTCGTCAAACACGCGGTCCGGGCCAGCGTGGAGTCTTATTCGATCAAAGACCTTGAGCCATTCTTCGGATTCGAGCGTCAGGTGAATCTTCGCGATGCGTCGCACAACCTGCGCGCACTAGAGTATGCGCTGGAATTCGATGCCGCTGAAGCCATCTCGGACGAGGTCAAGGAAGCGGTCCGCGGGTATAACGAGGACGACTGCTTGGCGACACTGCGACTGCGGGATTGGCTCGAAAGCTTGCGCGCGCAGCTTGTGGCGGATGGCGAGCAGATTCCAAGGCCCGAACATGGAGATGGAATGCCAAGCGAGGCCCTGGACGAAGCGATGACGCGTGTCCAAGCATTGGCCACCAGGCTAACAGAGGGCATTCCTGTCGAACGCGAGGACCGTACGAGGCAACAGCAAGCTCAGTGGATCCTCGCGCAGCTTTTGGAATGGCACCGTCGCGAGGACAAGGCCATCTGGTGGGAGTACTTCCGCCTAGTTGAGCTCTCAGATGAGGAGCTGTTGGATGAACGAGACGCCATTGGCTGTTTGCAATTCGTCGAACATGTGGAAGAGCCCGGTCGGGGCAGTGTGATTGACCGCTATCGATTTCCGCACCAAGAGGTCAAACTGCGCACCGGCAACAAGGTGCTGACGCAGGAGATGGGGACCAAGCCGTTCGCCGAGATCGTGGGCATCGATCCTGTACGGGGTGACCTTCTCCTGAAGAAGGGGCCGTCAAGGGCCAACATCCATCCGTCGTCTGTCTTCGCCCACGACATTGTGGGAACGCGGCCTTTGCGCGAGGCGCTTTTTCGGATTGGCGAGTGGGTGGCAGACCACGGTATCGATGCCAACGGCTTCTGTCGCGCGGGTCGTGATCTCCTGCTGGCGCAACCACCGCGCCTCAAGGGTGAAGCAGTTGAACAGGTGATGGCAAGGT
>JAHITR010000115.1 GCA_018817505.1 Candidatus Bipolaricaulota bacterium | reverse complement strand
CTGAACAAGATCGGATGAAGATGATTCGAGAAGCGTTGCGCGTTCTTCGTCCAGAGGGGCATCTGATTGTTGTCGAGTACTCGAGACCCAGGCGATCCTACATTCACATTCCCTGGCTCATCATCACGCTCATTGAGCATCTCGCAGGTGGCGAGCATCGGGCTGGATTCCGTCAATTCATGGCTACGGGCGGACTGCGTGGGCTGCTACAGAGGCACAATCTAGAGGCAACTGAAATGACCTACTCTCACTTCCATTCATTGGCCGTGGCAAGTATCCCCATTCGAAGATGCCCTTGAAACGTGCCTAGGTCTTGAAGTAGCGTGAGGCAAGGATGTCATCCATTCTCGAGGTGAACCGTGACCAAGACGACGCAAGAAACCAAAACAGCCATCTGGAAGCGTTTGTTCGTTGAGCACTCCAGTCCAAGAGAATTCATGGCCGATCCTCGCCCCGTGTTTCTCGCCTGCAGCGCAGTGGCTCTTGCTGCTGGCATCATCGGCTGGGCAATGGCATCGATCCATCCGGGATGGTCAGTCCCTGTGTGTAGCGTGGTAGCGATACTCGGAGGACTGCTAGGCGTACGCTCCAGACTGCGCACGGTTGCATTGCTCGGCTTTGTCATGGGCATGTTCCTGTTGCCCAATGCCGTCAGTATCGTCTTTCAGCTGCTGGGACCGGCATCAGGCTAGCTAGCAACTTGCGCGATTCCAGCAGGTGCCGCCGAGAGCAAGACGGCCAGCAATAGGATGCGCTGATGATTGCGAATCCGGCAAGGCGTTGGCTTTGCTCGTTGGCTGTTTCCCGAGCACACGCCCAGGAGCCAAGTGCTCTCGTGCCGAATCCAATGACGCCAGATTGTGCCATTCAGATTTGCTAGCCAAACAACACTTCCGATTCTCTGTTCACAGAGCGCTCCCCCCAACGGACATTGACGCGGGGCAAGTCCAGATGAGGGACGGTGAGAATTCATGAGTCACTTGAGCGAGCAGACTTCAGATCTGAATGCTTGTCACAGCGCGCACTCACGCTCTATAGTGGTCAGGCAGCATGACCTATGGTGCTATGACGGGAACAAAGACTCACTCGCTGAAAGGGGAGAACATGGATCGTTTTCTACGCATCAACATGACCAACCGCACGGCCAAATTTGAGCCCGTGCCCGCACAGTACAAGGATAGAGCAGGTCGCTGGCTGACCTCATCCATTGTTCATGATGAGGTGCCCGCAACATGCCATCCGTTGGGACCGAATAACAAGCTGGTGTTCTCGCCTGGCATTGTCACGGGAACGTCCTCTCCGACGTCCTCACGTATTTCCGTTGGCGGGAAATCGCCACTGACTGGCGGTATCAAGGAAGCAAACGCCGGCACAGGTTGGTCACGACGACTCGTTAGATTGGGAATTCGCGCGCTCATTATTGAAGGCAAAGCAGATGGACTCTGGCTCCTTAAGATCGACAAGAATGGCGCGCAATTTGAGGCCGCTGATTCTCACGCCGGCGCTAGGCTGTCTGAGGTCTATCCTCCCCTATTCACGCGGTTCGGTGGCCTGAAGACAGTCGACGTTTGCTCGATCGGCGTCGCTGGCGAAAACCGTATGTCAGCTGCTGGCATCTGCTTCAATGACCAGGACGGTCGCCCGACGCGCTATGCTGGACGTGGCGGCCTCGGGGCCGTCATGGGAAGCAAGGGATTAAAATTCATCGTCGTCGATGACGCGGGGGCCGAAGGCGTGGCAATCGCCAAACAGGATGTCTTTGATGCCGGGCGCAAGAAGATGGCTGCCGCGCTCACCGAGCACGCCATCACCAAGCCCCGAGGCGCACTCAATAGCTATGGGACTGCCGTATTGGTCAACATCATCAACGAAGCGGGTGCATTGCCGACCCACAACTTCCGCTCAGGCCGTTTCGACGGCGCTGCCAAGATCGCCGGAGAAGCCATCTTTGAAGGCAACAAAGAGCGGACGGGGAAAGAGCTATACAACCACGCGTGCTCTCCTGGGTGCATCATTCAATGCTCCAACACCTGGCATCGACCTGATGGATCGGAACACTCGTCGTGCGTCGAATACGAGTCCGCTTGGGCGCTGGGCGCCAATTGTGGCATCGACAATTTGGATCAAGTCGCAGAGATGAATCTTTTGTGCAACGAATATGGCCTGGATACCATCGAGATTGGTGGCGCCATTGCTGTCGCCATGGAAGGCGGTGTGGCCGCGTTCGGCGATGGAGCCCGAGCTATCGAGTTAGTTCACGAAATCGGTAAGGCGACACCGCTGGGCAAGATCCTCGGCGCTGGCGCACTCGTAACAGGCAAGGCATTCGGCGTCGCCAGGGTTCCCCATGTGAAGGGGCAAAATATGCCTGCCTACGAACCGCGCGCCATCAAGGGCATCGGAATGACCTACGCCATCTCCACCATGGGGGCCGATCACACGGCAGGATATACAATTGCGCCTGAAATGCTCGGTGTATCGGGAAAGCTCGATCCGCTTGATCCGAACAAGACCGAGTTGGCTCGCGCTTTCCAATATGCGACAGCGTTCATTGACACAACCGGCCACTGTCTATTCATCGCGTTCGCCATTCTCGACATCGCTTCTGGATTCGAAGGGATGGTTGAGGAATGCAATGGTGTCCTGGGAACGAATTGGACAGCAGATGATGTAGGACGGATCGGCAAAGAAGTCCTCGACCTGGAACTCGACTTCAACCGTAAGGCCGGCTTCACGAAGGCCGATGATCGACTGCCAGAGTTCATGACCTACGAACCCTTGCCGCCGCACAATGTGGTCTGGGATGTTCCCGACGCCGAGCTTGACAAGGTATTTGGCTAGAAGATGAAAGGATGGAACGAGGGGCTGCCATCCGGCGGCCCCTCACTTTTCTCATGATTGACATTCACCTGTATGGCAAATTGCGGCATTTCGCCGATGATTCCGCAACCACGGCACAGTCCATTGCGCTGGTGTCTTGGCAACCGGGAGACACGGTGGGAGAGATTGTTACACGTTTGGGTATCGATCAGACGGATCTCGGCAGCAACGTGTTCCTCAATGGGCGGTATGCCAATCTCCAGACTCCCGTTCAGGACGGAGATCGCCTTGGCCTGTTCCCAGACGATATGCAGCTTTTGTACAAATGGTATTTCGCCCCGCAAGATTCCGCGGGGGCCCCGAGCAACAACGGCTCGGGGGCTCCGGAACAAGACTCGGGGGATCCGAACAGCGCCAAGGATGGCGAAAAGTGAGGGTTGAGGTTCGCCTCTATGCATCCTTCGCCGAGCATGCCCCCACGCACCGTGCCGGAGATGCATTCTATGTGGATCTTGAAGCAACTGACTCGCTGTTGAACCTGATCTCAAGACTAGGTATTGCAGCGAAGGACGTTCACTTATCCATGGTCAACGGTCGCGTCGTTTACGATCGCTCCCAGATCCTCCAAGACAAGGATCGCATCGGCCTTTTCCCGCCTGTCGGCGGAGGGTAGCCGATCAACTCGCACTCGTCCAAGTCCAAATATCCAACCTCCCCGTGTCCGTCAATAAGGGTAGAGCAGGTAAGTGGCAACCAGAACGTCGCCCGTTGGTGTGCGAACCCAGATCGCAAACTCCGAGTCCAAAGGCAGAAGATTCGTTTGAAT
>JAHITR010000114.1 GCA_018817505.1 Candidatus Bipolaricaulota bacterium | reverse complement strand
TCTGGAATGGGCGAATTCTATGCCACCATCTTCATCGCCGAACGTGTTTATCGTGTCCGAGGCGACGCAGAGGGTTCCGCTTCGGGAGGATTTGTCGTTCCCAAGGACCCGTATTCCATGGAGCTTGCAGGCGATGGCTTGTTCCATCTATCTGGCGAACTGACACTCATCGTGTCTCCAGAAGCTGCGGACGATGCCTCCACGGACAGCAGCGCGACAAGTCCTGACGAGGTTTCGCACCAGCAGGCCGTCGACTCGGTGCTTGACGATCTCCCGTGGGACACAGCAACATGGCCAGAGGCACTGCTTGCTGAGCTGCTTGAGATCCTCGCAAACGTGGTAGATGTCGCTGAGGTCAATGAATCCAGTCCTGTCGCTGACTAGTTTTCGCTGCGTCAGGGCAGCTTTTCCAATGGATTTGAACCCACATATGGGGTAGCGGGCGTGATGCACGTATACTCTTCGTGATATGGACAATCTGATCGAACGACAGCTGCTCGGACGCGCCAACCCTCTTGAGCAAGGTCAAAGTGTGGTTTTCCCTGATTACCGAGGCTATTGCATCTCCAATATCCCGTCTCTTATTGCCTCGCTTCTGGGCGTCCATGAAGGCCACTCCCCGCTAGGCAAGATTGCTGAACCCTTCAGTGGATACGAGCGCATCGTCTTTCTCATTTTGGATGGGTTTGGGTTCAGGAAGGCGCAAGCTTTGTTTGAGGAGTTTCCCGATGCTGCTCTCAAACGACTCGGGGAATCAGGGTGCCACATCCCCCTGACCTCTGTCTATCCATCGACAACGGTAGCCGCGCTAACGTCGTTGAGCACCGGGCTGACGCCGCTGGAACACGGAATGATCGGCTATCGTCTGTATCTACGGGAAACTGCCAGCATTACCAACATGATTCGTTTCAACACCATCGGCAGTTCCCGCAATGACAGTGCCTTCGACATCGGACTTGATCGTGAAACACTCATTCCTCTGCCCACCGTGCATGAGCAACTGATCGCGCAAGGTATTGACGCTCACGCCGTCCTTCCTGGCTACATTGCGCAAAGCGGGCTATCCACTGCGCTTTATCACGGATGCGCGAATCTCCACTCTGCGGCCAGCCTACCGCACATGTTCGTGAAGACGCGCGAGATTCTGCAGACAAGCAGAGGCAAGACATTCATTTCGCTTTACTGGCCTGGCATGGATTCCATCGGCCATGGCCTAGGACCAGATTCCGAGTCATTCCGAGCCGAATTCTTTGCCGTGGATGACGCCATTGGCCGAGGTCTCGTCGGCCAGCTTCAAGACACGCTGCTCATTGTCACGGCCGATCATGGGTTCGCTCCCATGCGACCCGAAGATTATCTGTTGCTTGACGGCGAATTCGATGCGGCTCGCGCTCTACTTATGCCGCCTGTGGGAGAACCTCGTGCCTCGTATTTGTACGCACGTCAAGGCAAAGTTCCGACGATCCGTAAAGCATTCGACAAGCCTCGCAACGACGGACTGATTTGTGTTGAATCGCGGGAATTGGTCGAATCCGGTCTTCTAGGCATCAACACACCCCATTCTCAAATCGCCAACCGAATCGGCGATCTGGCCTTGCTGTCTACAGGAACAAGCGGCGTATTCCAGGATTATCCCGATGCAGCCATTCTTCCGGGCATGCATGGTGGGCTGACAGAAGATGAAATGCTCGTCCCGCTCATTATCGCGCCTCTGTAGCGCATTCGGCTGAAAGAAAGGAGCTCCCATGGTCGTGGTCAACAGCAGTCGGAACGTCGAACCCCGCATCTATCATGACGGAAAGAAGGTCCTTCATGTAGAGAAACGCGTCCTCGTGGGGCCACACAACGGTGCGCCCAATTTCTCAATGCGCAAATTCACCGTAGGCAAGGGCGGATGCAGTCCCTACCATACGCATCCCTGGGAGCATGAAGTCTATGTTCTGTCTGGCCAAGGTGAAGTCCGTTTTGCTGGCGGAAGCCAACCAGTCGCTCCCGGCGATTTCGCCCTGGTTCCGCCGAATGACGAACACCAATTCGTCAATACGGGAGACGGCGTATTCGAATTCTTGTGCATGGTGCCTCTCAAGGGTGAAGACGGCTAGATGTCGCCACGAGCTCTCGTTTGCCTGAGTGGTGGCGTGGACAGCACCGTGGCGGCTCTGCTCCTCAAACAGCAGGGCTATGACGTCTCTGCAATCACGTTTTGGTTCTGGTCGTTTCACAATGCACCCGACTATGCCGGTGCAACCAAATGCTGTGCCTTGGACACGGCAGCGCTGGCTGCACGAGAGCTGGGGTTACCCCATCAGGAGATTGACGCGAGTGAGGAATTCCACACCAAGGTGCTCGTCGATTACGTGACTCGCTATCGTCAGGGTGAAACACCCAACCCATGCGGTCGCTGCAATCGATATCTGCGTTTCGGATATGCGCTGAAATACGCTCGTGAGAACGGCTTTGAACTCGTCGCCACCGGGCATCATGTCCGCAAGATAGTTTATCCAGACGGCACGTTTGGACTCGCACGCGGTGCAGACGCGAACAAGGATCAAACCTACTTCTTGTACGGACTTCAGCAAGAAGACCTCCAGAGACTAGCCTTTCCCATCGGCGAATTGTCCAAAGAGGACGTGTTCTCACTCGCGCGCAACGCCAATCTGAGCGCGGCCGAGCTGCCTGAATCACAGGATCTGTGTTTTGCAGTGGCCGGAGAAACGTCATTCCTGTTCCCACCGGAAGCGTTTGAATCCGGCCCGATTCTCAATCAAGACGGCGAACCATTGGGAACCCACAGAGGACTGCCCCATTACACCATCGGCCAACGTCGGGGATTGGCGATTGCTGCCGAACAACCCCTGTTCGTGATCGACATCGATCCACGGCGCAATGCTCTCATCGTCGGCCCCGACACTGCCTTGACGCGATCTGAGCTCACCGCACAGGAAGCAAGCTACCTGTCCGGCAAATCACCGCAGGACGGAGCGCACATCCTCGTCAAGATTCGCTATCGTTCCCCAGCAGTCGCGGCATCGTTTCATCGCCTGTCGGACACCCGCTTCAGAATCGTCTTCGATGACCCCCAGCGGGCCATCACGCCGGGGCAGCTTGCCGTTTTGTACGATGGAGACAGACTCCTGGGCGGCGGAACCATCGAACATGCTTCGGAAACCATTTCGTAATCGGCTTCATTGCGTATAATTCGCTACGAATGGAGGGGTGGGAGAGCGGCCGATTCCACCAGTCTTGAAAACTGGCAGACCTCTGGTCTCGCGGGTTCAAATCCCGCCCCCTCCGCATCCGGGAACTCAAAGCTAGCGCGTTGAGTTCCTTTGAGTTTGCCATAGACAAACTCGTGTTTGGAGAGCAATCAAACCATCGGTCCGCTGTACGCAGCGAATTCACCTCCTTCCCAGCTGCATCAGCGCGTTCGAACATACGTCCGCTTATCGTTGTTCATCCGACCAGAGTTTTGTGAAACGAAACTCCAAGCAACGCAATGCCTGCATTGAGTTGCCGTTTTCCGCAAGGAAACTCGAGACGCGCGCGTAGCGCTCGCAAACTCCAACCAAGTCAATCCTTTCGGATTGACTTGACAAAATCCTACTAGACAAGTCGTGTTTTATCGTTACTATGAACGTCTGACTAAAGGAGACAAAGATGTCCGTTTTAGAATCCATCGGGAATACGCCGCTGGTCGAGCTACAGCATCTCGACGCCAAATTCCCTAACATCCGTATCTTGGCCAAGCTAGAAGGGAGCAACCCGGGAGGATCTGTAAAGGATCGGCCTGCGCTGTTCATGATCCGCGAAGGCATTCGTGAGGGTCTGCTCACACCTGACAAGATTATTCTTGAGCCCACATCCGGCAATACAGGCATTGCCCTGGCCATGATCGGCGCCGCCATGGGTTATCGCGTTACCCTCTGCATGCCGGAATGCGTCAGCAGCGAGCGACGACACACGTTGGAGGCCTATGGCGCAGAGATTATTCTGACCTCACCCAAAGACAAAACGGACGGTGCCATTCGCGTGGCACGGGCCATGGTCGCCAAGGATCCTGATCGCTACTTCATGCCCGATCAATTCTCCAATCCGCACAATCCCCAATCGCACTACGAAACGACGGGGCCGGAGATCCTTGCGCAAACGGGAGGGAACATCGACTCATTCGTGGCCGGTATGGGAACAGGTGGAACCCTGATGGGCATGTCGCGTTTCCTGAGGGAACACAGTCCCAACACCAAGGTTGTTGGAATCGAACCCGCGGGTGGACACACCATCCAGGGATTGAAAAACATGGACGAATCCATGGTGCCAGAGATCTACGACCGCACCATGCTTGACGAGAAACTCACAGTCATCGACGCCGACGCATTTGAAACCGCCCGTCGACTGGCCACTGAAGAAGGTCTACTCGTCGGCATGTCCAGTGGAGCCGCAGTTGCCGGAGCCCTACAATATGCAGCAACGCTTGAGCGAGGAACCATCGTCGTACTCCTGCCCGATCGCGGCGACCGCTACCTCAGCACCAACCTCTTCCGCTCTGTCTGCGGAAAATGTCCGCCTTAGGAGATTCCGTTCCCGCCTCAAGAGCATTTCCCGCGGAGCAGCAGAGGGCGCAGAGGAATACAACCTCCCCTTTCCAAGAATGCCCCCTCGGCAAACCTGCTCGCAACAGATTCGAAGATCGCTCAAACAGGACCGCTCTGACGTTTCCCGAAGGGAAACTCAAGACGACCCCGGAGAGCTCGCATTGAACCCTCTTCACATGGCGAGTAGAATTCATTCGAACTGGAGAGGTAGTCAAGAGGTCCAAGACAACGGTTTGCTAAACCGTCGAGGGGTTTACGCTCCTCCGCGAGTTCGAATCTCGCCCTCTCCGCAACCGGGGAACTCAATGCATGCATTGAGTTCCTTTCGTTTTTCTGTAAGCGGCAACCGTCGGATTGCTTGTGAGTTTGCGTGCGCGTTGCGCACGTGCCAAGTTCTCCTTTGGAGAACATCGCATACGACTGCCACACACAACCGACAAGGCGAAATTTGTACGAACTGGAGACATCAGCTGGATTCGGACACGACGTTTGAACCGCGCCAAGCACGACGTTTCGCCGGGCGAAACTCGTCCGAACTCAAGACATCAAGTATGATGATTTGAGTTCGCGCCCGTAGCTCAGTGGATTAGAGCATCTGCCTCCGGCGCAGAAGGCCACAGGTTCGAATCCTGTCGGGCGTACAGAAGGGGAAGGGCGTTCTGCCCTTCCCCTTCTGCATGTCCGGACGCCTCGGATCTGCCGAGT
>JAHITR010000113.1 GCA_018817505.1 Candidatus Bipolaricaulota bacterium | reverse complement strand
GCATATTGCTGAACCTGCTGGTACAGCAATGCGTCGATTCCGAGCTTGCGAAACTTGGGAACGACGCCAAAGAACATCAAACGCATCACCGGGATTCGGCGCCGTGTGCGCAACAGTCGTAACACTCGCATGATGTCGGCATCTTGAAATCGATTCCAGCGAGGCCGGAATGGGATGTTGGGATCGGGAAGCGCGCCGAGTACAGCAGCAAGCTCTCCGTTGACCGTGGCAAACCGCATGAGTCCAGGATCAATCACCATCCTCAGGTTGCTCGCTGTCGCATCCGCCTCCGCACTGTTGATGGGCAGGAACCCCCAGTTGTTGGCCCAAGCTTGGTTGTAGATTTCGACGATCTTGTCAACCTCTGCCCGCAGGTTCTTGAGAACGACTACTCGCGTTTCTATGTTTCTTCGCTGTTGCGCAGCCTTGGCAATGCGAATCAGACGCTGGGAAGGAGGTTCAAGGAGAATCTTGTAAGCGTGGTAGTCCTTGGCCTTCTTCAGACCGTAGCGTTCGAGAAACTCTGGGTAGTAAGCGGGATTGTGCGTAAGTTCGACAGTCGGTGGCGTATCGAATCCGTCAATGAGAACCGCTTGGTGCGGCTCTGTGGTCGCATTGGAATATGCTCCTGGACCGCGCATCACCGTCATGCCGCGTGCTGCCAACCAGTCGCGGGCATGATCCAATAATGCTTCGGCGACTGCGTAGTCATCGCCTACTTCGAAGAATCCAAAGAATCCGATTTCAGAGCCATAGTGGTCGTTGAATCGATGATTGACAGCAGCCGACACGCGGCCCAACAACCGGCGGCCATCTCGGGCGATAAAGTGTGTCACCTCTGCATCGTCATGATAGGGGTGCTGCGGTGTCAGTAGCCCTTTGAGCCCGAGCAATCGGTTTCCCAACAGCTCTCCATTCAGCGGTGGCGTCCAATAGGGGTCCCCGCGGAACAAAACCCAGGGAACGCGAACGAAGTCCCGAAGCCGACGATCTGCTAGTCCAATCTGCTCAATAGACCATGTCATGGGGCCTCACGATTGATCTTGATTCTCCATGATGCGCACAATGGCACATCGTGCCAACGACTTGCACTCCAGCTCGAAGTGGCGTATGCCTTTGTATTATGGATGCATCAGGATCAGACGCCAAGTTGTTTTTGCTAATCCAGCGCCATGCCGGCGTTTCGCGAAGGAAGGCACAGGAGCTCGTTCTTGCCGGCGAGGTTGCTCTTAACGATACGATCGTCGTGGATCCTTTCTTACGGATTAACCCCGGCACGGCTGTGAGCCTATCTCTTCGCGGACACCCCATATCGCTTCAATCTCCCGAGCTTCGCATTTATCGCTACCACAAGCCCAAGGGGATGCTGTGCAGCCACGATGATCCACACGAGGGCAACACAGTTGGGCGAATTCTTCGATCTGAAGGGCTGATCGGCTATTCATGGGCAGGCCGTCTTGATCAGGATTCTGAGGGACTGCTGTTGGTCACCAACGACGGCACGCTGCTGAATCACCTCAGCCATCCGCGGTATGAGGTTACCAAGAGCTACAACGTATGGCTCGATCGACTGCCACATCGCGCCGAATTGGACGGAATGTTGCGCGAGATGAAACAAGGGATTCACGATGAGGGCGATCTGCTCCGCATTCTCTCTGGGAAGATGGCTGGAAGTCCGCCTCATATCTTTATCCAGCTAACTGAGGGGAAGAAACGGGAGATCAAACGGCTTTTTGCTCACTTCGACCTCGCCGTCGTCCGACTGCTCCGTCTATCCATTGGCCCCGTCGAACTCGGCGACCTGCGCCCGGGAAGTCTAGAACGAATGAGCGTGGCTCAGATCAAGTCGCTTCGCCAATTTATCCAAGAGACGTTGCCGTCTGAGCCGTCTGAGCAGTTTTTGCAAGACTGATGCAAGCCATCGCGCGCTGATTGACGTTCCTCGCAACGCCACCGATAATCCAGCCATGCGAATTGCGATTGGTCAACTCAATGCCCACGTCGGCAACGTGGAGCAGAACACAACGAAAATCCTGACGTGGATCGCGGAGGCGAGGCAATCGTCTTGCGATCTGGTGATCTTCCCCGAGTTGGCCGTCTGCGGGTATTCGCCGTTGGACCTGTTCTGGCACGATGGCTTTACCGCATCCTGTCAAGCTGCCATCGATCGAATCGTTGCCGCTTCAGCCGGTATCGGCGTCATCGTTGGAGGCTTGGCAGTAAGGCACAAGCAGGAATCATCCAATCGAGACAACGTGTCATCCGTTTCCGATGGGGCACTCATCGATCTTTACAATCGCGCCTACCTCATTGAGGATGGGGTGGTCCTTGGCCACGTGGACAAGCAGCACCTGCCCTCCTACGACGTGTACTGCGAGAAACGCCATTTCACGCCAGGAGAAGGCACTTCCGTTCACGCGTTTCATGGTATCACCCTGGGCATCAACATTTGCGAGGATCTCTGGATCGACGACGGCCCAACAGATTTGCAGGCCAGCCTGGGTGCTGAATGGATCATCAACTTGTCTGCATCTCCCTTCTATGAGGGGAAGCCGTCAATTCGACATCGGCTGGCGAAGCGACGGACAAAAGAGAACCACGTCGGCCTCGTTTACGTGAATATGGTTGGAGGCCAGGATGAAGTGGTATTTGATGGCAGTAGCTTTGTCGTTGACGCCCAAAGCAGACTCATTTTCCAAGCGCCGAGCTTCCAGGAGGGTCTATTTGTTCTGGATCTCGATCATGCCAAGAGCGTCCATTCAAACGCTCCAGTCGATATCGCTGAGGCACGAAAGGCCTTGGTCCTAGGCATCCGCGATTACCTGGGCAAGAATGGCTTCAAGCGCGCAATCCTGGGCGTCTCTGGAGGGATCGATTCTGCAGTGGTTGCCGCTCTGGCCGTCGAGGCAATGGGGGCTAGCCATGTGCTCTGCGTCTATATGCCATCTGAGTTTTCGTCCCAAGAAAGCTTGGAGGATGCGCAAGCAGTCTCCGAGAATCTGGGAGCCCGTTTCCAGGCCATCGGCATCTCAGACACACATGCTGCTCTGCGAGGGGCCTTGCCTGATTCGCCCACAGGGCTCGTAGACGAGAATCTTCAACCCAGAATTCGGGGGACACTGCTCATGGCGCTTGCCAATCAGCACCACGCTCTCGTTCTTTGCCCGGGGAACAAGTCGGAGATCGCCGTGGGCTACAACACGTTGTATGGCGATACTGTCGGCGCGCTGGCCCCGATCGCCGATCTTTACAAGGATCAGGTCTATGCACTGGCAGCATCGTACGGAGATGTGATCCCAGAACGGATTCGAACCAAACCGCCATCTGCCGAGCTTCGCCCTGATCAGCGCGACGATGACGATTTGCCCCCCTATGATGTTCTTGACCCCATGCTGAGGCGGATTCTCGAAACCAATGCTTCAAAACGCCAACTGCTTGAGGCAGGGTTCAATGAATCGATGATCGATGACGTGCTTCATCGAATCACGCGCAATGAACACAAGCGCCATCAACTGCCGCCAGGACTCAAACTCTCCCCAAAAGCATTTGGATCCGGACGAAAATTCCCACTGACCAATGGCTATACCGAGTAAAAAAAACGGCTCCGATTTCTCGAAGCCGTTTTCGCGCTGGCATGTCGGTCCTATTCGACCGCAATCTCAAAGGGTTTCGCCTGTTCAACGATGGATTCCTTCATTGGCGCGGTGATCGTAAGGATTCCATCTTCGAATTTGGCCTTGATTTGATCCTTCTGAATCAAATCCACAGGCAGCGGGAAGCTGCGCTGGAATTGTCCATATCGCCTTCCCATCCTGAAGTAGCTCTCTCGATCGATCTGTTCATTCCGTTTGACTTCGCCGCTGATAATCAGCTTGTCGTCCTCGACCTTGATGGCAATTTCATCCTTCTTCACGCCAGGAAGCTCGGTTTCAAACAGCAGCGATTGATCCTTTTCGTAGACATCCGTTTGCCCAAAGCTCGGGAACACGTCTGTCCCAATCCGATGGAAATCCGAAAACATCTCGTCAAATAGCCGTGTCAGGTTGCTCTCCATCACAAATGGCGTGCGTCGTACAGCGGGAACTCTTCGAATCATCATTAGGATCCTCCTATACATCTATTCATTAGCAGTCTCGCTTCTTATCTGCTAATTGGCAGTCTACAGTATCGCTTGCTAATTGTCAAGAGGAAGTTCCGATGATAGAATTGAAGCATGTTTCGCAAAATGCTTATCTTCCCGATTCGCGTCTATCAACGGGTGCTGTCTCCGCTACTGCCCAATCGCTGCCGGTTCTACCCGACCTGCTCACACTATGCGGTTGAGGCGATCGAGAAGCACGGAGCGATTCGCGGATTATGGCTTGCCACCAAGAGAATCCTGAAGTGCCATCCTCTGCATCCCGGCGGGTTTGACCCCGTTCCCTAGTCCGGGCTTACACATTGCCCTACCTCGCTTGTCCATGGTAGATTGATGTCAGGCTCCATCGAACAGGTCGTGAAATCCACTCAACATCGCCAAACGGAGGACGTATGATCGAGCTTCTAAAAAGCATCCGCTGGTTTTCTCATCTCAGTGATGGGTCTCTGCAGGCCGTGCAATCCGTGATTGAGCCCATGTTCTTTGACGCGGGTGATGTGATCTGCCGTGAGGGAGAAGCCGGAGACAGGATGTTCGTCATCGCAGAGGGTGATGTCGTAGTTTTTAAGAATGTCGAGCAAGGACCTGCGATCGAAGTCACCCTTCTTCACCGTGGAGATATCGCGGGCGAGATGGGCTTGTTTGGCGAGCGACGCCGATCTGCAACGCTGAAAGCTCGCTGTCGATGCAAGATGCTTACGCTGGGCTACGATGACTTCGAGCAACTCCTGGAAAGAGAGCCCACCATCTCAAGAGCCTTGCTCTCTTACATGTCCGGGCACCTCGTGCGTGAAACATCGGCTGTCGCCGAACTCCGCGCACAGGACGCAGAGACCGGGCTTCGCGTTGCCTTTTTCTCGGCCAGTCCCTATCGCAATCAGCTTTACAGTCAGAAGAACTGCCATGGATTCGCCATGCATTTCTTCCCCGTACCGCTAGGTGTGAGTACAGTGCCGTTGGCGACTGGGTTTCCTGTCGTGGTGGCAAGTGCCAATGATTGTTTCGATGAAGCAGTAATCGAAGGTCTCCATGCCTTGGGCGTGGAAATGATCGCTTTGCGATGTGCCGGCTACAACAATG
>JAHITR010000112.1 GCA_018817505.1 Candidatus Bipolaricaulota bacterium | reverse complement strand
TTCCTACGCCATTGATGAAACAGCGATCGTTGTCGATTTGTCCCAAATCGATGGTCCGCGGAATACCGCTCAGAAGTGTGTCCACCGCCAGCAATGGATTATTGGGGATGCCTAGCATGCGAATGAAGTCATTGCCCGTTCCCGCGGGAATCACGGCCAGAGTTGCATCTGAGCCCAGGAGCCCGTTGGCCACCTCATTGATCGTGCCATCGCCCCCCATGGCAACGATGTGGGAGAACCCCGCTTCGATGCCCATCTTGGCTACATCTACCGCTTCCATGGGCTCATTGGTGAAATGAAGATCGTAATTAATTCTGCGTTGATCGAGAACAACCTTGATCTTAGGAAAAAGCTCCTTGCACCGCCCCTGCCCAGCAATCAAATTGACAATAAAGAAGTAATTCGCTTTGTCCGCCATGGCGCGATGCTACAGGTCCGGGCATCTGGAAGTCAAGAGGATGAGCCATCAAGTTGCTGCAGGTCCGTTCAGATGCGAGATCAAAGACGCAAGACGAGTTGGTTTGGCAGCGCGGAAGACGACGAACGACCCGCGGTCATGGCCGGGCTGAACAGCGGGCACTTGATGCGCGAAGCTTTCTGGAGCCCCCACCAGAGTCTGCGAGGAATTCTCAAACTGAAATCCCGCACCTTCAAGGCCTTTGAGGACCTCGCCCCTGGTTCGCAATTGAGCATTTCTGAAGAATAGGTCGTCGGCTGCATGAGCTTGCGTCATCCTCCCCAAGGCGCTGTCCAATGGGAGCAGCCCGATGATGCAGCAGCCTCCACGTTTCAACACGCGGAATGCTTCGGCGATGGACATGTTCAGATCGCGAACAAAGCACAATGTGGTGATAAAGAAGACGCAATCCATGGATTCAGATGCCAGTGGCAGCGCCTCAGCAACCCCCCGGATCACGTCAATGCCGCGACGGCGAGCCAGGACTGCCATCCCCTCTGTGGGCTCAATACCAGTGCCAATGCCGAGTTCAGCAGCGAAGCGGCCGGTTCCAACACCGATTTCAACCCATCGACTGGGTTGGGGGAGAAGTGCGCGCAGGGCAAGAACCTCGGATTGAAAGATGGCGGGAAAGTCATCATACCATTGGTCATAGATCGCCGCGCTGGTTTCAAACGGATTGTCACGCATGTGGGAACCCTGAAACGATCAAATTCACCAGGCGCAGCCGTGCATCCAGAAACTCGGGCGAGAGGCGGCTGATTCTCAATGCAGGGGACAGCCCGGGGGTCTGCTCACCCAGTAGGCGAGCAGGGCGTTCTGAGAGCACGAGGATTCGGTGAGCGAGGACGATGGCTTCCTCAAGGTCATGGGTCACGAAGATCATCGCACAGGCGAGGTGCTCCAATGTGCCAGCCAGCCAGTCCTGCAATCGATGGCGAGTGACTGTGTCCAATGCGCCAAACGGCTCGTCGAGGATAAGGATTGTGGCTCCGGCCATGATCGCGCGAAGCAGAGCCACTCGCTGCTGCATGCCGCCGGACAGCTCGTGGGGATAGGCGGTCTCGAAACCCTCAAGTCCAAACGTTGCCAGATGGGATCGGATGCGCGCTCTGCGCTGATTGCGATCTACTCCTTGGATCTGCATCGGCAGTTCAATGTTCTCGATAACACGCTTCCAGGGCAGCAACAAGCTGCCTTGGGGCAAGTAGCCGGCACGATCCAGCGGGCGTGAGAAGGATCCGCGGTCAGCTGGCTCCAGCCCAAGCAGAATGCGAAGCAGCGTCGTCTTGCCACAGCCTGAGGGTCCGAGAATGGCCAGGCATTCACGTTCGCCGAGCGTGAATGTCACGTCATCGAGGACATTGAGGTCTCCGAATCGCTTGCTCAGTCCATGGGCTTCAAGAATCGACGGCACGGCTACTCCTTGGCGGGAAGAAACTGATTGGTGAATGCGGCAAGCGGATCGATGGGCCTCTCGATCAACTGGTTGGCAAACGCCCAATCTGAAAATCGAGACCACGTCTCCGGCATTTGGTAACCCCATGTTGAGAGGTCGATTTCGGACTGCCCGGACAGCCAAATTTGTGAGGCCATGACCAGTTCCTCATCCAATTCGGGAGCGTAATCAAGCAGCATCCTTGCTGAGGCTTCGGGCTCAACTGCGGCGTAGATGTAGCCGCGAGCCAACGCTCTGACGAAACGCCATACCAGCTCAGGATCCGATGCGATCATTGCCTCGGATGTCACAATGACTGGCGTGTAGTAGTCGAGCACATCCGCCAGTTCAGTGAGCGGGATATAGATGAAGTCGATGCCCTGGAGCTGTGCGTGAATGCCTTGCCATCCGTAGTAGATCCAGAAGAAGTCGGCAAAATCGCGCTGGACGGCAGTGACAAAGTCGAGCATGCCCAGGTTGAAAAGTTCCACGGTACCGTAGTCGCCGCCATGCAAATCCATGACCGTTCGGATCATCACCGACTCGAGATCGCTTCCCCAGCCTCCGTACCGCAGGTTCTCGAAATCCATCGGTTCCAGAATCGCAAGCTCGGAACGAGCGGCGAATCCAGATGTGTTATGCGGGAACACCGCCGCGATAGACACGACGGGCATCTCTTGTGCGCGGGCCATGGTGACGTACTCTTGCATGGAAACCGCGAACTCGCATTGCCCGCTCACGGCAAGTTGAATAGACATCGTCGGGCCTGGCTGAACGATGTCGACTGTCAGTCCTTCTTCAGCGAAGTAGCCCAGCTGTCGCGCGACGATGATACCGGTATGGTTGGTGTTGGGCGTCCAATCCAGAGCGATTCTGACTGTATCGACCGCTCCGACAGTCCACGCAGTCGCCCATATCCAAAAGATCATGATGGTGAAACCCCACAAACGTCGACTCATGACTTCCTCCTCAACCAGGGTGTGAGCCGCTCGCCGACGAACTCGACGATTTTGAACAACCCAAGACTCAGCACCATCACAATCACGATGGCAGCGAACAGCCGATCATTGCGAAACGAACGTTGGGCTCGCGTCATATACACGCCAATTCCTCTCGATCCGCCCAACCATTCTCCAATCACTGCGCCAAGCACACTGTACGTGGCTGCAATCTTCGCCCCTGACAGGATCCCAGGCACACTCGCAGGAAGATACAGATGCCGATAGCGAGCAAGGCGCGAGGCGCCAAACGTATCGAGCAATTCGCGATAGGCGGGATCGACGGATCGAAATCCTTCATACGCGTTGACGGCGATGGGAAAGAAGCACACGAACGCAACGACGAGAATCTTCGCCAGCGGCCCAAATCCGAACCAAACCAACACAATCGGCGCGACAGCAATGAGTGGAATTGCTTGCAGCAGCACAAGATGCGGATAGGCGAGATAGCGAACCACCTTCGATGTATGCATCACCAAGGCAACGACAATGCCAATCACCAGGGCGAGGGCGAACCCGATCACGGTTTCAAACATCGTCATCCGTGCATGTTCGAACAGCAACCCGGCATCTCTCCAGAGAATGCCAGCGACCGTCGCTGGCGATGGCAGCACGTATTCCGGAAATCGAAAGATCCAGATGAGGACGTACCACAGCGCGAAAAAGAACGTCAGGCTGAGAACCCAGCGAATGGATTCCCGTGGCTTCCGTGTTGGGACTGCCTGACGAGCGTTTCGCGCCATAGCGATCGACTACTCCCTGTCGCCAGTGGCCACGTCGCGGCCACAGGCGGCGCAGACGACGGCCAACACGCCGGATTCAACGACGACGCTGGCAGGCGTGCTGACCACGACATTGGAAATACCGCGACCTTGCCCTCTGAACAACTTGTCGCCGCTCAGGCCGTATTGAAGCCCTTGCGTGCTTACCGTGCAGAATAGCGAGATCGGAAGAAGCGAGACGCGATCTCCCACACTCGCGGTTTCAAGCGCCAGACTTCCTTGGATAAGACGCACGGATTCGTTGCCCGAGACGAGTTCCATCGGAATCCCCGAGTGCAGTCCCTTCTCAAGCAACGCAAGATTGGCCATGGTGTGATCGATGCGGCCACCCGTTGCCCCATACACAACAATCGACGCGGGTGATTGCTGAATCGCCCAATCGATCGCCAACTCCAGGTCCGTCTGATCCTTGTCCTGGGGGTAGCGAAGGATCTCCAGGCCCGGGAAACGCTCTTCAAGATGGGTGGGGTCAGCCAGCGAATCGAGATCTCCGATCAATAGATCGACCTTAATTCCGCAGTCTATGGCATGATCCAAGGCGCCATCCGTTGCCACAATGAATGCAGCGTTGTCCGTCAGCACATGCAGTCGTGCCAGATCGCCTGGAACGTTCCAATTACCGTTTGCCAGAATCAGGAAGACTCGTTCATCCATTGCGCCTCATCGAGGAGTCAACGGCATTTGGATTGAGAGCAGGATGGTGCGAATCAGCTTGCTCTGCCAGCCTCAGCAGAACAATGCTCGTTGAGATTCCCTGCGCTGGCATTACCCAGATCAGGTTCAACGGGTCGAGGTGATCCTCCTCTCAGCCCAGTGATGAGCTCCCCACAACGCAGCTACTGTAGCCGATGCGCTCCCTGCTCGCAAAAAAAACCGGGGCCCCGTATGGAGCCCCGCAGGTCGGTATTCTTCAGAGCCTGCTACCCTGGGATCAGGTCAGTGGAATCGTCGATGGTCGCGATCGTATGCGCAATCAGTCGGGCAGCATTTTCGATGTCATCGAGATGAACCACTTCTGACGGAGAATGCATGTATCGACTGGGTAGTGAAACGAGGCCTGTGGCCACGCCAGCGCGCGAAATTTGGATCTGGCGTGCATCCGTACCTGTTGGGCGGGGATAGCCCTTGGCTTGATACGGGATGTTGTTGGCATCAGCTGCTGCCTGGAACAGGCTGTATACCTTGGGGCTGATGTTGGGGCCGCGAATGACAATCGGTCCCTTGCCCATTTCTGCTTCGCCAATCTGTTTCTTCGCTGAGCTCATCGAAGGCGTGTCTGTGGCAAATCCGACATCGACTGCGATACCCACCTTGGGATCAATGCTGAACGCGGATGTGGTGGCCCCACGACATCCGATCTCTTCCTGCACCGTGGCCACAGCATAGATGGCCGCCTTGGGATGGAGGTCCTTGGCAATTCGTGCTGCTTCAAGAACGGTGAATGCGCCCACGCGATCGTCCAAACCCCGCCCGACGACGAGTCCATTGCGTAGTTCTGTGAAGTCATAATCCAGCACAGCCGCATCGCCAATGGCTACAAGTTTCAACGCCTCGTCCTTGTCCTTGGCGCCGATGTCGATCCAAAGATCGTCCAGCTTCACGACCTTTTTGCGCTCATCCTGGTCGAGGAGGTGAATGGGCTTGCGTCCAATGACACCGAGCACGACGCCAGACGCCGTTTTGATGCGAACACGCTGTCCAGGCAGGATTTGCGGGTCCCAGCCACCGAGTCCGGCAAAGAATAAATAGCCCTCTTTGTCGACATAGCCGATCTGAAGACCGATTTCGTCCGCATGTCCTGCCAGCATGATGCGAGGGCTTCCGCCTTCATTGACCACGGCGAACGAGTTGCCGTGCAGATCGATCCACGTTCGATCCGCGAACTTCCCGGCCTCTGCGCACCAAACCTTGGCTGCCTCTTCTTCGTATCCTGTCGGGCAGATCGTCGCCATGTACTTCCTGAAGAAATCCAGTCGCTGCTTCTCCATGCTGCCTCCTCTCTCAATGACGATGAGTTTAGCGATTTCCGGAAATCTTCTCCATGATGGGAACGTGCGACGTGGAAATGAAAGGCTCAAGACAGAAATTGTTGCATTACCAAAATCGCTTTCGATATACTGAACACCTCATGGATGACATCGGTGCACGAATCCGTGCAGTGCGCAAGGACAAGGGCTGGACCTTGGATGCATTGGCATCCAAGAGCAACCTGTCCACAGGCTTTCTCTCGCAAGTGGAACGTGACCTCACTACGCTCTCCATCGTTTCGCTATCTGCTATCTGTCGGGCACTGGGCGTTCCGATTGAGTCGATGTTTTCCAGCAGCAGTCCGATTGGAGAACCTCCCTCGATTGTCACTTTGGCAGATCAGCAATTGCATATTCAGATTGGGGGCTCACCGATTACCTATCGCTATCTCTCCGGCCAGTTGCCGGATGCCCCTGTGCAAGAGCTTCTCATTGCCGAATTTCCTCCCAAATGTCGGCAGCAGCATTCATCACACGAAGGGCAGGAACTCGGCTATGTCCTGCGTGGATCGCTCAAGCTTCATGTTCGAGACGTGAAGCACGAATTGCACGTTGGGGATAGCTATTGCATCCCCGCTTCACAACCGCATGGCTACTTCACCTCTGAAACCGAAGGCGCAGATGTGCTCATGGCTGTGACCCAACGATTTATCGAAATCCCTTCGCAATCGCCGCAATCCCGTGGCGGAAAGGAAGCGCAATAAATGGCCCGCATCACCAACCACCCCATTCTGAAGGCGCCTGAAGGCACGCCGTTCCCATTCACGTTCGACGGCAAGACCGTGGACGCGCTTCCAGGGGAGATGATTTCATCAGCTCTGTTTGCTGCTGACATCCGCGTGTTCGGACATCATCCCAAGGATGGCTCGCCACAAGGCATCTTCTGCGCCAACGGGCAATGCTCTCAGTGCATGGTGAGGGCGAATGGTGTTCCGGTGAAGGCCTGCATGACGCCAGCTGTCGCGGGCATGGTGGTCGAGTCTATGGACGGATTACCCGTACTGCCTGAAGTGGCCGACGTGACACAGATAAGCGATACGAGCGTTGTCGATGTTGATGTGCTGATCATCGGCGGCGGGCCGGCGGGCATGTCGGCGGCGCTTGAGTTGGCAGCATCGAGCGTGGACGTGCTTCTCGTGGATGACAAAGATCGATTGGGCGGCAAGCTTGTGTTGCAGACACACAAGTTCTTCGGCTCCATCGACGCGGTCTACGCGGGCACGCGCGGCGTGGATATTGGCAGCAAGCTGGCGGAGCAGATCCAAAAGACGGATACCGTAGACGTGTGGCTGAATAGCATCGCACTGGCCGTATTCAGTGATGGACTGGTGGGCGTTCAGCGTGGCACGGACTATGTGCTCGTTCGTCCGCGCGTCCTGCTCACAGCTACAGGAGCGCGCGAGAAGGCGCTTGTGTTCCCCGGCAACACGCTTCCCGGCGTCTATGGCGCAGGTGCATTCCAGACGCTCGTCAATCGCGATCTGGTCAAGGCATCGCAGCGCTTGTTCATTGTAGGAGGCGGCAATGTCGGGCTCATCGCTGGCTATCATGCGCTGCAAGCAGGCATCGATGTGGTCGGTCTGGTGGAAGCGCTGCCCGAGTGCGGCGGATACAACGTTCATCGAGACAAGCTGGCGCGCATGGGCGTGCCCATTTACACCTCGCATACTGTGTTGTCTGCCAATGGGGAACAGGCCATCGAGTCTGTGACCATTGCCAGCGTCGATCGAAGCTTCCAGCCGATTGCTGGCACGGAACAGACGTTTGCCTGCGATACGCTGCTTATTGCCGTTGGGCTGGATCCCGTCAACGAGTTCACTGAAGCGGCCAAGCGATTTGGGATTCCAGTCTTTGCCGCTGGGGATGCCGAGGAGATCGCAGAAGCGTCTGCCGCCATCTTTTCGGGAAAGATCATTGGGCGAGAAATCGCCCTGAAACTGGGTACGACGACCGATCCCGTCCCCGAAGCGTGGGCACAAACCTCGCGAATCCTCAAATCCAAGCCTGGCAGGACCATCGATCGCGCAGCAAATCTGATTGGCAACTCAACAGAAGCGATTTCCAAGAACGCAGCTCCAAACAGGAACGATGGCTCCGAAAGAGCCGTCTTTCCCGTCCTGCACTGTTCGCAAGAGATCCCCTGCAATCCCTGCGCATCCGTTTGTCCGCAAGGACTCATCCGCATCGACGCCGATGATATCCGCCACGTTCCCGAGTACGTCGCTCAAGAGATCGGCAAGGCGTGCATCGGCTGCATGAAGTGCGTCGCTATCTGCCCCGGGCTGGCGATCACGTTGCTTGACGGACGGGCCGATGTCGCATTCCCAGCTGTGACGATTCCTTATGAATTCGGCGACCATGCGCTTCGCGCAGGCGATACGGCGATCGCGATGGACGTGTCGGGGCAGATCTTGAGTGAGGTGCCTGTGCTTGAGGTTCGCGCCATTCCTCAGAACGACAGAACCGTGCTGGTGAAGGTGAAGGCATCGGCGGATATTGCTTCTCGTATTGCCGGTTTGCGCGTTCAGCAGCCCTGGGTCGGAGACCCGCTGCCTGAGCGTGTCGAGCCATTGGCTGATACGGACATCATTTGTCGCTGCGAGCGCGTTACGGCCGGAGAAATCCGCGAGGTCATCCGCAACGGCTGTCGGGACCTGAATGAAATCAAGACAATCACGCGAGCGGGCATGGGCGCTTGCGGAAGCAAGACGTGCCAAACGCCCATTCTGCGGCTGTTCCGCGAGTGCGGCGTTCCTCTGGATGAGGTGACAGTCGGTGTGCCGCGGCCATTGTTTGTCGAAGTGCCCCTCGGAACCTTTGCAGGCTTGAATCTGGCACAGCAAGAAAACGCAAGCCCTGCGGGTTTGCTCGAGAACGCAGAGCGTTCTCGCGGTGACAGCGAAGAGGGAGTTGAGCGATAACCATGGCCAACCAGAACCATGATGTAGTCGTAATTGGTGCGGGAAGTGTGGGGGTGCCGGCTGCTTGGGCCATGGCAAAAGCAGGAATGAACGTTCTCGTTATCGACAAGCTGGCCAGCCCAGGCCAAGGGTCGAACAAAGCGGCGATTGGCGGGATTCGCGCGACCCATTCCGATCCAGCCAAGATTCGACTTGGCCTTCGATCGTTGGAAATCGCCACAACGTGGCAGGAAACCTACGGCGACGACATCGAATGGTCGACAGGCGGATACTCGTTTGTCGCCTACACGCCACGCGAAGAGAAGGTTATGAAGGATCTGCTCGTCATTCAGGAGCCGCAGGGCTTGTCCATCAATTGGCACGATGCCGCGAGCCTGTTGGAGATCATCCCCGCACTTCGGCACGACGGCCTCATTGGAGGAACGTTCTCTCCGCAAGACGGCCATTGCTCGCCGCTGTTGTTCGGGAACGCCCTGTACCGTCAGGCTGTGGCTGCCGGTGCGACGTTCCATTTCAACGAATCGGTTCAAAACATCGAGACGATTGCCGGACGCGTGAGCGCAGTGGTCACAGATAG
>JAHITR010000111.1 GCA_018817505.1 Candidatus Bipolaricaulota bacterium | reverse complement strand
GATTCGATACAGAATGCGCGGAATGAACGCCTTCACACTCTTGCTGGTGTGCTTCAGAATATAGGTGCCGCTGTTGGATACGGCCTCGGCATCCATCCAACAAATGATGGCCTCCAAATGATTGCCCACCTGTGGCAGATTGTTCTTCCTGACAATCATGTCCCCACGGCTCACGTCAATTTCGTCCTGCAGGGTGATAACGACCGATTGCGGGGCAAAAGCTTCTTCAAGGTTCCCATCGTAGGTCACGATGGATTCCACGGTGGACTGTCTCCCTGAGGGAAGAACGACGATTTCTTCGCCGGCGCGGATCGTGCCCGACGTGATTCGGCCAGCAAATCCGCGGAAATCGAGGTGAGGACGGATGACGTACTGAACCGGAAAACGAAAGTCCAGCAAGTTTCTGTCTGCCGTCACATGAACCGTTTCCAGATGATGGAGAAGGGTGACACCTTCGTACCAAGGCATGTTCGTGCTCTTGGTTGTGACGTTGTCACCCTTGAGTGCAGACACTGGGATGAACACGATGTCATGAATATCCAGCTTCCCAGAGAACTCTTCATAGGCAGCTACGATGTCTCGGTAGACCTGTTCAGAGTAATCCACAAGATCCATCTTGTTGATCGCCACGATGAGGTGGGGAATTTGCAACAGAGAAATGATGATGCCGTGTCGCTTGGATTGAGTCAGAACGCCGTTTCGGGCATCGATAAGGATGATGGCGAGCTCAGAAGTTGACGCGCCAGTGACCGTGTTTCTTGTGTACTGAACATGGCCAGGCGTGTCGGCAATGATGAATTTACGCTCAGGTGATTCGAAATACCGATAGGCCACATCGATGGTGATGCCTTGTTCACGTTCAGCGGACAGGCCATCGAGCAGAAGCGCAAGATCCACGTCTTCTTGGCCTCGTTTGTGAGAGGTTTTTTCAACAGCGGCGTACTGATCTTCGAAAATGGACTTCGTCTCATAAAGCAGTCGGCCAATCAACGTGGACTTCCCATCATCCACGCTGCCCGTCGTGACAAAGCGAAGAAGGCTCTTCTCTCTGTTGTCCATTAGAAATATCCTTCTTTCTTCTTGTCTTCCATCGCTGCGTCGCTGCCCAGATCGATCACACGGTTCTCGCGTTCCGACTTCCTGGCATTGATCACTTCGAGGATTAGCTCATCCAAGGTGGTCGCCTCAGATGGGATGGCACCCGTACATGGGATGCAACCGAGGCTTCTGAACCGGCAACTGACCCTACGGGTTGTCTCCGTCATAGGGTTTGCCGTCTCATCCTGAACGGTCGAGACGGCGGACACAGGTATCAGAATCCCGTTTCGTTCGATAACGTCGCGCTGTTGTGCGAAGTAGATGGGTACCACGGGAATGCTCTCCGCTCGTATGTAATTCCAGATATCCACTTCCGTCCAGTTGCTGAGCGGGAAGACGCGGACGGACTGCCCTTCGTTCAATCGCGTGTTGTAGATGTCCCACAGCTCAGGGCGCTGATTCTTGGGGTCCCATTGGCCAAATTCATCACGAACAGAGAACACCCGCTCCTTCGCGCGCGACTTTTCCTCTTCTCGTCGCGCGCCACCAAATGCCGCGTCGAAGTTGTGTTTGTTCAATGCATCCAAAAGACCCTGCGTCTTCAAATACCAGCAGCATTTGTCTGTCCCCAGTTTGAGGGGGTGAGTCCCTTTGGCAATCCACTCCTCATTGCGTTCCACAATGAGTGTAGCTCCGATGTCCCGGCAGAATTTGTCTCTGAATTCGTACATCTCGGGGAACTTGTATCCCGTATCGATGTGCATCAAGGGAAACGGAAACTTGCCCGGATAGAACGCCTTTTGCGCTAGGCGAACCATGACACTGGAGTCCTTGCCGACAGAATAGAGCATGACGGGATTTTTAAACTCCGCAACCACTTCACGCATGATGTGAATCGATTCGGCTTCAAGCTGCTTCAGATACGGCAGGTTGTACGAGGGCATCTGTTTGTTCACTCCTTGTCGAGGGATGACCGAAGACCCGGGTGGATGGTCATGCTGTTGAATAGGGCATCGATCCGATGACGGGATCTGTACGCAACAACGGCTCTCTGTCGGGGGTGTTCGGGCTCACAGAGCACCGACCCCCAACTTGGTCACGTTGGCGGCGACGAGATCCTTTGTCGCGTTTCTCGTATCGAACACCAAAGCGCTGGACCTCACAACAAGATCGTAGTCGACATGTGTGTGTGCCGTTGTGATCACGACAAGATCCTGGGCTTGGAGCCGTTCGGCTGAAAGCGTCTCACTCTTGAGATCGAATCCCTCTTGGTGGATTTCAGCGATGAATGGATCGTGGTAGGAGATGATGGCTCCTCGCTGTTCTAACAGGTGGGCCACTTTCAGAGCTGGCGATTGACGCAGATCATCAATGTCCTTCTTGTAGGCCATGCCGAGCAGCAAGACGCGGGCTCCGTTCATTGCCTTGCCCGCTTTGTTGAGCAGCTTGGTCGCATGTTCGACCACATGATAGGGCATCGAGTCGTTAATCCGACCGGCCAGTTCGATAAATTGTGTCGTGAAATCGTATTCCTTGGCCTTCCATGAGAGGTAGAAGGGGTCGAGAGGGATGCAATGTCCGCCTAGCCCGGGCCCTGGGTAGAAGGGCATGAAGCCGAATGGCTTTGTCGAAGAGGCGGCAATCACTTCCCAGATGTCCATTCCCATTCGCTCGCACAACTGAGCCAGCTCGTTGACCAGCGAAATATTGACGATGCGAAACGTGTTCTCAAGAAGTTTCGTCATCTCAGCTGTGCGTGGCTGGGACACTTGGACGACTCCTGCCTCGATAATCGTCTCGTACAAGGATGCGGCAATGGCTGTGCACGTCTTCGTCACACCACCGACCACTTTGGGAGTATTCCGGGTTTTGTATACTGGATCTCCAGGATTGACTCTCTCAGGCGAGAAGGCAAGATACACATCCTTTCCAATCACCGCTCCTCGGGACTCCAACAGAGGCTGAATGATTTCTTCGGTGGTGCCAGGATATGTCGTGCTTTCCAGGACATAGAGCTGCCCCGGATGAAGGTACGGAAGTGCCGTTTCGACGGCAGATATGATGTAGCTGGTATCCGGCTGCTTGTTCTTGTCCAGCGGCGTCGGCACACAAATCAGAACCGCGTCTGCGTGCGCGATCTCGCTGTAGGCAACGCTAGCGCGCAACTTGCCTGAGGCGATAACGGCCGATAAATCACCGACGCGCACGTCTGGAATATAGTTCAGCCCCTGATTAACCTTCTCGACGCGCCCCGGATCGGAGTCGATGGCCACAACTGAGAAACCCTGCAAGGCGAACTCAACGGCAAGCGGAAGTCCAACATATCCCATGCCGATGACGGCAATGCAGGCGGTT
>JAHITR010000017.1 GCA_018817505.1 Candidatus Bipolaricaulota bacterium | reverse complement strand
TCATGGAGCGTTGCATGGTGCCTATGAAGGACAACGGATCACGGTGGAAGAGGCGATTTTCTGTTACACGGGTGCAGGAGCTCGATTGGGATTTGAAGGAGCGGTAAAGGGGCAGCTAGAGCCCGGAGCATTGGCCGATCTGGTGATCCTCGATGAAGATCCTCGCGTGAATCCCGGACACGTATCCGACCGCTCCATTCGCATGACCTGGGTGGGCGGAGATCTTGTATATTGTGCACAGTCGCCGACAACCAATGGGGCTCGAGAGTAGATGGCGACAAGCACACGATGGAGATAACCATGGCACGAATAGGCGTCCTTACGAGCGGTGGCGATGCGCCGGGGATGAATGCGGCAATTCGTTCAGTAGTTCGTTGCGGAACACACCGGGGATTCAACATGTTCGGCATCGACAGGGGCTATGCCGGCCTGATTGATGGGGACATGGTTGCATTGGACAACCGGGCAGTTGGAGGGATTATCGAGCGTGGAGGAACGATGCTCCGAACGGCACGTTCCCAAGAGTTTCGAACTTCCGATGGCCAACAACGGGCGCTAACTGCAATTCGCGATCATGCATTGGACGGACTGATTGTCATCGGGGGGAATGGCTCGCTACGGGGGGCACAGTGGTTGAGCGAGCACGGTGTACCGACGGTTGGGATACCTGCGTCGATTGATAATGATATTCCTGGATCATCGATGGCTATTGGCGTGGACAGCGCGCTGAACACGGTCGTGGAGTGTCTTGATCGTATTCGAGATACCGCGATTTCCCATCAGCGGGCATTTGTGGTTGAGGTGATGGGCAGAGAGTCGGGCTACATTGCTCTGATGGGGGGATTGGCTGGCGGGGCAGAAATCATTCTCCTGCCTGAGTTGCCTGTCTCACTAGCCGATATCGCACGTAGCGTCCGGGACGGTAACAGCCTCGGCAAGCGCCATTCCATCCTTGTAGTTGCAGAAGGGTTCAGGCCAAGCGATACACTGCCACACTTGGGATCATCGGCTCGCGCGATCTGCAATCATCTTGACGCGTTGGGCGATGTGGAGAGTCGGCTCACCATTCTGGGGCACTTGCAGCGGGGAGGTTCTCCCACAGCATTCGATCGAATCCTGGCTAGCCGATTCGGCGAGGCGGCAATCCAATCATTTGCCAGCGTAGCCCCGTCGGCAATGATGAGCTACGATGGTCAAGGCATTGTCCCCATCCCATTTACCGCACTGGATGAACCGTGCACAAATGTGAACCCCAATATCCTGAAGCTTGCAGATATCGTTGCCCACTAGCAGCCAAGGACCGAACACAGCGCCAGATCTTCACCACCTCGGGTCGAAGCTGGCCCATTCGTAGTAGCGCAACAGCTCGCATTGGCCTGCCTCCGGCTACTCAACAGTGACTGTCTTGGCCAGATTTCTAGGCTGATCGACGTCTGTGCCACGCCACACGGCCGTGTGATAGGCCAACAACTGAAGAGGAATCGTAAATAGAATGGGGCGGGAGATTCCCCGGACAACCGGAACAGGAATGACAAAATCGGCCAAACGAATGACACCAGGGTCTTTCGGTGCATCCGTGACTGCGACGATCTGCCCATTCCGCGCCTTCACTTCCTCCATATTGGACAGCACTTTCTCAAATGCGATTCCGCGAGACAGCAGAAAGACAACGGGGGTTGCTTCGTCAATGAGGGCAATCGGTCCGTGCTTCATCTCGCCAGCCGGATAGCCTTCAGCATGGATATAGGAGATCTCTTTCAGCTTGAGCGCCCCCTCAAGAGCGATGGGGAATAGCTCTCCTCTCGCTAGGAATAGGACGTCGGTCGCGTGATGAATCTTCTCTGCGATAGCTCGAACGTGCTCTTCCATCTTCAATGCCTCATTGATCCGGCCGGGTAGAAGAGCGAGATTGTCGAGTTCAGATTGGATCTCCTGCTCAGATAGGTGTTCGCCTGCCAACTGAAGTCCGAGCAATCCGAGAGCAGCAATTTGCGCGGTGAACGTCTTGGTGGCAGCCACGCCAATCTCGATGCCTGCGTGAGTATAGAATGAGGCATCCGCTTCTCGATCAATCGTGGATTGTTCGCTATTCACCAGCGCGATGACTTGCGCGCCTGCTGCTTTGGCACTTCGAAGGGCCATCAGCGTGTCGATCGTCTCCCCGGATTGGGAGACGGCGATCACGAGCGACCGTTTGGACAAATGAGGCGAACGCATGCGGAATTCCGACGCAATGATGGATTGAATGGGCACATGAAGGTAGCGTTCCCATAGGTACTCGGCAGTTAGGCTGGCGTGAAAGGCCGTTCCGCAGGAAATGAGGTAGATGTGATCGAACGGAGCGATCGGAGCTTCGAGCATGGTATGGTGTGAGCGCTTGCCCGCAGACCGATCTCGAATAGTTTCACCCACAGAACGATCTTGCTCGTGGATCTCCTTGAGCATGAAATGCTTGTATCCGCCTTTCTGAATTGACACTTGATCTGTGCGAACGCGGTGAGAGGGGCGTACGACTTCTGCCCCCTCAAGGTCAACAATGCGGACCGATTCTCGCGTGATTTCGGCGAGTTCGTCGTCTGAAAGGAAGATGACTGAATCGGCTTTGCCTAGTAGGGCAGGAATATCTGAAGCCACGTAGTTGGCTCCATGCGCTTGCCCGATGACCAACGGACTACCGCGCCTAGCGGCGACGATGCGATCCGGCGTTTTCGAACAGAGAACGGCCAGGGCGAACGCACCATCAGCACGCCGTACGGCTGCCGAGACGGCTTGGAGCAGATCTCCATCAAAGTAGTGCTCGATGAGATGCGCGAGGACTTCAGTATCCGTGTCTGAGGCAAATTGATGTCCGTCCGCGATAAGTTCGTCCCTCAGCAGTAGATAGTTCTCGATGATGCCGTTGTGAATGAGCGCGATTTCTCCGTGGCAATCAAAGTGGGGATGTGCATTCAGTTCGCTGGGGGCACCGTGCGTGGCCCAACGCGTGTGACCAATTCCGATCGTTGCATCAGACGATATCCCTCGTAGTAATGCCTCCAAGTCGCGCACTTTGCCCGCTCTACGAAATCGACTCAGCTTGCCATCTTGAAGGGTGGCAATGCCCGCAGAATCGTAGCCTCGGTATTCGAGCCTGGATAATCCCTCAAGCAGCAGAGGGATTACGGGTTCACGGCCTATCATTCCTATGATTCCGCACACATTGACCTCCTGAACAAGCGAGAAGTGTAGCGAATGAGCGGACTATCGCCAATGCCCATAAGGATTGTTGCGTACCGAGCAAGTGGCTATAATGCCGTAGCTGTTCGGCCTATCATGATGAAAGGAGCTAGACATGCGAGAAGTCGTGATCAAAGCGCTGTTGGTCGATCCCTCGAACAACTCTCCCGTGGTACTACTGAAGGATCGCGCATCTCGAAAGGCTCTGCCAATTTGGATTGGCGACTCTGAGGCTATTTCAATCGCCTTTGGGCTCCAGAACGAAGATTTTCCACGACCACTCACCCATGTTCTGATGAAGAAGATGATTGAATACCTTGATGCAAAGATCGACAAAGTCATCATCAAGGCCGTGCAAGATGGCACATTTTTTGCCTCGATTTACGTTCGCGATGCCCAAGGGGATGTCATGGAATTTGATGCCCGCCCTTCGGATTCACTCGCGCTTTCGTTGAGATCTGGTTGCCAAATCTTCGTCGCAGACGACGTTTTCAGCTCTGAGGCGATTGAATCTCCATTTGCCGAGGAAGATGAATTCCATGATTTCGTGGACGATGACTTGGATTTGGGTGAATTTCGCAAATGGAAAGAATGGGCAGAAGCAGAATCTGAAGAGTCCTAGCCTCGGATATTCTCTACTCCGACTTGGAGTGGAGGGATCACATCGGCTTCTGACAATCCCTGGTCAACCGTAATCAACTGGATCAACAGCGTCGCACTTCGCTGACCGTTCGTGAAAGTTACGGCCTTCTGCACAAGATAGGTCTCACGGTCAATCCAGATCATCCGCAACAGGTTCTTGGATTTCGCGTCGCGAACCTCAAGGATGTAGCTGCCTGGAAGAGAAATTCCGCCGTCTGAGAAGAGGGAATTGGCCAGTGCAACATGGGGCTGGGCCTCGTCGGTCTGGGCATCCGGATTGAAAGAAAACGAGAGGGCGTAGTCCTGAAGCGCTTTGAGATCCAGTCTGGAAAAGAGCGCGAATGGCGCTAGCGTGTGACTAAATGACTCGGAAATCGACATCGGTGACGCGAACGCAATACCAGAGAATCCAGATATGTCTTCGAGGATTTTGATTTCTGTCCTGCCGGCAGACCAGTCTGAACGAACTTGCGACATGTCAAAAACACCTAGCCCGACCATGACCAGTGGTACGCCAGGCCATCGTTTGCTTACGACCACATCCTCACTCGGAATGTAATGGAATAGCTGGTCATTCTGGATGGTAAACGTTTCATCTCGTACAGAAGAGATGAACAGATCCTCACTCGCGTCTTGGGGTGGAACATAGCGCATTGACAACACGGGAGGGGGGCCCTTGACGTACTTTACCTTCATTCGTACGTTTTCGGCTGGCTGCGATTCGTCAGTGATCTGTAGTGTGGCTTCAAGATCCTGGACTCGGTTGAAGGCATTTTCTACACGCCACATGAGTCCTTCGACTTCTGTTGGCGGGTGCTCGTCTAGGAGGTATTGATCCACTGCAGCCACAGTGACGATGAGTGCGACAAACGCACCGATGGCAAGAAGTATGAGGCTTTGATTGTTCATCAATGGGCATTATAATCGCCTTCTGATGGGCATTCAATAAGGTTCACAACTGGGAAATATCGTCTGATTGGAGGCTCGTGGTGGAACTTCGCAAAGTACAAGATGCCGACGTAGAGGGGAAGACGGTACTGGTAAGGGTGGACTACAATGTTCCATTGCTCGAGGGTGAGGTGCTGGATGATCGCCGGATCCAGGCATCGCTGCCCACGATCCAATGGCTACTGGATCACCACGCGAAAGTTGTTCTGATCTCCCACTTGGGACGGCCTGAGGGCAAAGTCGTCGACGAACTGCGGCTTGATCGAGTGGCAACGCGGCTCGAATCAGTCTTGGGCAAGAGCGTATTGAAGCTTGCTGACTGCGTGGGAGATGAAGTCTCGCGGGCTGTTGCTGATGCATCCAATGGCGATGTTCTCGTGCTGGAGAACGTGCGTTTCCATCGTGAAGAGGCACTCAACGAGCCCACGTTCACTCACGAGTTGGCAAATCTCGGAGACTTGTTTGTGAATGATGCGTTTGGAACGATGCACCGAGCGCATGCCTCGACTGTGGGGATTGCCGATCTTCTGCCAAGCTATGCGGGCTTCCTCGTTCAAGCAGAAATTGCCGCGCTGAATCCCTTGCTCAATGGCCCCCAACATCCCTATGTTGCTGTCGTTGGCGGGAGAAAGGCTCAGAGCAAGCTAGGACCGTTGCATGATTTGGCCACCAAAGTGGACGAGGTTTTGATTGGGGGAGGCGTTGCCATGACGTTTCTTCACGCCATGGGAGTCGATGTTGGCGCTTCTGACGTGGATCACAAGGTCGTTGAAGAGGTGCGGGCGATTCAACAGATTGTCGAGGAGAATGGAACGACTTTGCTTCTGCCTGTCGATGTCGTGGCTGCTGCGGAGTTGTCCGATGAGTCGGAAACAGTGACGTGTTCGGTGAACGAGATACCGCATGGCTGGCATGCGTTTGACATTGGACCTGAAACAAGTCGCATCTTCAGCGAACGGATCATCCAAGCGAAATCGCTGATCTGGACAGGGCCCATGGGAGCCTATGAGCACGAGCCCTTCTCCGTTGGCACGAAAGCGCTGGGTGAAGCAGTCGCCAAGTCTTCAGCCTATAGCGTCATTGGTGGCGGAGAGACCGGAGAGGCGATGGATCGGTTCGGCCTATCCGAACACGCGTCTTACGTCTCTACGGGGGGCGGAGCCTGCCTTGCATTGCTGCGAGGCAAGACGATGCCCGCGCTGGAAGCCTTGCGGGCCTGATTTCGTCTGAACTTGGTGTTGGGTATAATACGTTGATTGTGCGGGCATAGCTCAGTGGTAGAGCATCAGCTTCCCAAGCTGAGGGTCGCGGGTTCGAATCCCGTTGCCCGCTTTTGATTGCGTCGAATCGTTCTCGCGCTGCAGTGTCAATGAACAAGGAGCGACATGCAGGAAACGAGCCCATCCAGCAATGCGCTGTCTCTTGATGCACTTGAGCTGCGCGTCCGCTCTTGTGTGCTGTGCCCGCTGGCTCAAACGCGAACGAGTGTCGTATTTGGAGAAGGAAATCGTTCTGCAGACCTGCTCTTCATCGGAGAAGGGCCAGGCGAAGAGGAGGATCGATCGGGGCGCCCATTTGTGGGACCTGCAGGACAGAAGCTGGATGAGGTTCTCAATTCAGTTCAAATCAGGCGCGAAGATGTCTACATCAGCAATGTGGTGAAATGCCGCCCTCCCGGCAACCGCGTTCCTTCACATTCGGAGATGGAGGTTTGCTTCCCCTATCTTGAATCTCAGATCGCATTAATCAAGCCAGCATTGATTGTTACGCTTGGGAATACGTCGACACAATGGCTGAAGCCTGATATTCCTGGCATTACGAAATCCCATGGTAGTTTCTTCTCTTGGCGAGGGGATATTCTGTTGTTCCCGATGTTTCATCCGAGCTACTTGTTGCGCAATCCCTCTCGAGAGAAAGGCAGTCCGAAATACTTGACCTGGTTGGATATCCAGAAAGTGAGTAAATGGATCGATGAGTACCGAAGAGCGAAGAACGCATGAAGAGCAAATTGCCTTCGTCACCGAATCTCTAGAGAAGGCAGAAGCTCTGCGCAAGAACAAGGAATACAAAGAGGCCATTTCGTTGCTTGTGGAAGCGCTTCAGTATGGTCTCGAGAAGGCGCAGATTTATTATCGATTGGGCAATATCTACATCGACGGCAACGATTTGGCGAGAGCCGAATATGCCTACAATCGAGCCTTGGAAATGGAACCCAAGTTCATCAATGCCATGCACAATCTGGCCGTGGTCTATCGCCGACAAAAGAAAATGTCGCTGTACGTCAAGACCTACAAAAAATCTCAACGCCTCTCGATAAGCAATCCCCACAGGACGAACTTCAATCCCGACGAAAAGAAGAAGATACGCGGCGTGAGCCGCATAGTTTTCATGTGGTTGTTCGGTGGAGCGGGCTTCATTGTGCTGATCATTTGGCTGTTATTACGCTAGTAGGCCGCACATAGCTTTGGTACCCGCGTTTGACGCAATCTGAGTGATTCCGTATAGTCTGGATCGTACTTACCGCAGATTTCAAAAGAGAGAGGATACCGTTGTCAAAGAAAAGAATCTACGAAATTGCTCGCGAGCTTGGCGTATCGAGCAAAGAACTGATAGACAAACTTGAAGAACTGGGCATGCCTGGACTCAAGGCGGCCAATTCCGTAGACGACGAGGAATCCTCTCTGATCGTGCACCTCTATGAAGAGGGGCAAGCTGACAAAGATCAGACGCCTACAGAGACTGAGTCGCCCATCAAGCCGTCCACAAAACCTGCAGCACCTGCTACAAGAAAGGCGTCGGCGTCGACAGCCAAACCAAGAGGAAGCACTCGGCCTCCAATTGTTTCTGTCCTGGGGCATATTGATCATGGCAAGACGACGTTGCTGGATGCCATCCGCAAATCCCACCTTGCTGCCAAAGAAGCGGGCGGGATCACGCAGGGGATTGCTGCCTATCAAGCACAACTGCACGGACAAAAAATTACATTCATCGACACGCCAGGGCACAAGGCGTTTACCGGCATGCGTGCTCGCGGCGCTCAGGTGACAGATATTGCCATCTTGGTGGTCGCAGCGGATGACGGAGTGATGGCGCAGACTGTCGAAGCGATTGATCATATCAAGGCGGCAGGGGTCCCCATCATCGTTGCCATCAACAAGATCGACAAATCCAATGCCGATGTGGGTCGAGTGATCAATGACCTTGCACAGCACGGCTTGCTCCCTGAAGCATGGGGTGGAGACACCATCAGTGTGGAGGTTTCTGCGTTGCAGGGAACGAACATTGATGAGCTGCTGGAAATGATTCTTCTTGTGGCCGAAATGGGGGATCTGCAGGCAGATCCCAAGAATCCAGTAGAGGCTGCCATTATCGAATCCCACCTCGTTGTCGGCCAGGGTCCTGTGGCGACTGTTGTTGTGCGTGATGGCACACTGCGCGTCAAAGATTGGGCGGTGGCAGGCGTGGCACAAGGCCGAATCAAGGCGCTTCTTGATGGAGCTGGAAACCGAGTCGAGGAAGCGCTTCCGGGCGATGCGGTTTCCATTCTCGGTTTTTGCGATCTTCCGGAAGTGGGAACCCAGATTGAGATCGTCAAGAATCAAGGACAGGCCAAGAAGCTCGTTCAACAATACCAACGTGACAAGCTCCCACAGGCTGCACCTCGAGCGCGAACGTTGGATGATTTGTTCTCCACCAAGGAGGAAGCAGCCAAGCTCAAGGTGATCCTTAAGGCAGAAACGACGGGAGGATTGGAGGCAGCACGCCGAGAGATTGCATCTCTTCATGTTGAAGGTGTCGAGTTGGACATTCTCGTTTCTGGTGTGGGAGACATTTCCGAATCTGATATCGTTCTTGCGTCAACGGTTACCGAAGAGTGTCTTGCCGTAGGTTTTGGGGTCGGCGCGGATCCCAAGGTACTCAAGTTGGCGGAGCGCGAAGGCATTCCTGTTTTGCTTTATGACATCATCTATCATCTCGTGGATGAAATCGAAAGCGCTCTCAAGCGACAGCTTGGTCCTTCGTACGAAGAGCGTGCCATGGGCTCGCTTGAGGTGAGGAACCTGTTCAAGGCACCATCTGGCACGATTGCCGGCTGCTATGTCACGGAGGGGCGCGTTGAGCGGAGGGCAAAAATCCGAGTGATCCGGAACAACGCCGAGGTGTTCTCGGGTGATATTGCATCGTTGCGCCGGTTTGAAGATGACGTTCGTGAGGTCCAATCTGGACGTGAGTGTGGCGTTCGAATTCGCGATTTCAACGACGTTCAAGTCGGCGACCGCCTGCAGGCCTTTGTGCTCGAAGAGGTGGAACGCTAACCATCGAATGAAATCGGCACTTCTCACGATACGATTCCGACTGTATGGCATAGATTCCATCAAACAGAAACGGTCGATTGTGAAGCGAATACTGGCCGAAGTGCATCGGCATGGTTCGGCATTTGCAGCGTGTGAAGCGAATGATCAGGACGATTTGCAGCAGATGACCATCCGGGTGGCCCACCTATCGAACGACCCGCGTTTCTCGGATGCCGCCCTACAGAAGCTGCAGTTGAAGCTTGAACGGGGAGACGGCTACGAACTTGAGGAAGCGGATATGGAGATGCTATGACAGGCAAACGACGCTTGGCACGCCTGCAAGAGGACATTCAGCGAGAACTGGCATCGATTGTCGAATTCGAAAGCCGCGATCCAGTTGTCCGCAACGCCTTTCCGACGGTTATGGACGTCAATCTGTCGATTGACGGCCGCCACGCCAAGGTGTATGTGGGAGCCGGAACTGAGATCGATTCCGACGCCTTCCTGAAAGCACTCAAACGCGATCAAGGGTTCTATCGCAGCGAGCTAGCAAGTCGGCTGGCCACTCGGCATACACCTGAACTTCAATTCATCATTGACGTGACTGTGGAACGGTCTTTGAGACTAGAGAGGCTGCTCCGAGATGATGATGAACCTCAGGCGGAGTAAGCGGGTCGCGCGTCTTGTCATGGATGCGCCTTCCATCGTCCTTGCCTCGTTGGTCTATAGTGGCGTCATTCATCTCTCCTCGCTTCGAGCCGATCTTCTCGACATTGTCGATCCATGGTGGGTGGTGTCCATTGGACTGGTGCTCCTCCTATCTCCGATGATTCATATCTTCGTCATCGGGAAGGTCGACTCCATGAGCCGACATGAATCGTTCCCGCTTCACGCGCTTCCTTTTGAGACATTTGGCGATCTTGTTCTTGGCGAGCTACTCGTCAATGCTGTCGTTGTCTTGGGCAGCGCGATCTTTCTTCTACCTGGGATCTATGTGGGTATCCGATCAATCTACTACAAACAGATGATCATCCTTCACAAGGCCCGCCCCGTTGACGCCATTCGTGCCAGTTTTCAGCTTACAGCGGACTCTCGTGTCATGTTTCGTGTCTTTCTACTTCTCGCGGTATCCTACTGTTTGCCCTTGGCGATCGATTATTTGCTCTCCCCGGCGACTCAAGCTTGGTGGATTCACCCCATTGGAATACTGGTCTCAGCGTCGTTCATTGCGTGGATTAACGTCTACGTCACCGTCTGGTTCGGGGACTTAATGGCCGACGACCGGGGCACGACAGCGAGCGATCAGCTGAGTAGTTGAGCCATTCTTCTGAAGTGAAAGGAATTGACGATGAACAGCGATCTGTCCATTGCACGATCTGTGACCCCGAAACCTATCTCGCGCATTGCCGAACATCTAGGATTGCATGCCGATGAGTTGTGGCAGTACGGAACGACCAAGGCCAAGGTTCTTCATTCTGCTTTGGCTGCTCGACAGCATGCTGCCAATGGGAAGTACATTGACGTGACTGCGATCACGCCAACGCCATTGGGCGAGGGGAAGACCACAACAACTATTGGATTGGTCCAGGGGCTAGCCAAGCGACAACTTCGTACGATGGCCTGTATTCGTCAACCTTCACAGGGACCGACTTTCGGTATCAAGGGTGGCGCAGCGGGCGGCGGCCATGCACAGGTCATCCCCATGGAAGAGCTAAATCTGCACCTTACAGGCGACATGCACGCCATCACGGCTGCCCACAATCTGATTGCAGCGGCGCTGGATGCGCGAATGATGCACGAGCGTGATTTCACCGATGCGGGCTGGGCTGCACGCGGATTGGCTCGGCTGGACATTGACGTTGACTCCGTTCTGTGGAGACGAGTGCTTGACGTCAACGATCGCGCCTTGCGAAACATTCGAACTGGGTTGGGATCCAAGAGTGATGGGGTTCCGCGGGATTCAGGATTCGACATCTCCGCCGCGTCGGAGCTCATGGCGTGTCTTGCACTTGCCGATGACCTAAAGGACTTACGACTGCGCATCGGACGAATCGTCTTGGGCTATGGAAAGAGCGGCGTGCCAATTACCGCGGAGGATCTTGGCGTTGCCGGTGCAGCGACGGTGCTCATGAAAGACGCCATTCATCCTACGTTGCTTCAGACGCTGGAAGGGCAAGGCGTATTTGTTCATGCCGGTCCCTTTGCCAATATCGCCCATGGCAACTCGTCGATCATCGCAGATCGAATGGCTCTGAAGCTTGTGGACTATGTGGTGACTGAGTCGGGCTTTGGCGCGGACATTGGCATGGAAAAGTTCTTCGACATCAAATGCCGTGCCAGCGGACTGGTTCCAGATGCAGTCGTCCTGGTCGCAACCGTTCGCTCGCTGAAGATGCATGGCGGTGGGCCAACAGTCTCTGCTGGCAAGCCGCTTCCCCCTGAATACGCCACGGAGAACGTGGCATTACTCGAAGCGGGGTGCGCCAACGTGATTCGACACATTGAAATCGCCCAAACGTTTGGCGTTCCTGTTGTCGTGGCAATCAATAAATTTCCCACAGACACTCCGGCAGAGCTGAACCTGGTCCGGAGGATGACGCTAGCAGCCGGTGCGCAATCATCTGTGATCGCAGATCATTGGCAGCGTGGAGGAGAAGGGGCAACGGACCTGGCAGACGCCGTCGTCGAGGCTTGCGAGGCGAGGTCTGATTTCCGATTTTTGTATCCGCTGGAGATGTCCCTCATAGACAAAATCGAAACGGTTGCCACGCGTATTTACGGAGCTGATGGCGTAGATCTGACGCCAGAAGCGAGCCAACAATTGGCACGATTTGAAGCGCTGGGGTATGGCCAGTTGCCCATCTGTATGGCCAAGACGCCGCTGTCCATCTCTCACGATGCGCAATGGAAGGGTGTGCCCTCGGGATACCTGTTGCCCATTGGCGAGGTTCGAGCGAGCCTAGGCGCAGGATTCATCTATCCGCTCTGTGGTTCCGTTCGTACCATGCCTGGGCTGCCTGTCAGACCTGCGTTCATGGATATTGATTTGGATGACGAAGGGCTTGTGAAGGGTTTGAGTTAGCATGATGAGCCGCCGCACGGTTGTCGGCCCGATTCCTGTGTCTGTAGAATGATTCTTCTATGCCCAAGCTGACGCGAATCTCCACAGATGAAATCTACGAAGCCCATCCATTCGTCCGGGAGATTCTCTCGCGATTGGAGACGTCGGGATTCGAGGCCGTGCTCATTGGCGGCGTCGTTCGCGATGGCCTCCAGGCGCAACTTGACCGGGACGTCATTTATCCGCCTCACGATATTGACATCGCTACAGCCGCCTTGCCCGGAGAGATTCGGCACCTGTTTCGCGATCGTCCCATTATCGGCGTCGGAGAGGAATTCGGCGTTCTACTCATCGTTGCCCCCGATGGTCAAACGTACGAAGTGGCGACGTTTCGCGTGGAATCAGAGTATGACGGACGTTGGCCAGCCAAGGTCGATCTCGTACGTGATCTCAAGACAGACGTGCTCCGCCGCGATCTGACGATGAACGGTCTTGCGGCGAATGCCGAAGGCGAAGTGATCGATCTGGTCGGCGGAATCAAGGATCTTGTGGATCGACGCGTGACGACCATTGGAGATCCGGCAATCCGATTTGGCGAGGATCATTTGCGGATGATGCGTGTCATTCGTTTTGCCTGTCGCATGGATGGAGTCATCGATCAAGCGACGGCGCAAGCGATTCGCCAGCACGCGGCCTCCATTCTGGCGATCTCATCTGAGCGCATTGGCAGCGAATTGTTGCGTATTCTTGAGACATCGCGAGCGGCACGCGGCATCGAGCTCCTGGATGAGCTTGGCCTATTACCGCATGTCCTCCCTGAGTTGTCCAGTTGCCATCACGTACCGCAGCCTGAGGAATACCATCCTGAGGGAGATGTATTCGTTCATACGATCGAGGCCATGCGAGTGGCCGATCGTTTCGTCGTGGATCCGATCGTCAAGCTAGCGGTCTTGATTCATGACATTGGGAAACCTGTTGCTCTGAAGCGAAATGATGGCCGCAATATGGGAGGCCACTGCGCGATTGGTGCACGAATGGCCAAGGATATTGGACGCAGATTGCGACTAAGCAAGCTCCAAACGCAACGGTTGACCGGTCTTGTACGCAACCATATGCGCATTGCCGATTTTCCAAAAATGGGCAAGGGAAAACAGATTCGCTTCCTGAGCGAGGGAGAAGTCCCTGAAGCACGAACTCCCGCCACGCGGTATCCGCTGTTCTTTGACCTTCTGCAAGTGCTGATTTCTGACTGCGAAGCGAGTGCACATCGTTCGTCGGGGTGGAGTCCCATCCTTCGCGAGACGATCGACGTGATGGATCACATCGAGCAGGTGTGCGACTTGCAGCGTGCGCGCGATATCTTGGACGGACATGATCTGAAGAAGCTTGGACTTTCGCCTGGGCCGAAATTGGGACACATCCTCGATCAAGTGCATGACCGCATCCTTGCTGGGCTCATCAGCACGTCCGACGAGGCGATCGTCTATGTGAAATCCCTCATTGAGCAGGATGCCGCGGCGTCCGATAAGAACTAAGGCCATTTCACAGGGGACAAGCGCCCTGTCGAATCAGCACTCACTTCTCTAGGCTGTCTGTTGTATCACCTCGGACACGTTGGCGTGCCGAAGTTTCGACTGGCTGAATGGGGGAGCACGTATGGGCAAGCCTTTACACATTAGCAAAGACCTCGATATCAATCTTGAAGACCTGATCGGTCAGTGCATCGCAATCCTGGGCATCAGAGGATCCGGAAAATCCAACACCTCCGGCGTGATCTTTGAAGAACTCCTTCAAAACGACTATCCCCTCTCGATCATTGACATCGAGGGTGAGTATTTTGGCCTCAAGGAGAAATACGAGGTTCTTGTTGTTGGCAAGGGCGACGGTGTCGAAATTGAAATCGATGCCGACTGCGCCGGCGAGATCGCTCAAGTGAGTATGGAGCAGAACGTCCCTGTCGTGTTCGATTTGAGTGGCTTTCTGTCTGATGAGCGAACAGAAGTTCTCAAGGCCTACTTGTCTGCATTGTGGAACCTGGCTGGCACTCTCAGGAAGCCCTATATGATCGGAATTGAAGAAGCGCATGAATTCATTCCTCAGGGCGTAAAGAATGAACTCAAGGAAATGATCGCTCGTGTGGCTTTGCGAGGGCGCAAGCGCGGTCTAGGTGCGATTATCGTTTCCCAACGAAGCGCCAAGGTCGACAAGGATGTGTTGAGTCAAGCGGGCATGTTGTTCCTGCACCGAGTCGTCCATGAAGTGGACATGCGCGTCTATAGCGAGCTTCTGCCCTGGAGGAAGAGCGAAGTCAAGGAAATCATCAATGCGCTGGATGTTGGAGATTGCATGTATGTGAACGGCGATAACGTTTTGCCGATCTACGTGCGCGAGCGATCGACATTTCACGCCGGGTTCACACCCTCTCTGGAGGCCGTCAAATCTCCGGAATTGCGGAGTGTCAGTGCCTCCATTATTGAGACCATCGAGAAGGCCCGAGAGGGCAAGGGGCCGAAGTCCCCTACACAGCAACTTGAAAGTCGAATCGAGACGATGGAGCGACTCATGGATACCAAGGATCAGCGGATTGCCGAGCTCGAAGATGTGGCTCGAACCTTGGGGTATATCAAATTGGAAATCCCTTCCTTCGTGAGTGAGGGGGCCTCGCCGCCAGTTGGGCAGGCTGAGAGGGAGGCACGACTGGCCCACAGCTTGCCGCTCGTTGTCGCAGCCGATGACGCGAGTATGGATATCATCGAATCGTTCCACGCGACATCCATTGCCCCCCACGCAGATGCTAGTGGCGTTGCCGTGGAGCCGTTCGTGAAAGGCGTATCTCGTACATTGCCCCCCGCCGTGAATGAGCATATCGAGCGTTTGATTTCTCGATTTTCACGTGAAGAGATTCTCCACCGACGGGTTCTTGCCTTTCTCATCGAGCATTCACCAGGATCCTATTCCACCCACCAAATTGCTGCATGGACGCGTTGTCCGCAGGAACTCATCGATGACGATCCACCGCAAGGGTTTTTGTCTTCTGGGCTGATCGCGCGTGAACGAAGGACTTCGGGAATCGTTTATCGGAGCGCGCTTCGTACCTTCGTGAATCGAGAGTTCCGAGTCTTTCAGCCCGACATCGGAGACAATGGGCTTCATTACGTAACAAGACTTCTTCGCGAACGATTGCCAATGCTTGCCTAGGCACTGTGCAGGAGTTCGTCTGCCTTTCTTCAATTGTAGACTGAATTGACCGCTTTCTCCTTTTATGCTATAGTTTACGATAAGGAGGCGCGGATATGAAGATCAAAATCGAAGGACATCATACAGATGCGGGTCCCAAAATTCGTGACTACATCATCGAGAAGACCGAGGGCCTTGAGCGTTTCTTTGATCGTATTGTCAGCGTCGAGGTTTTTCTTTCCGTTGAGAGGGAGAGGCAGATTGCAGATTTTCACGCACACCTAACTAGCCGAAAAACAATCAATGCCCGTGAAGAGTCGACAGATATGTACGCGTCGATCGACACGGCGATTGATCGGCTGAAGCGGCAATTGATCAAGGTCAAAGATCAGCTTCAGGGAGTTCGGGATCAAACGCATCCAGATGCGAGTCTTCACGTGTCAGATGAGACTCCAGCCAAAAAGATCATCCGTTCTGAAACCTATTTTCAGAAGCCGATGACCGCTGAAGAAGCCGCGCTGCAACTGGATGCCATCGACAAGGAATTCCTTGTATTTGTCGATGTCGAAACGGACGAAATCGGAATCATATATCACCGGCGAGATGGCAATTTCGGGCTGATTGAACCGCGACGGTAGAACAACGGGGACGGGGTAGGGCGTGGTTAAGGTCTTGTCATTATTCTCGGGCAGCTTGGCGAGCCGAGTCGCAACCAGACTCGTCGAGCGCCATCCTTCCGTGAGCAGCATTCAGTTGCTCTACTTCCGATCGCCTTTTTCGCGTGAATGTGAAGAGCTGCGCGAATTGGTCAAATCCGAATGGACAAGGGCAACTTACAGAACTCAATCCATCAAGAAGGATTATCAGGACCTCATTTCGCTGACCCGGGAAGGCGAATTCTCCCTTGAACAAAGCTGCCGCAGCTGCCAATCTCTTTTGCTGTCGAAGACCGCAAGATACATGGATCGCATTGGCGCTGATTTCGTTGTGACGGGATGTATTCCAGGTAAACATGGCTTGGCGATGCAGGAAGCATCTGATATCGCCGCGCGTGTGGGACTTGAGGGAAGAATTCTCAACCCGCTTCTGGCGGAGGACCCACTCAACCTTCCCGAGCAGTTGGCTTCCTGGGCAGATCACGCGAATCAGACGGGTATCGTTGATGATGTGACTGATATTGTTCTGCAGCTGGCGGCGAAATTGAACATTCATCCGATGGATCCAGTGAATGCGGGGCGCCGTTGCAAGCTGATGATCCCTGGATTTGGTGAGAGAGTTGCGGCGCTCTTCAAGGAAGAGATGGTTACACTGAATGCTCTGTGCCTTCTGGATTTTCCTTTGTACTTTAAGGCAGATCCAGACCTGCGGATCGTCCTCGCATCGGATGAGGAAGAAAAGCGCGAATTGCAGAATTACTTTCTCCCTCAGGATTTGAGACTCTATCCAGCAACTCCTCACGGCCCCATGACCCTTCTGCGAACGGATTGGGACACCAAGAGCGAACAGGAGAAGACGGACATCATCGATTTTGTGGCGAGACTCACAGCAACCTATGCCCGAGTCGAAGGGATGTCGACCGTTCCCGTCTATTATCGCCTTGAGTCGCAAGACGAACGTCAGCTGCTGAACGTCGAACCGTTTGAATCTGTTGACAACCTTATCTCGAGAGAGGGACTGGAGCACATCCCGCTTCACTTACCTATCACGCGCATATCAGGTGCTTGAAAAGCCTCGTTTTGGAGCTATACTTGTGGTTTGTTCGCCAGGTCCGTACGTGGATTTGCGATGAACGGAAGAAATGAGATGATGGTACTTGATTTCCCTGCAGGGAGCAGGGAAAGGTATGCTTTTATGGCAATTGAACCGGGGATTTTTTTTACGATTCCCGACAGGCTTTGAATCGTAACAATGAGGAAGTCCCAGTGCAATCCATGCCGTGGAACGGCAACGGGGGAGAAACATTTAGCGAGGATGCAAAGGGGGCGCGACGAGCCATCAACGCAGCAAAGGTCGCGTCGATAGAAGGGCAGCAATAGAAACGACAGTCTCTGATTTTAGTGAGAGCAGAGATGGAGGGCTAGATCAGCTCAGGCTACGGCGCGCGCTGTCCATGGCGGCAATGGGTCCAGGAAGGATCCTTCATGCCCTCCACCGCGGGAATGCAACAAACAAACGAGGTGAGAAGTGATTTCGGGTGACGACATCAAACGCATCAAACTTCAGCTCGCTCCCCCTTCGGTGATTCTGAATTGGTCCCACGGGGAGATTACGGAATCCGAAACGATCAATTACCGAACGCATCGGGCGGAGCGTGGTGGGCTGTACGCCGAGGAAATTTTCGGACCGGCCAACGACTACGAGTGCGCCTGCGGGAAGTACAAGGGCAAAAAATACGAAGGCATCACCTGCGAGAAGTGCCACGTCCTGGTTACGGACTCTTCGGTTCGCCGCGTGAACATGGGGCACATCCAGCTAGCGAGCCCCGTCGTGCATTTCTGGTTCTTGAAGGGTGTTTCCAGTTTGCTGAGCCGCCTACTCGGAATGAAGAAGCGAGAGCTCCAGCGAATTGCCTACTACGAGACGGAGCCCATGGAGGAGGCACTTTATCTGGTCACCACCTCTGACTGCAAGGAAGTGCGTCCTGGCGAGAGTCTTTATTCATCTGAAGTGAATGTGCTGTCTCAGGAATTTACATTCGAAGTAGAGCCTGGCTATTACATTGAGGACTCACCGCGAATTGCCGCAGACGAAGCTGGGCGCGTCATGATCGAGGATCGCCAGCTCACAAATGGTGAGAAATTTGTTGCTGTGGTCATCGGTTCTGTGGAATACCCGCTGATCGGTGAAATCGATCTGCTTGTCGAAGAAGGCGATGATGTCGACGAGGGGACCATTATTGCCGAGAGCCCAGTAGATGAGCTGTGTTCGCAGACAGCCTTTGAAATGCTTTCTGATCGCTATGGTCCTTCGCTCAAAGGGGAGGTCCTGGATCGCGAAATCCTCGACAGCCTGATCTTCATTGTGACGCGCATCAAGAACCCGGCGATTCCACTTGAACTGGGAACCCATCTCTCGTATCTGGAGAAGCGCGCCTACGAGAGGATCTATCCCGATGGGTTTGTCGCTGACACTGGTGCCGCAGGCCTCAAGGGTCTGCTGGAAGTTCTTGACATGGATGAACTGCACAACACGCTCACTGCGCAATTGAACGTTGAATCTGCAGCTGGGAACCGCCGACGGATTACCCGTCGGCTGGAGATTGTCGACCAAGTCCGTCAGTCTGGTAACAACGCCCAGGATATGATCATGGAAGTCATTCCGATTCTCCCTCCTGATTTGCGCCCCATGATTCAGCTCGAGGGTGGGAAGTTCGCTACGACGGACCTCAACGATCTTTATCGTCGAATCATCAATCGCAACAATCGACTCAAGAAATTGATTGACATGGGCGCACCGGAAGTTATTCTTCGAAACGAGCGGCGGATGTTGCAGGAAGCCGTCGATGCCCTGATTCATAACGAGAAAAAAGAGAGTCCGATTCGCGGCCGCGACAATCGCCCGCTGAAGTCGCTTTCTGAACGTATCCATGGAAAGCACGGGCGCTTGCGTCGTAACCTGCTGGGGCGTCGCGTGGACTACTCAGGCCGAGCAGTCATCGTTGTCGATCCGACGCTGAAGCTCCATCAGTGCGGGCTTCCCAAGAAGATGGCGCTCGAGTTGTTCAAACCGTTCATCCTGCATCATCTTGAGACCACCACGTTCTCGGATTTTGACGAAATAAAGAACCGGGCGTTGGCCGGTGAGATGCCCGAAGTGTGGGACATTCTCGACAAGCTCATTAAGGATCATCCAGTTCTATTGAACCGTGCTCCAACGTTGCATCGGCTATCCATGCAATCGTTTGAGCCCGTGCTTGTGGATGGTGAAGCCATTCACATTCACCCGCTCATCTGTCCTCCATACAACGCGGACTTCGATGGCGATCAAATGGCGGTGCATCTTCCGCTGTCGAAAGAAGCCATCAAGGAAGCGCGCGAGCTAATGGCAGCGCCGAGGAATATCCTATCTCCGTCTGACGGGGAGCCGATCAGTCTTCCGACGCAGGATCCAGTTTATGCCTATTACTACCTGACCATTGAAGTGAAAGACGGGAAGGGTGCAGGCAAGGCATTCAGTGATATTCACGAGGCTCGCAAAGCGAATGAAGAAGGCATTCTGGATATCCACAGCCCAGTCCAAATTCGCATCGATGGCAAACGTGTTGCCACAACGCTCGGACGAGCGGAACTGAACCGGATTTTTCCTGAGTCCATACGCGACTACAACCGAGAAATGACGCGAAGCGCGATTCGGCGCGTTGTGCGAACCTGCTACCACGAATATGGATGGCAGAAAGCAGCCGAGGTCCTAGACGATCTCAAGGATCTGGGGTTTAGGTACGCAACACAATCGGGCCTGACCATTTCTCTGAAGGACTGTCTCATTCCTGAGGAGAAAGAGGGCATCATTCACAATTCAACAGCTGCAGTGCAGCGAATTGAAACGATGTACCGCATGGGGCTGTCGACAGAAGACGAGCGCAAGCAGTCGGTGATTCGTATCTGGCGACGCACGGTCGATGAGGTTGAAGACGCGACGATGGCGAACCTCAAGCGGCATCAATTCAATCCTGTGTACGGCATGGTCACGTCGGGCGCTCGCGGTGGACCCGATCAGGTCAAGCAGTTGTGCGGTATGCGTGGCCCGATGGCAGGCCCTTCTGGAGAGATTATCGAACGCCCGGTCATTTCCAACTTCAGAGAAGGTTTGGACATGATGGAATACTTCATCTCCACGCACGGCGGCCGCAAGGGTGCTGCGGATACGGCGCTAAAGACAGCCGACTCCGGCTATCTGACACGGCGACTAGTGGACGCCTCGTCAGATACCATCATCTCCGAATTGGATTGCGAAACCTCACAGGGAATCGACATCGATCCGCTTTGGTTCAGCAAGACCGATGTCATGGAATCGATTGATGAACGCATTTACGGGCGCGTATCTGCTGAGGCGGTGATTGATCCTGCCTCCGGCGAGATCCTCATTGATGCCAATCAATGGATTTCCCAGGATGTTGCAGATCATCTAGGCCGACTGGAATGCGAATTGTCGATGGCGAAACCTGCTGAACGAGAACGCATGATTGGAACGAAGAGCGTGGGCGAGATCAAGCATCCGGAAACGGATCGAGTTCTCATCAAGCCCGACGAGTTGCTTACTCCGCGGCTGCTTGAGCTACTGAAGGAAGCGCGCATTACGACGGTTCGAGTTCGACCGCGGATCGTCATTCGTTCACCCATGACTTGCGAAACAGCGAACGGTGTTTGCCAGCTCTGCTATGGCTATGACATGAGTAACCACCAGCCAGCGGCTCTGGGAATGGCAGCTGGCGTCATCGCTGCTCAATCCGTCGGAGAGCCGGGCACGCAGCTTACCATGCGTACCTTCCACACCGGGGGCGTCGCAGGTGACGACATTACGCAGGGATTGCCACGAGCTGAGGAGTTGTTTGAAGCCCGAAAAACCATGAAGAGTGGCGAAGCCGGAATTTCCCCGCTCGACGGATACATTACGAACATTCTTCCTACGGCATCAGGCGAGGATCAGGTAGAAGTCACGGGAGAGATCCGAGCAGCTCGCCTACCCGTTTCCATACTCAGGGCAGAGGCCGGTGAGCAGATCGATGTGGATACGTTGATCGATCCATCGAGCCCCTGTGCGGGCGAGCTCTACATCCTGGACAACGAGGACGGTGTTCAGGAGCTGTTCATCACTGACAAGACCGCTGGCGACCGTAGCTATATTTTGCCTCTGGATGCTACCCCCAAGGTGAAGAATGGCGATCGAGTCGCTGATGGCGAGGCCCTGACTGAGCGGTACAACATTGAAGGGATCACAGCTGATCGTGACGCCGTGGTTCAGATTCCAGAAGGCGAAGACCGAGCCTTTGTTCTGGTCGACGAGGATGGCCAGATTACGGAATACGAGATACCATTTGGCGCTCGCCTGATGGTGGAAGCAGGCGCTCAAGTCAAAGAAGGCGAACAGCTTACTTCGCGCTCGAAGCCTGTGTTCGTTGCTGCAGAAGGCGGAGGCACAGTTCTGCTGTTGCCTGATCGCATTGTTGTCTACAACCCTGATGGAGATTGCTTGAGGCTGCCCTTGACGTCTGATTTGTACGTCACCAAGAAACACGGCGAAACCGTCAAAGCTGGCGAGAGCGTCTTGGCTCTTGAGATCGCGCACAAGGGTGAAATCATGATCGAATCCATCACCAAGAAGAAGGGAATTGCCACAGTCCTCTTGCAGCCCAAGAGTATCGTCAAGATTGACAAGGCAGTGACCGTTCGCGTTGGTGACAAGGTTGAAGAGGGCGACTTGATCACCAAGGGCGTCGTAGCCCCACACACGCTGCTGGAAACAGCTGGCGTCAACAAGGCGCGCCAGTACCTGCTGAATGAGATTCATAAGGTTTACAAACAACAGGGCGTTGATATTAACGACAAGCATCTGGAAATCATTATTCGCCAGATCCTCAATAACGTTCGGATCATTGATCGAGGTGATTCGCGTTTCCTGCTTGGCGATTCCGTCACGCTTGAGGCGTTCCGCAAGGAGATTCGCGAACTCACAAAGTGGAACCAAGAAGCCGAACGAATCCGACAGGATGTCTTGGGTGAGCCATTGGCCGAAGATGTCGCCATTGGGGGTCATCTGATCGCGACCAGCGGAACTCCGCTGACGCTTGAGATCATCACTCGAGCCACGAAACTGGCGCTCGAACGAGTCTTCGTGATGCACGGCGAAGAATCCGTTGAAGTTACGTTGATTCCCAAGGCATTTCCTGATGGCGAACGCGAACTGCTCCGAATCTCACGCGCGGCCTTGCAGACGAAAGGATGGCTTTCTGCTGCCTCGTTCCAGCGTACGACGAAGGTGCTTTCTGAAGCTGCACTGCGTGGTGAAGTTGACGAGCTCGATGGTCTCAAACCGAGTATTATTGTCGGCAAGAGGATCCCATCTGGTACTGGTTTCAAGATTCCTGGCCTCCTCATTGAGCCGAAAGTTTTGGGCGCAGAAGAATTGCTCAAAGCCGAAGTGGCTGCCGCGAGCCGCGAGGAGTCTGCGTCGCAGGTTGAATGAGGTCCAGCCAGGTTCTATAATTTGATTCAATTCTTAGGAGAGACTATGCCGACGATTAACCAATTGATCCGTATGGGAAGGCAGCCAAAGCGTAAGAAAAGCAAGGCGCCTCAACTTGACTCGTGCCCGCAGCGCCGAGGCGTTTGCACGCGTGTCTACACGCGAACGCCGAAGAAGCCGAACTCCGCACTTCGAAAAGTTGCGCGCGTTCGACTCAGCAACGGCAGAGAAGTGACCGCCTATATTGGTGGCGAAGGTCATAAACTGCAGGAACACTCGATGGTGTTGGTGCGCGGCGGACGCGTCAAGGACCTTCCTGGCGTGCGGTATCATATCGTCCGGGGAACGCTTGATTCCGAAGGTGTCAGTGGTCGGCAGCAAGGGCGCTCCAAGTATGGCGCCAAGAAGGGAAGCTAGGAGAGCTCGATGAAATTACCTGGACGCAGCAATATAGTTCCGGATATCAAGTATGGCAGTCAGCTTCTTGCCAAATTGATCAACTACATCATGCAGGAAGGCAAGAAATCGGCTGCGAAACGGATCGTTTATGATGCCCTAGCTCTCGTGGAAGAGCGAAGCGGGCAGCCAGCGCTTGATGTCTTCAACGAAGGCCTTGGCAACTGCTTCCCGCGTCTTGAGGTTCGTACGCGACGAGTCGGTGGTGCCAACTACCAGGTTCCCTACGAAGTGCCTCAGGATCGACAGATCGCGCTTGCCCTTCGGTGGCTTGTAGCCGCGGCACGTGCCCGTGGGGAAACGACGATGGCTGGAAAGCTGGCCGGTGAAATTCTGGACGCTTCTCGCAAGGAAGGCAAAGCCTATAACAAGCGTCTGGATGCACACCGAATGGCTGAAGCAAACAAGGCATTCGCACACTATCGCTGGTAGTCCAACTGAAGCGGATTCTTGTCTTTCCCTTCTGCGTTGGTTTGGATGTTCGCGTTGAAGGGAGGACGCTATGGATGCACCCGTGAGCCTAGAGAAAGTACGCAACATAGGCATCATGGCTCACATCGATGCGGGCAAGACGACAACGACTGAGCGTATCCTCTTCTATACCGGCGAGATCCATAAAATGGGTGAAGTCCACGAAGGCGACACCGAAATGGATTGGATGGTTCAAGAGCGCGAACGTGGCATCACCATTACTTCCGCTGCGACGACCTGTTCTTGGCTTGACCATCGCATCAATATTATCGATACGCCTGGGCACGTTGATTTCACCGCCGAAGTAGAACGCTCGCTGAGGGTTCTTGACGGCGGTGTGGTCGTTTTCTCAGGCGTGGAGATGGTTGAGTCTCAATCTGAGACCGTCTGGCGGCAGGCTGACCGCTACCACATCCCACGCATCGCCTTCATTAACAAGCTCGATCGAGTGGAATCCAATTTTATTGGAGCCGTGGAGATGATCGAAGAACGGCTGGGGGTCCGAGCCGTTCCGCTCATTCTTCCAGTGCGCAATGAAGAGCGCAAAACCGAAGGGTTGATCGATCTCATTGAGAGGAAGTTTCTCATCTGGGACGCGGAATCGCTTGGCGCCAACATTGAGGTGCGAGAGATACCAGAAAAGCTACGCGATGAAGCGGAAAAGCTGCGTGAACAAGCCATCGAGCGCGTTGCCGAAGTGGACGATCGAGTGATGGAATTGTTCTTGGCTGAAGAGGACATTCCCTCGGACTTATTCCACCGTGCATTGCGAAATGGCTGCATTCACGCCGGCATGATTCCAGTGGTCGGCGGATCGGCATTCCAAAATCAAGGCATTCAGCTATTGATGGATGCGGTCATCCGCTACCTCCCCTCTCCTTTGGATGTTCCGCCCGTCCATGGCGTGGACTCCGACGAACAGCGGAAACCCGATCCCAAGGAGCCGCTTTCTGCGCTTGCATTTAAGGTCGTTGCTGATCGATATGCTGGCCAACTTGTCTTCTTGCGCATCTACTCAGGAAGATTGGTTGCAGGCGGCCATGCATTTGACGTTTCCAGCGGGAAAGGGTTGCGAGTGTCGAAGATCTTTCGCATGCATGCCGATCAACGCATTCCACTCGAGCAGGCGATTGCCGGGGACATCGTCGCCATCGTTGGATCACAAACCATCGCTACGGGCGATACGCTGGCGGACAAGGACGCGCCCATTCTTCTCGAGAAAATTGAATTTCCGGATCCCGTTGTCTTTATCGCGGTGGAACCGAGGACAGAGGCCGAATTTGACGACTTGTTGGCAGCGTTGACTTCACTTGCTCTTGAGGATCCGACGTTTCACGTCAGAACGGACGAGTTCACCAACCAAACGATTCTTGCAGGAATGGGTGAATTGCATCTTGAAGTCCTGGTAAGGCGTTTGCGCGACGAATTCAATATGAAAGTCCACGTTGGACAGCCGCAAGTTGCCTATCGAGAGACTCTGATTCGGCCGATCGACGTCGAGGACCAATTCGACAAACAAGCAGCAGGAAAAAGGCAGTTCGCACGCATTCGAATCAAACTGGAGCCGCTTCAGCGGGGCTCTGGCTTTTCGTATCATTTTGAGGCGCCTGTCGAAGAAATCCCCAGCGAGTACCAAATCGCCGTCGAAAGTGCCGTTCGAAGTACGTTGACAAATGGGCCTGTTGCCGGGTATCCTCTGGCCGATATTGGCGCCACCGTAATCGGTGGGTCTTTTCATCCAGTAGACTCGTCTGAACTGGCGTTTCGAGCAGCGACGTCTGTTGCGTTGCAGCGAGCGTACAGTGAAGGTGTATTTGCGCTTCTAGAGCCAATCATGGAAGGCGAAGTGATCACACCAGCGGACTATTTGGGTGAGGTGATGGAGGACCTGGCTCGCAGGCGAGGGGAAATCCGAGAGCTGCAGCAACGCGAGACCGTGCAGATACTTCGTGTCGCGGTGCCGCTGGCTGAAACATTCGGATATGCCACACGGCTGCGTTCTTTAACCCAAGGGAGGGCGACGTACTCGTTGCGTGTTGAGCGATATGACCTCGTCCCCGAAGGGCTGAAAGAAAAGATTATTCGAAGCAGAGGATATTAGAAATGGCAAGAGAGAAAATACGTATCAAGCTGCGGGGATATGACCACGAGCTCGTTGACAGCTCGATTCGCAAGATTGTCGAATCGGCAAAGGAAACGCGCGCCAAGATTGCCGGACCCATTCCTTTGCCCACTCAGCGGCGAATTTATACAGTCTTGCGATCGCCTCATATTGACAAGCGGTCGATGGAGCACTTCGAGCGTCGGATTCACACTCGTCTTCTAGACATTAAAGAGCCGACTTCGGAAACAATCAATTCCTTGATGGATATCGAACTCCCCACGGGGATCGATATTGAGATCAAGCTGTAGACGGAGGTTGGCGGATCATGGCTCGCGGAATACTAGGACGAAAGATTGGGATGACCCAGCTCTTCGTTAACGACCAAGCTGTCGGCGTCACCGTCATTGAAACGGATCCATGCACCATCGTTCAAATCAAAACGAAGGAAACGGATGGATACAATGCGCTGCAACTTGGATACGACGAGGTCAAAGAATCGAAAGTGACCCGTCCTATCGCCGGACATTTTGGGAAGGCAGGTGTCGCGCCACATCGTCACCTGTTTGAAATTCGAGTTGACAACCCAGAAGACTACTCGGTCGGCGACAAGCTGAGCGTGGATCTGTTTGAAGAAGGTGGCAAAGTGGATATCGCTGGCCCGTCCAAAGGAAAAGGCTTCCAAGGCGTTGTCAAGCGATGGAACTTCGCAGGGGGGCCAGCATCACACGGGTCCCATTTTCACCGACGTCCCGGTTCCGTAGGAAACTGCGTGAAGCCGGGCCGTGTTATTAAGGGAAAGAAGCTGCCTGGCCAGATGGGATCACGGCGCACCACCGTGCGGGGACTCAAGGTCCTCCGAGTCGACCCAGAGCGAAACCTGATCATTGTCAAGGGGGCCACGCCGGGCGCGCGAGGAACCATTCTTGAATTGGGGAAATGCCATGGCTGAAGCGAAACTATACTCATTTGCCAGCGCGAGCGATCCGACGACGACGTCACTCGACGATCGCATGTTCGCTGCTAAAGTTAACGAAGATCTTCTGTATCGCGTCGTTCGGATGCAGTTGGGCAATCGTCGCCAGGGAACGAACTCCACCAAGACGCGGGGCGAAGTCAGCGGCGGTGGACGCAAGCCATGGCGACAGAAGGGCACGGGCCGCGCACGCGCAGGCTCGCGACGATCTCCCATATGGGTCGGCGGCGGCACCATTTTTGGTCCTAAACCCCGATCGTATGAGTCGAAACTCACCAAGAAGATGAAGCTTGGGGCATTGGCTGCCGCGCTATCCGATCGCGCCAGTTCTGGCAATGTCGCATTGATTGACCAACTGGGGTTCGAAACCCCCAGGACCAAAGCAGCCGTTGCGTTGCTCAATCGCATGGAGCTATCGGGCAAGACGCTGGTTGTCGTCGCTACGGCCGAGTACAATCGAGCCGTCAAGAAATCGTTCACCAACCTCTCTACAGCGAAATGCATCGCTTGTGGGGGGGTCAATGTTTATGACATTCTTCGTCATGACCATCTTCTGATGACGGCGAAGGCAGTAGAAGAACTGACGGAGAGGTTTTAGCCATGGCAAGGTTCGATCATCACGAGGACGTTCTGCTCGCTCCGATTCTTACTGAAGAGACGTGGCAGAGAATGGAAGAGCGGAAGTACTCGTTCCGCGTGGCGCTTGGTGCGAACAAAATCCAGATCCGCAAAGCTGTTGAGCATCTTTTCGGCGTGAAAGTTGAGAAGGTTTGGACAGCCAATCGCAGAGGGAAACCGCGACGAGAGCGTATGAGCCAATTGCAGGGGCGAACCCCGCGCTGGCGCAAGGCAATCGTTCGTTTGGCACCCGGCGACCGGATCGAAATCATGAGAGGCTAGGACATGACGCTAAAACGATTTAATCCAACGTCCCCGGGGCGACGCCATGCAGAGCTTCCTGATTTTTCGGACTTGTGCAAAGTCGCACCTGAGAAAAGCCTGTTGCAGCCTAATAGCAAGACGGGGGGGCGCAACAGCCAAGGTCGAATTACATCACGTTTCCGTGGCGGCGGACACAAACGTCGCTATCGGATGATCGATTTTACGCGTGGGAAGGATGGCATTCCTGCTCGCGTTGCTACGCGTGAATACGATCCCAATCGTTCGGCGTGGATTACGCTTCTTCATTACGTCGATGGCGAGAAACGGTATATTGTTGCTCCAGTTCAGCTGGAGATTGGCGCCATGGTTGAGTCGGGTGAAACCGCCGAAGTTCGTGTCGGCAACTCTATGCCCTTGGCTCGTATCCCACTGGGCGCCATTATCCACAACCTTGAATTCACTCCTGGAAGTGGCGGCAAGATTGCCCGATCAGCGGGAACTTCTGCCAAACTGATTGGCAAAGAAGGCAAACGTGCGCACATCCGGCTACCTTCGGGTGAAGTCCGCATTTTCATGACAGACTGCCGCGCAACCATTGGGGAAGTTTCCAACCCCGATCACAAGAACATTAAACACGGAAAGGCCGGGCGTGTGAGGCACCTGGGTCGCAAGCCGCATGTACGCGGTGTTGCCATGAACCCGGTGGATCATCCGCATGGTGGTGGTGAAGGACGAGCCCATGTCGGTCGTCCGCAAGTCTCCCCGACCGGAGTTCTGGCCAAGGGTGGACGTACGCGTCAGAAACGCAAGAAGAGCACGGCCTTGATAGTGCGACGGGCCGGCAAGGGTCGACGGTAAGGAGAGAGTATGCCTAGATCGACAAGCAAAGGACCGTTCGTCAAGGAGAGCCTTCTCAAGAAGGTTCAGCGTGCCAAGCGCGGAGAGCTTGATGACATTGTCACGTGGTCACGTGCTTCGATGGTCATCCCCGACATGGTCGGCCTGACGATTCGAGTCCATAATGGGAAGCAACATCTGCCCGTTTACATTGTTGAGAATATGGTGGGACACAAGCTGGGCGAATTTGCTCCCACGCGAACGTTCCGAGGCCATAGTGGAATGAAGAAAAAGAGGGCTGCGGGCCTCACGTAGGGAGAGCGAATCATGGAAGCACGAGCTGTTGCCAAGTATGTACGCATGTCTACGCGTAAAGCACGATTGGTGATTGATGCCATTCGTGGTAAGAACGTCAATGACGCCTTGCGTATCGTGCAGCTTTCTAGCAAGAAGGCGGCAAGGCCCATTCGCAAAACACTGGAATCCGCCATTGCGAATGCCGAGAACAATTACGACATCGACGTAGATGCGCTCTATGTGGTCGAGGCAACCGCAGACATGGGCCGAGCGCTTCGCCGCCTCCGCCCCCGTGCATACGGCAGGGCTGATATTATCCGCCGCCCAACGAGTCACATCACGATCGTTGTCGGCGACAGGGAGAGTGAATAATGGGCCAGAAGATCCATCCATTGGGTTTTCGAATCGGGGTCAACCGGAAATGGGTTTCCAACTGGTATAACCCCAAACTGGCCCCTGAATACATTAATGAAGACAAGCGCATTCGCGATTTGATTACTGAACGATATCGACGAGCCTCTGTCTCCGAAGTCAATATCGAGCGGTCGAAAGAGGATCGTGTATCGATCGTCATTCGTTCAGCACGTCCTGGCATCATCATTGGCCGCGGCGGTTCCGAGATCGAATTGCTGCAGGCTGCACTTGAAGATCTGACTGGACGCACTGTGAAAGTGTCCATTCAAGAGATCGAGCGCCCTGACTTGGAAGCGCGGTTGGTTGGCCAGGATCTGGCCATTCAGATTGAGAATCGTACGGCACCCGCTCGCGCCATGAAGGAAGCGATGCGGCGCGTCATGGGCGCAGGCGCAGGTGGCGTTAAGTTCAAGATCAGCGGGCGTCTTGGCGGTACTGACATTGCTCGCTCCATTACGATGAAGGAAGGCCGGATTCCGCTTCAGACGATTCGAGCCGACATTGATTACGGTTTGGTGGAAGCTCGCACGAAATACGGAAACATTGGTGTCAAGGTTTGGATCTTCCGTGGTGAGCATCCGCGCAAGGGCCAGAGGGAAGAGGCGAACTAAAATGGCACTTTTATTCCCAAGACGAACAAAACATCGAAAGACATTCCGTGGAAAGCGCCGAGGAATGGCAGCTCGAGGCGCACAAGTCACGTTCGGCGAGTACGGTATCCAATCATTGGACGCGGCGTGGATCACGAGTGCGCAGATCGAAGCGTGCAGAACAACGATCGCACGAACCACTCAGCGTGGCGCACGCGTATGGATCCGTATCTTTCCCGACAAGCCGATTACCAAGCATCCCGCAGAAGCTCGTATGGGAAAGGGTAAAGGTGCTGTGGATCATTGGGTCGCCGTCGTTCGACCGGGAACCATCCTGTTTGAGATTTCCGGTCTTGAGGATCGACAAGCGAGGCGGGTACACGAATTGGTTAGTCACAAGCTTCCCATTCGGACGAAACTCAAACAGCGAATTGTTCTTGGAGGAGAGGTATGAAGGCTGTTGAATTGCGTGAGTTAACGCCCGAAGAGCTTGTGCATCACGAATCCGAACTCAAGCGGAAGCTCTTCAATTTGCGATTCCAGCGCGCGTCAGGAGAGCTCGACAACAGCGCAGAATTGCTGAAGACGAGAAAGGACATCGCACGGGCGATGACAATCATCTCGGAGCGCAAGCTGGGGGCGACCAGGTCATGAAGAAGACGAAGATTGGACAGGTTGTTAGTGACAAGATGACGCAAACGATTGTCGTGCGTGTAGAAGACCGCACCTTGCACAAGAAATATCGCAAGCACATCAGTCGGCACACCAAGTTCCATGCGCATGATGCGCAAGAGTCTGCAGCCATCGGCGACATGGTCAAGATTCAGGAATGTCGCCCGTTGAGCCGTTTGAAACGCTGGCGCTTGGTTGAAGTGCTGAAGCGAGCGGAGGTCTAGCCATGATTCAGATGCAAACGATGCTCAAAGTCGCCGACAATTCCGGCGCGAAGCTGGTACGCTGCATCAACGTACTCGGACCGTCGAATCGAGCCGAGGGTGTCATTGGAGACATTGTAGTCGCCTCCGTACGTAAGCGGCTTCCCACCAGCGACATCGAGAAAGGCGAAATCGTTCGCGGTGTCATTGTGCGCTCGCGGCGGCCCTTTCGACGCAAGGACGGAACTTCCGTTCGGTTTGATGACAATGCGATTGTGTTGATCAATCCGGCAGGCGAACCGATTGGCACGCGCGTTTTTGGTCCTGTGGCTCGTGAGCTTCGAGAGAAGAAGATGATGCGAATCCTTTCGCTTGCACCAGAAGTTCTATAGGAGATAGCGGTCATGAAAAAGGTAAAGAAAGGTGATCGAGTTCAGGTTCTCGCAGGGAACGACCGAGGGAAAATCGGCCGAGTACTCGCTGTACACCCTGAACGTGGCCGTGCCATTGTCGAGAACGTGCACATGATCACCAAGCATCAGCGAGCGACACAGAACTTGCGTCAGCCTGGAATCATTCAGCGTGAAGGGACGATCAATCTATCGAACCTTCTGACGATCTGTCCAGAGTGTGATGAACCAACGCGCATCGGCTTCGTGAATGTAGAAGGTATCAAATTGCGGCGCTGCAAGCAGTGCGGGGAGAATTTCGAATAATCATGTTGCGCGAACGCTTCCAAACAGAGATAGCTCCGAAGCTGAAGGACGAACTCGGCTTGTCCAACATCATGGAAATTCCAAGAGTCGTCAAAGTCACCATTAACATGGGCGTTGGAGACAAAGACAATCCCAAAGTTCTGGAGGGCGCGGTCAAGAATCTGACCAAACTCACAGGGCAGAAGCCGATCATCACCAAGGCAAAGAAATCGATTTCCGATTTCAAGCTTGTCCAGGGTGATCCGATTGGTTGCAAGGTGACACTGCGGCGACACCAAGCCTATGAGTTTTTGAATCGTTTGTTCAACGCTGTGTTGCCAGGTATCCGGGATTTTCGCGGCCTGTCCTCATCGGCATTCGATGGACGAGGGAACTACACGTTGGGTCTGCGAGAACAGCTTTCGTTCCCCGAGATCAACTACAACGAGATCGTGAAGTCGCAGGGAATGGACATCACGATCGGAACGACGGCAAGAACGGACAGGGAAGGGTATGCCTTGCTCAAGGCGCTAGGCTTCCCATTCAACGACTAAGGGGGCGACATGGCACGAACAGCACTGATTGTGAAAACCAAGCGGACGCCGAAGTTCAGTTCACGAGGATACACTCGATGTTCCTTGTGCGGGCGCCCTCATGCCTACATTCGCGATTATGGCATTTGCCGGCTTTGTTTTCGAAAGATGGCTCATCTCGGAGAAATCCCGGGCGTGAGAAAGGCGAGTTGGTAAGATGATTCCATATCCAATTGGAGACATGCTGACACGGATTCGAAACGCGAACTCGCGTTTTCATTCATCTGTAACGATGCCTCATTCGAAGATGAAAGAGGCAGTCGCAAAAATCTTGCAGTCTGAGGGATACATACGCGGATTTGAAGTTGTGGAGAAGGATCCCCAGCCCGAGCTGAAGATCGAATTGAAGTATCAAGGTGACCGTGCAGACACAGTTTGTGCGATTGGCACGATACGTTTGGTCAGCAAGCCGAGCCGCAGGGTCTACGTCGGAAAAGACCATGTGCCGCAACCGCTTGGCGGAATGGGGCTCAGCATCATTTCCACCTCGCAAGGCATTATTTCAGGCAGGGACGCCAAGATGCGCGGTATCGGCGGCGAAGTCCTTTGTGAAGTCTGGTAGGGAGAATCGAAGATGTCTAAAGTAGGCAAAGTACCTATTGCGATTCCTGATGGCGTGAAAGTGACCGTCGACAGTCGTAGATTCGCAGTCGAAGGCAAGTTCGGACGTCTTGAACAGGCGTTCCGTTCGGATATGGTTCAGATCGCCGTGGATGACGCACAGGCAACTGTCACGCGCGTCAAAGAGGGCAAACAGTATCGTGCTTTCCACGGGCTGTATCGCAGCCTGTTGGCGAACATGGTGCACGGGGTGTCTGAACGCTGGGAAAAGGGATTGGTCGTACGCGGCTTGGGCTACAGAGCCCGGCTTCAAGGTTCGACCCTTATTCTTGATCTCGGCTACTCCAATCCCATGGAATACGAGATCCCCGAGGGCATCGAAGTCGAAGTCCCGAATCCGAACGAAATCATCGTACGTGGAGCGGATCGACAGGGCGTTGGGCAAGCGGCCGCTGAGATTAGGAAGTTCCGCAAACCCAATGTCTATGACGGCAAGGGCATTCGCTATAAAGACGAGCAGGTCATTCAGAAGGCCGGAAAGATGGGCGGCCCTGGTGCATAGTAGGGGGAGTGAGATACATGGCAAGATTTAATCGTGCCGCAGACATCGTGAAACGACACCTGCGACTTCGGAAGAAGGTTTCCGGAACAAGTGCTCGTCCGCGATTGTGCATCGCCAAGACCTTGCGTCATCTTTACGCGCAGGTCATTGACGATGAGGCTAGAGTCACGCTACTGCAAGCCTCTACGCTCGAGCCAGCTCTTCGTGAAGAATTGCACGGGTCCAATATTGCTTCTGCTGAGAAGCTGGGCGCAATCCTGGCAGAACGTGCGAAGGAAAAAGGCGTCACGGCGGTCGTTTTTGATCGCGGTGGGCACGTCTATCACGGCGTCATAAAGGCTTTTGCTGATGCTTGTCGCAAAGGGGGATTGCAGTTCTGATGCGTCGCAATCAACGTATACAAGATGAGTTTGAGAATGAAATTATCGACATTCGCCGCGTAAGCAAGGTCACCAAGGGTGGACGGAATCTTAGGTTCCGCGTCACCATGGTGGTGGGCGACGGAAAGGGCCACGTTGGCGTGGGCATGGGAAGCACGACTGAAATCCCACTTGCCATTCAACAGGCCATTCGCGATGCCAAGAAGAGCCTTGTGACCGTGAATCTAGACGGTGGAACGATTCCTCACGAAATCAACGGGAAGTTCAAGGCTGGCAATGTCTTGCTCAAGCCGGCCTTTCCAGGAACCGGCGTCATTGCCGGCACAACGGTAGGGGCTATCTGTCGCCTGGCGGGAATTAAAGACATCCTGACCAAGTCCATCGGGACGACGAATCCATTGACCCTATCGAAAGCAGCGCTGAAGGGATTGGGACAACTGCGAAGTCGTCAGCAGATCGAACAGGTTCTCGCCATGGGTGTGGAAACTCAGGAGGTCAAGAATGCGACTTGAGGATCTGCATCCAACCAAGGGTGCCAATCATCGTAGAAAGAGAATCGGTCGGGGTTATGGATCCGGTTCAGGTGGCCATGAAAGCGGCCGCGGAAACGGCGGTCAGAACTCTCGTTCTGGCGGCGGAACCCGTCTGGGATATGAAGGCGGCCAGACACCGATCTGGATGCGCTTCCCAAAGCGTGGTTTCATTAACCATGCGCGTGTCGAATATGGCTGCGTCAATGTGGACACACTAAACAACCTATTCAAGGCAAACGATGAGATCACACCGGATCGCCTTCGCGAAGGCGGATTGGTGAGAGGCAAGGTCGAATTGGTCAAGATTCTCGGTCGAGGAGAACTGACCAAACCGCTTGTGGTACGCGCGCATCGGTTTGCTGCCGAGGCCGTCCGCAAGATCGAGGAAGCTGGAGGAAAGGCCGAGGTGATTTAGGCATGTGGGAGAAGTTCGCGAGTCTCTTCAAGGTTCCGGAACTGCGAAAGCGAATTCTGTTCACCTTGGGTGCAATCATTGTTATTCGTTTAGGAACGCACATTACCGTTCCCGGCGTCAATTTGAATGCGATTACTGCCTTTGACAGTGGCGGGCTTCTCGACTTCATGAATATGTTCAGCGGGGGCGCATTGCAGCGCTTCTCCCTGTTTGCATTGGGCGTGACGCCCTACATCAATGCTTCGATTATCTTCAGTTTGCTGACGTCGGTCATCCCCAAGCTCAAGGAAATGCAGCAACAAGGTCGAGAAGGACGTCGAAAAATCACGTCCTACACGCGATATGCTACCGTGGGGTTGGCCATCGTTCAGGCGATTGCCTTCTCGTCGATCATTCGGAACGCGTTTCCTGTGGATGCGACGCTGTGGTTCTATGCAACCACCATCGTGACATTGACGACGGGAACGATCTTCCTGATGTGGTTGGGAGAGCGTATCACTGAAAATGGTATTGGAAACGGAATCAGCTTGATCATCATGATCAGTATCCTGTCTCGTTTCCCGGCCAGCTTGAATCAACTGTGGGTGCAGATCTCAACGGGTTCAGTTCCTGCCTATTGGGGGATCGCGTTCATCGTCCTGCTCATTGTTGTCATTGGTGGCATGGTGATGGTGCAGCAAGGGCAGCGCAAGATTTCGATTCAATATGCCAAGCGGACGATGGGCCGAAGAATTTACGGTGGACACTCGTCGCATCTTCCGTTGCGCGTGAATCAGTCGGGCGTTATTCCGGTCATTTTTGCCATGGCCTTGCTGACGTTCCCAATCACGATCTTCAGCGCCTTTGGTTGGGCCCGGGCTTCGGCTCTGTTTGCACAGGGAAGCCCGCTGTATATCGCCTGCTACGTTCTGTTGATTTTCTTCTTCACGTACTTCTACAGCTCCATTGTGTTTGATCCCAATGACGTCGCCAAGAATATTCGCGAAGCTGGCGGGTTCGTTCCCGGCGTTCGCCCTGGCAAACCGACGGCCGAGTACATCTCAAGCATCCTCGGACGGTTGCTGCTGGTTGGCGCGTTGTTTCTATCCGCAGTGGCCGTGCTGCCCTACCTGCTGTCGACGCTGAGTGGTTCTCAAACCATGTTCCTCATTGGTGGGACCTCGTTGCTCATCGTGGTGGGTGTGGGTATCGATACGCTGATGCAGATCGAGACGCACCTTGTCATGCGACACTACGAGTCGCTGACCAAGTCGGGTGGCTTGTTGGGAAGGAGAGGCTAGTGGCACGCACCCACGTGGTTCTACTTGGCCCTCCTGGCGCGGGCAAGGGCACGCAGGCAAAGCAGATCGTTGACAAATATGGTCTGACGCATCTGTCCACAGGGGACATTCTCCGTGACGAAGTCGCCCGCGCAACCGATCTTGGCAAAACGGCCAAGGAATTCATGAATCGGGGCGATCTTGTTCCCGATCAACTGATCATTGATATGATTCGAGGGCGAATCGAAGCAGCGGACGCGGGATTTCTGTTGGACGGATTTCCGCGCACCACGGCCCAGGCTGAGGCGTTGGGCCGGTTTGCTACCATTGATGTCGTCCTCAACATTGGCCTTGCTCGTGATGAAGTGGTTCGGCGACTCACCAGCCGGCGGGTTTGCAAAGGCTGTGGCGAGATTTACAACTTGACATTTAATCTCGCAGAAGGCGAAACGACTTGCGCCAAGTGTGGCGGTGAGTTGTATCAACGGGATGACGACAAGACCGACGTCATCGCCAATCGATACGATATTTACGAGCGATCGACAGCACCCCTGATCGACTACTACAAACGGCAGGGAGTGTTACGAACGCTGGATGGTTTGGCAGGATCCGAGAAAGTGTTCTCGGAGATCATTGACATTCTGACCGCATGATCGAACTGAAGACATCGGCCGAGATTTCCGTCATGCAAGAGAACGGTTTGCTTCTGGCTCAAACCCTGCACGCCTTGTGCAAGCAGGTTCAGCCAGGGCGTACAACCCAGTTCTTCGATGACATGGCGGAGGCACTGATTCGAGACGCCGGGGGTATCCCCTCATTCAAGGGCTACTCCGGCTATCCGGCGACGATCAATGCGTCAATCAACGAAGAAGTCGTACACGGGATTCCCTCGCCGGAGCGAAGGCTCGAAGAGGGAGATGTGTTCTCGATCGATATTGGGCTGGTGCGAGACGGACTGCACGTGGATATGGCCACGACAGTGGGTGTCGGCCAAGTCGACCAAACGGCTCGACGATTGATGGATGTTGGTGAACGTAGCTTGTGGGAAGGAATTGAACAAGTTAAGATAGGAAACCGTTTGTCCGATATTTCACACGCTATCGGGACCTATGTCGAACTGGCAGGGTTTTACGTAGTCAAGGAATATGTCGGGCATGGAATCGGGAAAGCTTTGCACGAAGATCCGCAGATTCCCAACTACGGACCGCCTGGTCATGGACCACGATTGCGACCGGGTATGGCGATGGCTATCGAGCCGATGATCAAGGTCGATTCGATGGCAACACGGGTCCTAGCTGATCGCTGGACCGTCGTCACGGGATCGGGTGGATTGTCTGTGCATTTTGAGCATACGATTGTGCTGACAGAAAACGGAACAGTCGTCGTAACGCTAGGAGGTGACGAAAAAGCGTAGTGGCTATAAACGAGAAACAACGCGGAGCAAAGAAAGACGTGCTGCGAGTTCGGGGCGAGGTTATCGAATCTCTTCCCAATTCAACGTTTCGAGTGAAACTCGACAACGATCATGTCGTGCTGTGTCATATCTCGGGGAGAATCCGAAAACACTATATCCGTATCCTTACCGGAGACCGTGTGATCGTCGAGTTTTCACCCTATGATCTGACCAAGGGCAGGATTGTCTATCGTGAGTCATAATAACTACGCTTGACATTATGAAAGTACGAGCTTCTATCAAGAAGATGTGTGCCAATTGCAAGGTCATCCGGCGTGAGGGTCGAGTGCGCGTGATCTGTCGGAATCCGAAGCATAAGCAGCGGCAAGGGTAGGGGGAGTATCAATGGCGCGAATAGCAGGTGTGAATCTGCCGAACAACAAGCGAATCGAGATCGCGTTGACGTATATCTACGGGATCGGTTCGACGCGTGCGGCTGAGGTCATCGATAAGACAGGGATTTCTCCCGACGTGCGGGTGAAGGATCTCACCGAAAACGAGGTCAACAACCTACGCCGTGAAGTGGAACAATTCATGGTCGAGGGTGATTTGCGGCGAAGGATTCAATCAAGCATTCAACGCTTGAAGGACATCAGTTCGTATCGCGGATCTCGACATGCGAGGCGCCTACCGGCGCGTGGACAGCGGACTCGGGCCAACGCTCGGACGTGGAAAGGACCACGCCCTGCGAAGGCGGGTAAGAAGAGGTAGCGGCTATTATGGCGAAAACTTTCAAGCTTGAGCGTGCCCAGGTTCATATCTACGCCTCGTTCAACAATACCATTATTACGATTACCGACATGAACGGGCACCCAGTCATGTGGAAATCGCCGGGCGTTGTTGGCTACAAAGGGTCTCGAAAAGGTACTCCATACGCTGCTCAGATTGCCGCAGAGTCATTGTCTCGGGAAATGAAGGATGTCGGGATTCGTTCCGTGGCTGTCTTCGTGAAGGGGACAGGTTCAGGGAGGCAATCCGTCATTCAGACAATCAAGTCTTCTGGGATCCGCGTCGAAGAAGTGAATAACGTAACTCCGCTTTCCCACAGCAAGGGGAGACGATAATGGGTCGAGATACTGGAGGAAAATGTAAGCAGTGCCGCAGAGAGGGCGAGAAACTCTTCCTGAAAGGGGATCGTTGCTATTCGCGTGCTTGTGCGATGAGTTCGCGATCACGACCCCCGGGAGAAGGGCCCAAGAAACGGCGACCGCGAAGAAGTCAATATCTTCTTCACTTGCGTGAAAAGCAAAAAGCGCGACGGATTTATGGCGTACGCGAGAAGCAGTTCCGCAACTACATTGCGGAAGCCAAGCGCAGGAAGGGCGTCACGGGTGAAGCCTTGTTGGTCTTGTTGGAGCGACGATTTGACAATCTCGTTTACAGAGCCGGCTTTGCCTCATCCCGCCAGCAAGCGCGACAGATGATTGTTCACGGTCATCTTGAGGTGAACGGACGAGCGTCGAATGTGCCGTCCATGCTCCTCAGAGAGGGTGACTTTGTGGCCATCAAAGAAGGGCGCCGTAGTCGAATGAAAGCGATCATTGACTCAAACCAGGGACGAGAAGTCCCTACGTGGTTGGATAAGAATGTCGATGCGATGAAGTTCCAACTGGTCACAGCGCCAAACGTTGAGCAGATTGGTCTATCGATCGCCACCAACCTGATCGTTGAGTTCTACTCCCGCTAGGAGGCGACATGGACGAGCTTGTCTTCCCAAAAGGGATAAAGATCGAAGAACTAACGGAAACTAGCGGGAAGATTTCAATCGAGCCGCTTGAGCGTGGTTTTGCGACCACGCTCGGGAACTCGTTGCGTCGGGTGTTGCTTTCCGCTATTCCCGGCGCTGCCGTCGTGCGCGTCCGTTTTGCAGGAAAGTATCATGAATACGATACGATCGAGGGCGTCCGCGAAGACGTCTTGGAGATCATTCTCAATTTCAAGAGTCTTTCACTACGAATGACTGGCGATGAGATGCAACGGCTTACGTTGGTGATCAAGGGGCCTGCTGAAGTTACGGCTGCCGACATCAATACACCTCCAGGCGTCGAGATCATCAATCGGGATCTCCATATCGCTTCGCTCAGCAAGGACGGAGAGCTGGACGTGGAAATCGAAGTAGAAACTGGATTCGGCTATGTGGCTTCAGAAATGAATAGCCTAGAGGACTCACCCCTTTCGGTGATTCCAGTCGATGCGGATTTCTCCCCTGTCCGACTCGTAAACTACCATAGTGAAGAGACACGAGTGGGGGGCAAGACGGGATACGAACGACTTGTCCTTGAGTTGGAGACCAATGGCGGCATCAAGCCTGAAGAGGCGCTGTCTGAGGCGAGCCGAATTCTTAAACGACACGTCGACCTGTTCAGTGATTTCGCTGAGCATCCGTACGGCATTTCCGTGGATGAGGCAGAAGAAGTCGAAGCTGAAGAGCTGTCGATCTCTCTGATTGACCTGAATATCGATCAGCGTGCGTGTAACCTCCTTCAAGAGGCGGACATCGTGACGCTTCATGACTTGATCTCCCGTCCCCGTGAGGAATTACTTGACATTCACGGATTCGGCGGCAAGACGCTGAGCAAAGTCGAAGATCGATTGGAAGAGCTGGGCTACTCTCTACAAAGTGAAGGTGAGATTCGTCATGAGGCATAGAAACAATGTCGATAAGCTCGGCATGGTGCGCAGTCACCGGAAAAGCGTACTAGCCAATTTGGCTACCGGGCTCATCATGCATGAGCATTTGGATACAACGTTGACGAAGGCCAAAGCGAGTCAGCGGTTCTCTGAACGCCTCATTACGTTGGCGCGTCGTGGGGACCTGCATGCGCGGCGCATTGCATTCTCCCGCATCCGAGACAAGGCAGCGGTCACCAAGTTATTTGATGAGCTTGGTCCGCGATTCAAGGATCGAAACGGCGGATACACGCGTGTCCTCAAATTGGGACCACGACAAGGTGATGGTGCGCAGATGGCGCGGATCATGCTTGTCGAGTCTGGAGAATAGGGGACGGTCGTCGTCAAGAAAGCAAATGAGTCAAGAACGCCTCTTGCAAATTCACGCAAGAGGCGTTCTTGCATTTGGGGTTGCCGAACAATGAAGTCGGGGCGCGCTGGGCTGGGACGGTGCTAGGTCAAGCGTGGACGCAACTTCTCCAGCATATCGCG
>JAHITR010000110.1 GCA_018817505.1 Candidatus Bipolaricaulota bacterium | reverse complement strand
GGGCTGGCGACTGCACCGGGGTTGATGAATGTAATGCCCTTCCACTCCTTGACCACCGGTTTGTGGAAGTGTCCGAAGACAATGATGTCGGCTCCAGGCAATTGCGAGGACATCAGCTGGTAGAAGACGTCCATCGCGTGCGATTCATACGATTGCCCGATGTAATGGGATTGAAGGCCGTGTGGCTGATGTCCGTGCTTGAGACCAATCACATGGTCACCCAAGGCCAGCAGCTCGCGATCCGAGAGGTTGCCTGCGACTTCAGGCGGATCCATATTCCCGGCAACGGCTGTAGTAGGCGCGATCGCGCTCAATGTGTCCAGCACGCGCTGGGAAACGATGTCACCGGCATGAAGGATGGCGTCGGCTCCGGCAATCTGTCTGAGCAATGCGTCAGGCAGACGATCCAAACTGGTTGGAATGTGCGTGTCTGAAATCAGCGCGATTCTCACGATCCTGCCTCTGCATCGGACTGAGGATGCAATCCCACCTTGTCTGCATATTCAGAGTAGCCGCCTGCGTAGTTGACGAGCTTGCCGTCCTTCAGTTCCACGATGCGATCGACGACGCGATCAAGGAAGTAGCGATCGTGCGAAATGACCAGCACCGTGCCTTCCAATTCGCCCAACGCATCTTCCAGGATTTCGGCGGAACGAATATCGAGGTTGTTTGTCGGCTCGTCGAGCATGAGAAAATTGCCACGCTGTAGGACGATCATCGCCAGCTGAAGGCGACTGCGTTCGCCACCCGATAGATCGCCTGCCGGGCGCCGCGCTTGGTCATAGGTAAACGCAAATCTCAACAACACTTGCATGGCACGCGTATCTGAGACACCGGCTGCATGGCGCAGGTTGTCGATCAACGATAGATCAAGATTGAGGGTTTCGTGTTCTTGCGCGTAGTAGCCAGTCACCACACTGGGCCCGCGAGTGACGTCTCCAGATGTGGGAGTTTCTTGTTCACGAATCAGCCGGAACAACACCGATTTTCCAGAACCATTGGCACCCACCAAGCCCACGCGCTCGCCATGTCGGACGAGTAAATCAAGGTGATCCAAAACGACCTTCGTTTCGCTGCTTCCGTCACTGAGAGGATAGACTTTGGACAGGCCTTTGGCTTCCAGCACAACCGTGCTGCCGCGCCATCCGTCAATCGACAGTCTCATTTCGCGCTGTTGATACGGCCGTTCGACCTTGTCCATGCGTTCAATCCGCTTGAGGATGTTCTGCCCACGACGAATGAACTTCTCGTTGTCGAATACAGCCCCCCACGTCAGCAAGCGCTTGGCAGACTGCTCCAGTCGCCGCGTTTCTTTCTGCTGATCGGCAAACCGTTTCTCTTGCAGGGCGCGTTGATGCTCCTTCTCGACAACGTATTCCGAGTAGTTGCCAGGAAACCGCGTAAGGATCCCGCCTTCCAGCTCAGCAATTTCATCGACCACCAGATCCAACAGATAACGATCATGAGAGACGATGATGATCCCGCCGTTGTAGTTGCGCAGGAATTGCTCTAGATACATTTTCCCGGCGAAGTCGAGGTGGTTGTCAGGTTCGTCCAGCAACAGCAGACCCGGCTGATTGATCACTTGGGCTGCCAAGCCCACCATTTTTTTCTGTCCGCCCGATAGAATGCTCACTGAGCGGTCGAAATCGCTCTTTCGGAATCCAAGACTATGCAGGACGGAGCGGATGCGCGATTCCAGGCTCGGTCCACCCAGCCGATTGTAGGCCTCCAGCAGTGCTTCTTGTTCGTGCAGAACGGCCGTGAGGGCATCCTCATCTTCATACACCGCAGGATCGATCAACTGCGACTCGACCTTTGCCAATTCTTCCTCAACTTTGGAGAGTTCGACAGCGCCATGACGAACGGTCTCAAACACGCTCGCCTGTTCAGGAAAGCTCACAGATTGTGGAAGATAGCCAACGGTCAAATTGGACCGCGTCGAGATCGCACCTGCACTGGGACGGACCTCGCCGGTGATGGCCTTGAGGATCGTGCTCTTCCCACAGCCATTGGGGCCCACCAAGCCGACCACGCGATCATCGTGCGCATCCCATGTGAGGTCGGCGAATACGGTGGCCTGAGCATAGGCTACTTTGATTTGGTCAAAGGTCACGGCAATCATGGCATCTCCTTGGGGTGGGCTGTTGGGAAAGGTCAGACTACCCGATACATCGTGCCGCGTCCAACCTGCGCAG
>JAHITR010000109.1 GCA_018817505.1 Candidatus Bipolaricaulota bacterium | reverse complement strand
GATCACGACATGCTCTCTTGGACCAATCCGACCGCAGGTGCTGGGACATCAGATTGGGCTCAAGCGTCATCGCTTCGGTGACTGTGACAAACTCATCAAGACACCCAATGAACCGTTTGCGTGATTTGTCGAACATACTTGCAAAGACTGGCACAAAGAACCAAGGGGAGGATTTCATGAAGCTTTTACGTGGTTTGATTACAGGGGGTGGCATTGCCGCCTATTTCTTCTTCAGCTGGATCCTGAAACTTCTATGGAATGGCGTGTTGGTGCAACTGCAGTTGGTTCCAACGCTGATTACCTATTGGCAGGCCGCCGGGTTGTGGCTGTTTGTCATCATCCTGTTTGCCTGGGTGGGCATCGGAAATCCATCGGGATTGGCGAAAAACTGGAAGAAGTTCTGCTAGCAGGGTCCGGCTCACCGCCTTTGCGTTGAGTCAAGCCTTCTTGAGACGCTGTTGCGCCGCCGACCAGATCCTGGTTCGCGGCTTGCCGTGTGACATCGAGCATGAGAGAAAACGTCCACAATCAAGATCTTCAACATGAAGCGCATGAGGGGCTTGAAGGAGTGCAACCAGAAAGGCCAAGACTGTGTCGCGTTTCCATTGCCCAATCATCCCATTCGCAGTAAAATTCATGAACGTTAGTGAAACTAGGCAGCAGAAAGGACACACAAGCGTGTGAACGTGTCACCAGCAAGCTGCAACATGAGATTGATCAGCGCCCATGACAACCATGTCAGGGGCGTTTTGGTTTGTGGGGGTAATCACAAACAGGCTTCGGAAGAAACCAAAGGAGCTGGGTTAGATGTCTAGTTCCAGGGATCTGCGGGTTCCAGAAGAGCGAGAGGACGGGATTGTGCAGCGACCTCCTGCACAAAGTATTGAGATCCCTGCTGGTTATGCGCAGCTGCTCAACGATCTGAAATCGCGAATTCGCACGGCGCGGGTTCGCGCCTCCTTGGCTGTTAATAGGGAACTCATCGCTTTGCACTGGGATGTTGGCAAGCTGATCGTCGAGCGACAGCGTGTGGAGAGCTGGGGAAAATCAGTTGTGGAGCGTCTCTCGCAAGACCTAAGAGCAGAGTTTTCAGATCTCAAGGGCTACTCACCCCAGAACCTCTGGAACATGCGGGCGTTCTATCTGGCCTGGACAGAAGAGGTCGAAGAACTCCAACAAACTGTTGGAGAAGTGGATGGCGAGAATCTCCCACAGGTTGTTGGAGAAATTCCGTGGGGGCACAACCTTCAGCTGATATCCAAGCTTAAACACCCTCTTGAACGTCTTTGGTACGCCGAACAAACGATTGAGCACGGCTGGTCGCGCGCTGTTCTCGTTCACCAGATCGAGTCCGACCTCTACGGCCGCCAGGGCCAAGCACTCACCAATTTCGAGCACGCACTGCCCGCGCCACAGTCGGATTTGGCGCGGGAGCTGGTCAAGGACCCCTATAATCTCGACTTCCTCGGACTCACCGACGACATCAGCGAGCGAGAACTGGAGGGCTCACTTCTCGACCACCTCAAGGACTTCCTCATTGAGCTGGGAAAGGGATTCGCCTTCATGGGAAGCCAGTATCACCTGGAAATCGGCGATCAGGACTATTACCTCGATCTCCTCTTCTACAACACCATCCTCCGCGCCTACGTCGTGATTGACCTGAAAGTCGAGGCGTTCAAGCCCGAATTCGCTGGCAAGATGAACTTCTATCTCAACGCTGTCGATGATCTACTCAGACATCAGGACGATCAGCCGCCTATTGGCCTGATCCTGTGCAAGGAGCGTAACCACGTAACTGTGGAATTCTCATTGCGAGGGATGGACCAGCCGATGGGTGTCTCCGCATATCAGCTGCTTCCTAGAGAGGTCCGCAATACGTTGCCTACGCCGGAGCAACTGGAAACCGAATTAGAACGCGCTGACGAGGAAGTGCAGGAATGAACGAATCCGAAGCCCAAACTCGAGCACTGTACATCGACAAGCAGCTCGCCCTTGCTGGATGGAACGTCAAGGATCGCTCTCACGTCATCGAGGAACTCGAGATTCACCTCAATCCATCAAAAGTTCGTGAGCGACCTCCAGTTTCCGAGTTCGAGGACAAGCGCTTCTCTGACTACGGGCTCCTGTTGAATGGCGAGCCTGCCGCAGTCTTGGAGGCGAAGAGAACCTCTCGAAGAGTCGAAGTTGGCCAGGAGCAAGCCCTCCAATACGCACAACAACTCCGCGACCATCATGCTGTCGAACTCCCATTCGTCTTCTATAGCAATGGACACAAGCACTTCTTCTGGGATTCTGACAGCTACCCGCCAGAGGAGATCTTCGGGTTTCCCTCCAAGGACGATCTTGAGTGGATGTGCAAGCGCCGTCGTGAGCGAAGGCCGCTTTCGATCGAACTGATCAACCGAGGCATTGCCGGTCGCGACTATCAGATTCAGGGGATTCGGACCCTCCTTGAAGCCATTGAAGCTAAGCGACGCAAGTTCTTGATGGTGATGGCCACTGGAACCGGAAAGACACGGACAGCCATTGCGCTCATGGACGTTTTGCAGCGCGCGCATTGGGCGAAGCGCGTGCTGTTCCTCGTCGATCGCATCGCACTCCAGGAGCAAGCCCTTGATGCGTTCAAGGAGCACATCCCTGCCGAGCCGCGCTGGCCCGAGAAGGGAGATAGAGATTTCCCGACCAATCGGCGTATCTACGTCACCACCTACCCAACCATGCTCAATCTCATCCAGAATGGGACGACGCCCCAGACGTACATATCGCCGTTCTTCTTCGATGTGGTGATTGCCGATGAGAGCCATCGCAGCATCTACAACGTCTACGAAAACGTGCTCAAGTACTTCTCGGCGATCAAGATCGGGCTCACCGCGACACCTACGGACTTTGTCGAACATGACACGTATGACCTGTTCGACTGCAAACTGCGAGATCCATCCTTTGCCTATTCCTTTGACGAAGCGATTGCCCACATTCCACCATTCCTCTGCGATTACGAAGTGCTGAAAGTTCGTTCCAAATTCCAGCTGGAAGGTATTCATGGGAAGACCCTCAAGCGACAGGAACAGCGCAAGCTGATCGCCTTGGGCAAGGACTTGGAGGAGATCGACTTTGAGGGAACGGAACTTGAACGCAAGGTGACCAATTCGGGAACCAACGGCCTCATCGTGCGCGAATTCATGGAGGAGTCGATCAAGGATCCGTCAGGAACATTGCCTGGCAAAACGATCATCTTCGCCATCTCGATCGATCACGCCCATCGGCTGCAGAAGCTATTCGACGAGTTCTATCCCGAACACAAGGGCAGGCTGGCACGCGTGCTGGTCTCCGAAGACTCACGCGTCCACGGTAAGGGAGGGCTACTCGATCAATTCAAGAACAAGGACATGCCACGGGTGGCCATCTCAGTCGATATGCTCGACACCGGCGTCGACGTGCTAGAGGTCGTCAATCTGGTGTTCGCCAAGCCCGTCTACTCCTACGTCAAGTTCTGGCAGATGATCGGCAGGGGCACGCGCGTTCTCCTTGAAGGCGAAACGCAGCGCAAGGATTGGTGTCCCGATAAGGATCGCTTCCTGATCATCGACTGTTGGGGCAACTTCGAGTGGCACAACATGCATCCCACCGGACGAGAGCCGCAAGTGGCTGTCTCCGCGCCCGTCCGGCTGTTCCGTGCACGCATCGACCAGTTGGAGGCTGCGCTGACTGCTGGCGACGCAGCACTGGCTGAAAGGGTCAAGGCCGATCTTCGCTCCGACCTCGCAACGCTCCCTGAGCGAAACATCATCGTTCAGCAAGCATCGGCAGACCTGCATCGCTTACAGGATGACTCCTTTTGGAGCCGCATGGATGGGGATGATCTTGGGTTCCTGCGAACGACGATCGCACCTGTCCTCCGAGCACGGGCGAGCACCGATCTTAAGAGCCTTCGATTCCAGATTGACGTCGTCGAGTACTCGACCGCTCGACTTGCGGATGAGACCGATCGCAGCGAAGCCATCCGCGAGAGCATCCGCTCACAGCTCGACGAATTGCCTATGACCGTCAATCTCGTCAATCGGGAACGAGCACTCATCGAGGCCGCACTGAAAGAAGTCTGGTGGATCGATGGATCTGACGCGGATCTGCATCAACTCGCCGAACGGCTCGCACCGCTGATGAAGTATCGCACCATCGGGCCACGGCCATGGATGGAGCTAGATCTCAACGACATGACCGTTATCAAAGAGAAGATCGACCTCGGCGGCAACCTCGGTTTGCTTAGCACGGCCTCGTACCGCGAACGGATCGAGAGCTTTATTCGTGATCTCGTCGAAGCCAATCCTGTGCTTGAGAAATTGCAGCGTGGACAGTCAATCTCGATGGACGAAATTCATGAGTTGGCTGAGTTGCTTGAATCGAGCGAACTTCAAGTGACCGAGAAGCGATTGCAGCAGATTTACGACAACCGCACCGCCCATTTCCTGCAACTCATCCGCCACGTGCTGGGTCTGGAGCATGTCTCCTCGTGGGAGGAAACCGTGAGCAAGCGATTCGATGCCTTCATCGCTGCGCACACCGATCTGACCAGTCTGCAGATCCAATTCCTGCGCACGCTGAACACCTTCATCCTCCAACGCCAACAGGTAGAGAAACGTGATCTGGTTGACGCGCCGTTCACGCTTCTTCATCCCAGCGGCATTCAAGGGTTGTTCACCAACGCCGAGATTGACGAGATCCTTCGCCTGGCAGGCGAATTAGTCGGGAATGCCTGATTCACGAAACGCGTAATCGGTCAAAGGAATGTGGTAATGTCGAGCCCTCATTACTACATTCTTCGCATGGACAGCAGATGGTGGGTTGCTTGCTCATCATGTGTAATCTGCAAGGAGGCAGCTGTTGCTGAGTTCAGCCATTCGCTCCAAGATCGACGCGCTGTGGGACAAGTTCTGGTCGGGCGGGATCGCCAATCCGCTGACTGCCATCGAGCAGATCAGCTACTTGCTGTTCATGCGTCGGCTCGATGCCATGGATCGCGAAGAACAGGGGCGTGCCGAGTTCGTCAACCACGAACACACCTCGTTGTTCGCGGGCACGTTCACCGGACTCGACAACGTTCAGATCGACAAGAACGAGCTGCGTTGGAGCCAGTTCCGTCATCTGCCAGCCGAAGAGATGCTGCGCGTCGTTCGCGATCGCGTCTTCCCGTTCATCAAAACGCTCGGTGGCGACGAACACCCGTTCGCCCGCGCCATGCAGGATGCCGTGTTCATTCTGCCCAAGGCCTCGTTGCTGGTGGAAGCCACGGGCATCATCGACGAGATCTACACCGAGATTGAACGCGAACGAAGTGAAGGGCAGTCGTTCCAAGATACGCAGGGTGATTTGTACGAATACCTTCTCTCCGAGATTGCGTCCTCTGGGAAGAACGGTCAATTCCGCACGCCGCGGCACATCATTCAGATGATGTGCTGTCTCGTCGATCCCAAGCTCGGTGATCGCATCTGCGATCCCGCTTGCGGCACTGGCGGCTTCTTGCTCGGTGCCTACCAGCACATTGTCACGGCCTACACGAGCAAGCAGCATCGGGAAATCGACACCCACGGGCTCGAACGCGGTCTTATCGGAGACAAGCTCTCCAATGCCGACTTGTGGCGGTCTCTCCGCGAAGACACGCTCTACGGCTATGACTT
>JAHITR010000108.1 GCA_018817505.1 Candidatus Bipolaricaulota bacterium | reverse complement strand
TATTCTATCCGTACAGAACGTCAGCAAAACGTATGCATCGCATGCGTTGTTTGACGACCTGTCGATCACTTTTCAACCGAATGAACGTGTCGGCTTGGTGGGCCCCAATGGTGCAGGCAAGACGACGCTGTTGCGCATCCTTGCTGAGGACGAGACGCCGGATACGGGATGGGTGGATCGCTCCAACGATGCACGCATTGCCTTTCTTCCGCAGATCGACGTCTTCCCCCCGGATGCTACCGTGCAAAGCGCCATTCTCGAAGCTTTGGCTCATCTAGAGCTTGAAGAACACGAGCCACTCGTTCGCGCTCGAAAGATGTTGCGACGGCTGGGGTTTGATGACGCTGATGTGCGTGTGGACACGCTCTCAGGCGGCTGGCGCAAGCGGCTGGCGTTGGGTTGTCATCTCGTTCAGGAGCCGGATCTGCTCCTGATGGATGAACCGACCAACCATTTGGATCTGGCAGGCATTGATTGGCTCGAAAAATTCCTGGAGCGTGCCAAGTTCGCGTTCATCCTCACGTCGCACGACCGCTACTTCCTGGAGCGGGTGACCGATCGCATCGTCGAGATTGATGCGCGCTATCCCGGTGGCGTGTTCAGTGTTAATGGCCACTACTCTGACTTCCTCGAAAAGCGTGAAGCATTGCTGGAAGAGCTCGATCACGAGCGGCGGGCGTTGGCCAATGACGTGCGCCGCGAAGTGGAATGGTTGCGGCGTGGGCCCCAAGCTCGCTCCACCAAGGCCAACTACCGCATCGATGCCGCCCACAAGAAGATCGATCAGCTAACTGAAGCCAACCGCCGATCCAAGGGGCCGGATGACGTCACCATCGACTTTGTCGCCAGCGGACGGCGTACGCATGAGCTGATGACGGGCAAGGGGTTGGAGAAGACATTGGGTGGGAACCTGCTATTCAAGAACTTGGACGCGCATGTCCGCAAAGGCACCCGTTTGGGCATTGCTGGCAACAACGCCAGTGGAAAGACCACGCTGCTCAAGGTGCTTGGCGAACTCATGCCTCCTGACAAAGGCACAATCAAGCATGCGACCGATCTTCGCGTAGCGCTGTTCGATCAACAGCGCGAGCAACTCGACCTCTCAGTGACGCTGAGACGGGCGTTGGCTCCGCAAGGCGACAACGTGTCATTCCTGGGCCGCTCCACGCACGTGGCTGCCTGGGCCAAGCAATTTGGATTCCGCGTCGATCAATTGACCATGCCGGTAGGCGAGCTGTCAGGTGGCGAAAAGGCACGCGTGCTGATGGCGATGATGATGCGCCAGCCTGCCGATGTGCTGATGCTTGACGAGCCGACCAACGATCTCGACATTCGATCGATCGAAGTGTTGGAAGAAGCGCTGCTTCAATTCCCGGGTGCCGTCGTTCTTATCACCCACGATCGCCACATGCTCGATCGCGTGTGTACCGACCTCATCGGCCTGCATGGTGACGGCAGCTGGGGTAACTACGCCAGTGTGGCCCAATGGCTGGAAGCCGATCAGACGAGGACCATGAAGCCCATGTTTGCTGGCGAGGCAAAGCCGTCCTTCGCTTCAGCAAAGGCAGATGCAACCCCGAAACCTCAGCCTGCAAAACTGACCTATCACGAGAAGAAAGAACTGGCAGGTATGGAAGCAGCCATCCTGGAAGCTGAAGAAGCGCTGGAAGCTCTTCAAGCCGCACTGAATGAAGCCAACACTGCCGCAGATCACGTCAGACTCGTAGAGCTTCATGCAGAGCAGCAAGAGACCCAACAGCTTGTAGCCACGCTCTACGCTCGCTGGGAAGAACTTGAGAGCAGAGCGGTGTAGTGGAGGATCTAGCGGAGCGTCCCTGGTGAAGCCAATGCTGCGAAGGAATTCGCTCTTTGGCGAATTCCCGATCACAAACAAGCTTGTAGAGTTGTATTTCCAGCAACAGCGAGCCCAGGATCGCGTGGCCGGACTTTGCGCGCGATGGGAAGAGTTGGAGGGCAAGGCGTAATCTGTAGATTGGGTTCACGCCACATCACGATGCTCCAATTCACTGAACGCTACGTGCTGTTGCCCAAGATAGCATTCGATCTTCCCCAAACCTTCACAAAGCTCCTTTACACTTGACCTATCCTGTGCACCGGAGGTCTTTATGATTCGACGCATCGGCATTATCATCCTTCTGTTCTTTGCCCTCGCGATCCCCGCGCTTGCGACTGAATTCACGACGCTAGCAGGCCCTTATCTTGGCCAGACGCCGCCAGGCAGTACGCCCAGGCTGTTTGCTCCTGGCATTGTCTCCGTATCGCAGAACTTTGAGCACAGCGCCGCCGTCTTCTCGCCAGACGGATCTGAATTGTTCTGGTGCACCAATGTCAACAGGTATGCCAGTGCGCCAGCAGAAGGCCAGCGTCTTTATACGATGAGGCTGATCGATGGCTTCTGGACAGAGCCAGAACGAGCAGCATTCACAGAGCATCTGGATGTGCCGATCTCACGACCCATCTTTTCGCCTGACGGCGACCGGCTCTATATGGAGTATTACAGCAATCCCAACGTAGAGAGCCATGCCGACATTTATGTGTCTGAGCGTGTAGAGGGTGGATGGTCGATTCCTAAGCCCGTCTCGCCGCTGATCAACTCTCCAGCCATCGAGCGCCTGCATTGTGTAACAGCAGACGGGTCGATGATCTTTGCGAGAAACCTCATGACCTCGCGAGAAGCCGTATATATCTCCCACTACGTGGATGGCGAGTTTACTGAGCCCGAGGAGTTGGGAGAAGCCTTCAATTCGGCAGCTTGGGAATTCTCTATTGTGCTACCCCGAGATGAGAGCTACATGCTGACTGCCATCTCGCGCACCGGGCG
>JAHITR010000107.1 GCA_018817505.1 Candidatus Bipolaricaulota bacterium | reverse complement strand
TTTGGTTGGTGAGAGCCTTCCCGAGTTTCGCTCCCTCGAAACTCCAAGCAACTCGCAGAGTTGCCAAAGGTTCCCTCGAATCCGTCTAAGCGATAGTCCCCCCGTCCCCACTTTACGTTTGGCTGGCAAGGGCGTCCGTAGAGTTTGCCGCAGCAAACTCCAAGCAACTCGAAGAGCTGCCCGATTCATGGGCAATGTGCAGGGTTTTGCGTATCCTTCTGAACGTGCCAGGAATCAATCGCCACCTCAAGGAGGCCTACTTCATGGATGAATCTCAATCCCTTCAACGGACACCCTTCGGAAGGAACAACGCCCGCTTGATGGCATTCCTCCTCCTGCTCGTCGTTCTGTCATTCACGATCATGTCCTGTTCATCGGTGTCTGAAGAAACCTATCTCAACGCCGGCAGTTTGCTTGTTCAAAACGAGCTCAACAGCAACTATGACGAAGAATTCGGTCCCTACTGGAGAAGGGGAGCGGAATGGCAAGGTCTCCCATCAAGCGCAGGAAAATTGGAGCCCGAGCGGATGCCCGATTGGGCAAGCGAACAATACGAGGTCTGCGTGTATTGGGAAGACGAGTATCGGACCGAGACGACAGTCGCCCGACCAGGCGACGACCTGGTCCGCATTCGCCAAGGCGTGGGTTGGGGTTGGATATTGCTGGGCAAGGATCTCAATTTCCACATCCTGGAAACCAATCTCCGCTGGACCGTCACAGAAGATGGCGTAGAGACAGAATCCGTGAACCGCAAGTACGTCGATGCATGGGACGCTCCAGAAGAGGAGACCTAGCCAGAAGCACTAACGCTGCAGGATCCCCAAGGGCAAATCGCGTCCATGTTCGCATCCCGGAGTCGCCCCATGAGGTCGCTGTGCGAAGGGGTTCATCGAATGGGTGCGGGAATTGCCCCCCTCAAGACCCAATCTTACGTTCGCCTTATATGTGTCTATGCCTGTTGACTCTCAAGCAACACCTGATCATCCTAGGACCATGAACACAGGACGCCATCGGCTAGGGCAACTATGCGCGCTACTCCTGCTTGGGTTTCTTGTGGGTTGCACATCGTCCCAAGATGAGCAGATAGCGTGGCTGGACATCGGATCGAACATACTGACAGAGGAAGCTACTGCAGCTATTCCCCGCGGAATCTACATGGATCCGGCCATCTGGGTGGAAGGCTCGTCTGTAGCCAACTTCGATCCAGATCGAATGCCTGATTGGGCAAGCGCTGACTTCGACGTCTGTGTTCACTGGCAATCTCAATACACGAGGAATGAAATCAACTCGAACCGATCCCCGGGTGAGCCTCAACGATGGGACATTGTGGGCGTTGCCGAAGGATGGATCTTGCTCTCCCAAGATCGCAATGTCACGCTCGAACTCACGCTGTCCGAGCAGGGAATGAGGACACCACAGATCATTCAAGTGGTCGATGCTTGGGGCGGCCCCTAGTTCCTCAAAAGGCCCGATCCTTCTGGCAATCCAACCTGGCTTCTTTCCCTTGATCTTCCCACCGCCTGGGGATACGTTTGTCCATTGTGCCCGCCAAGAGTAACGACCTCGTCATGCCTTCGTCACCTGCGACCGTTTCAGGAGCTGTGTTCGATATCAAGCGATTTGCCCTGCATGACGGCCCGGGCATTCGCACGACCGTCTTCCTGAAAGGCTGTCCTCTCTCGTGCATGTGGTGTCACAACCCTGAATCGCAAGCAACCAGACCCGAGATTCTGTTCTCTGCAGATCGATGTACCGGCTGCGGAGCCTGCATTTCAGCGTGCCCGCAAGCAGCAATTTTCATTGCCCACGCTGTGGCTCAGACAGATCGAGATCGCTGTGGTGGCTGTGGCCAGTGCGTTTCGGTTTGCCCATCCCATGCGCGGACCCTTCTCGGAAAAACGATGGGTGTGCAAGAGGTTGTCTCAGAAATCGAATCCGACATCGTATTCTTTGATGAATCCGGAGGCGGAGTGACGCTGTCGGGCGGCGAGCCGCTTTTTCAGCCCGAATTCGCCACCGCGCTGTTGTCCGCGTGCCAGCACCTGAGGATTCACACCGCGCTCGATACGTGCGGATTCGCGCCCTGGGAGCATCTGTCGCAAGTCGCCCGCGTATCGGATCTGGTTCTCTATGATCTGAAGCACATCGATATTCCCCAGCATGTGCGCTGGACGCGCCAGTCAAGTGACATCATCCTCGACAATCTTGTTCGACTCGATGCCCTGAAGAAGCGCCTTTGGATACGTATTCCGTTCATCCCTGGTTTCAACGACGATTTGCAGTCATGGCACGCGTTGGCTGCCTTCGTTGCGCAGCTTCGATGTGTAGAAGCCATTCACCTTCTGCCGTATCATCGCGCGGGTGAGGGCAAGTGGCGGCAGTTGGAGCGATTGCCTGAGGCCGTCTTCTGTGAGCCCGAAAAAGAGGCAATCAACGCAGCCGTAGCCCTGATGCGTGAGACGACGGGATGCCCGGTCCACGTAGGAGGATAGCTGGATGAACGACCGTATTCGAAGACTTCGAGATCTGAACATGCAGCTGACCCCATCGGTGAGTTGCGAACGAGCGCTACTGCTTACCCAGTTCATGCAACAAGAGGGTATCGAGGGTCTACCGATTCCCGTTCAGCGAGCCAAGGCGCTGCATCATTTGCTCAGCCACCAATCAATCACCCTTGGTGAGGATGAGCTGATCGTCGGCGAGCGCGGCCCCGCGCCCAAGTCCACACCGACCTATCCTGAACTGTGCTGCCATACGCTGGCAGATCTGGACGTCCTCGACACACGCTCCAAAACGCCGTTTCGAGTGTCCGCTGAGACCAAGCAGCAGTATGCCGACACCGTCATTCCCTTCTGGTCAGGACGATCGATGCGAGAGCATGTCTTCGCCGCCATGAGCCCTTCATGGCACGACGCATTTGATGCGGGCGTGTTCACAGAGTTCATGGAACAGCGGGCGCCCGGACATGCCGTATTGGACGACAAGATCTATCGCTTGGGAATTCGCGACTTCCAAGAGAAGATCTCCGCATCGCGCCAGCGCATCTCCGCTCTCGATGACGATGACAAGCAGACCCGTTTGGATGAATTGGCGGCCATGGATATCTGTTGCGATGCCATCATTTGTTTTGCGCATCGACACGCGGCCTTAGCTCGCGAGATGGCTGCCGATCCCGATCTGCCTGAGCGCCGACGACGTGAGCTGGATCGCATCGCAGAGGTCTGCATGCATGTCCCCGAGCACGCGCCGCGAACGTTTCACGAGGCACTACAGATGTACTGGTTTATCCATCTCGGCGTCATCTGCGAATTGAATGAATGGGATTCTCTCAATCCTGGGAGGTTGGATCAGCACCTGTTCCCCTTCTACAAACAAGAGCTGGCCGCTGGAACACTTGCCCCTCAACATGCGAAAGAGCTGTTGGCCTGTTTCTGGATCAA